>NZ_CP082273.1:2885835-3206483 GCF_019880385.1 Nocardioides coralli
CGACCGCCGCCTCACCGCCGCGGAAGACCCGGTTCTCCATGTGCTCGACGTTGAGTCCCTCGGCGCGCAACAGCTCGAGCACCTGGGCGAGCACGCCGACGCGGTCCCGGTGGCGGACCGTCAGGGTCATGGACCCCAGCCGGCCCGGGTCGAGGTTCACGCAGTGGCGCACCTCCCCTGCGACGAACGCGTCGACGATGTCGGTGACCCCGGCGGCGATGGCGCGCTGCGCCTGGTCCGTGGACGCGCCGATGTGGTGCGTGGCGACCACCGCAGGGTGTCGACCGAGGGGTGAGTCCCACTCGCCCGCGCCGAAGCCGGGCTCGTCGGCGAACACGTCGAGGCCTGCGCGGACGTCGCCGGCGTCCAGCGCGGCGAGCAGGGCGGTCTCGTCGACCACGTCACCCCGCGAGGTGTTGAGCAGGATCGCCCCCTTCCTCATCCGGCCGAGGAAGTCGGCGTCGACGAGGTGGCGGGTGCTCTCGGAGGCGGGCACGTGGAGCGTGACGATGTCGGACGACGCCAGCAGCTGCGGCACCGAGTCGCACATCGTGACCCCGAGCTCCTCGGCTCGCGCGGCGACGTGGGGAGGTCGCCCGTCCTTCGCGAGCGCCTGGACGTGGATGCCGAACGCCGACGCGCGCTCGGCCACCGCGAGGCCGATGGAGCCGAGGCCGATGACGCCCATCGTCGAGCCCAGCAGGCCGTCCGCCTTGCTGTAGCGCTGCTTGTCCCACTGTCCGTTGCGCAGGTCGGCCACGTTGTCCGCGATCCTCCGGTCGATCGCGAGCAGCAGCCCCATCGTCAGCTCGGCCACGGCCGCAGCGTTGCGGCCCGGGACGTTGGAGACGAGGACGCCGTGCTGAGCGGCGGCATCGGTGTCGATCGTGTTGGTGCCGGCCCCGGCCCGGATCACCAGCGCCAGTCGGTCGGCCGCCTCGAAGACGGCCCTTCCCACCTTGGTCGAGCGCACCACGAGCACGTCGAACCCGGCGATCCTCCCGGGGAGGTCGTCGGCGGAGAGCCCCGGCTCCATCACGCACTCGTGGCCGCGGGCCTCGAGGTCGACGAGCGTCTGCTGCGGAAGCCGGTCGGCGAGGAGCAGCCGCATCGCCACCTCCTGGGACGAGCTCGCCGCCGGTGCCGGCGGGTGTGCCGTCACGCTAGCGCGTGGACGGACAGTGTCGCCACGGCCGTCACGCCGCCGCCTCAGGGCCGTGGGGCCCGTCGCGCATGACAGGCCGTCCGCAGCACCTTCCTCGCCGCGGTCGCCGGGCCCGTGACCCCGCCACCAGTGGTTCACAGAGTGGGGATCCGCGCGATTGTCCCCAGGTCCGGTTCGGGACCCTGGCTTCGAACACGTGCTCGAATAGATTGGGACCATGTCAGCAGCCCTGAACCTTCACCCCGAACCCGGTCATCCGGGTGCGATGGTGGTTGCTGTCCACGAGCTGCTGGACGGTGTCGCCGCGGACCTGCTCGGTCCCAGCGACTTCGCCGGCGTGATCGCCGAGCTCTCGCGGGCCCGGTCGAGACTGCAGGCCCTGGAGCTCAAGCTCGTCGCCGCCGCCGAGCGGCACCACGTGCCGCGGCTGACAGGCGCCCGGTCCACCGGAGCCTGGGTGGCCCAGCAGACCCGCAGCGACGGGGCGCAGGCCGCACGTGACGCCCGACTCGCCCTCGACCTCGACGCTTCCCTGCCCACCACCGCCTCGGCCCTCGGAGCCGGCGAGGTGTCGGCTGCGCACGCAGCGGTCATCGCCGGTGCCACACGGCAGCTGCCCCCGTCGCTCACCCCCGACCAGCGCCGAGCCGTCGAGCAGCGCCTGGTGGACAAGGCCCGGGTCCTCGACCCGCGGCAGCTGCGGCGGGTCGCCCGCCGCGCGCTCGAGGCCGTGGAGCGCGACACCTCCGTGGTCGACGCGAACGAGGACGGCATCCTGCGCGACGAGGAGGCCCTGGCGCTGTCCCGGACCAGACTCACCCTCCACGACAACGGTGACGGGACCACGTCGGGCCACTTCCGGGTCCCGACCCTTGCTGCCACGGTGCTGCGCAAGGTCGTCGACGCCATGACTGCACCGCGCCGCGGCCGCCTGGGCGCCACCGAGGCCCAAGCGGGCGACCAGCGTCTTGACCGGGATCCCGCGCACGAGCGAGGGCTCGCCCTGACCACCCTGCTGGAGCACCTCCCCACCGACCGGCTCGCCAGCAAGGTGGCGGCCACCGTCATCGTCAAGCTCGACCTGGACACCCTGCGCGGCCAGCTCAAGGCTGGCGGCCTCGACACCGACGACCTCGTCTCCGCCGCAGAGGCCCGTCGCCTGGCCTGCAACGCTGGTCTGGTCCCCGCCGTCCTCGACGGCGCGTCGCAGCTGCTGGACCTCGGGCGCGGCAAGCGTCTCTTCTCCGAGGCACAACGCACCGCCGGCGCCCTCCGGCACACCAGCTGCGCCGCCGACGGGTGCGACGTCCCGTACGCCTGGGCCGAGCTCCACCACTGGCAGCCCTGGTCCCGCGGCGGTCGTACCGACCTCGAGGACCTGGTGCCTCTCTGCGGGTTCCACCACCGCCGCGTCCACGACAGTGGCTACCTCCACCGGCGACTACCCGACGGGTCGATCAGGTTCAGTCGGCGGACGTGAGGCACGTAGGTCACCGCACGCGGGCGACCCGGCCCTCGTCCCACACCGGACCGTCGGACTCATAGACCGAGCCGTCGGCGCCGTACACCAGGAAACGGTCGAAGCCGCGCGCGAACCAGCGGTCGTGGGTGACCGCGAGCACCGTTCCCTCGAACGCCTCGAGCCCCTCCTCCAGCGCCTCGGCGCTCTGGACGTCGAGGTTGTCGGTGGGCTCGTCGAGCAGGAGCAGCGTCGCGCCCGACAGCTCGAGCAGCAGGATCTGGAACCGTGCCTGCTGACCACCGGAGAGCGACTCGAACCGCTGCTCCCCCGCGTGCGCGAGCTCGTAGCGGTCGAGCACCCGCGCCGCCTGCTCGCGCCCCATCCCGTCGCGGTGGTCGTCGCCCCGGTGCAGGATCTCGAGCAGGGTGCGACCCATCAGCTCGGGATGCTCGTGGGTCTGCACGAACCAGCCCGGCCGCACCCGAGCCCCCAGCTTCGCGCGGCCGGTGTGGTTCACCGGCGCCACCGGTACGTCGCCGACCGGCTGGTGCTCCACGTCGGGGTCGGTGCCGCCGCCGGCGAGCAGCCGCAGGAAGTGCGACTTGCCCGAGCCGTTGCTGCCGAGCACGGCCACCCGCTCGCCGTACCAGACCTCGAGGTCGAACGGCTTCATCAGGCCCGTGAGCTCGAGGTCCTCGCAGACCACGGCGCGCTTGCCGGTACGGCCGCCCTTCAGCCGCATCCGCACCTGCTGCTCCCGCGGCTGCTCGGTCGGGGGCCCGGCCTCCTCGAACCTCCGCAGCCGGGTCTGGGCCGCCCGGTAGCGGCTGGCCATGTCGGAGTTGTAGGCCGCCTTCTGCTTGTACATCAGCATCTGGGCCCGGAGCTTGGCGTGCTCCTCCTCCCAGCGACGGGTCAGCTCCTCGAAGCGCAGGAAGCGCTCGCGTCGGGCGTCGTGATAGCTCGCGAAGCCACCGGGGTGGGTCCACACCCGGTTGCCCGCGGCGCCGAGCTCGACCGTGACCACCCGCGTCGCGGTGTTGTCGAGCAGCTCGCGGTCGTGGCTGATGTAGAGGATCGTCTTCTCCGACTCCCGGATCCGGCCCTCGAGCCAGATCTTGCCCGGGACGTCGAGGAAGTTGTCCGGCTCGTCGAGCAGCAGCACCTCGTCGGGACCCCGCAGCAGGTACTCCAGCACCAGCCGCTTCTGCTCGCCGCCCGAGAGGGTCCGCAGCTCGCGGTACTTGGCCCGGTCGTAGGACAGGCCGAGACCGGCGATCGTGCACACGTCCCAGGTGACCTCGAGGTCGTAACCACCGGCGTCGGCGTACTCCGCCAGCGCGGCCGCATAGGCGAGCTGGGTCTTCTCGTCGTCGGTGTCCATCAGCGCCAGCTCGAGGCGGTCCACCTCGGCACGAGCGGTGCGGACGCGCGCCGGCGCCACCGAGAGCAACAGGTCGGCCACCGTCGGGTCCTCCCCGAGCCCGTGCGCCACCATCTGCCGCATCACGCCGAGCCCGCCGGACCGCGTCACGACGCCCGCGTGCGGGACCAGGTCGCCCGTGACGATCCGCAGCAGCGTCGTCTTGCCCGCCCCGTTGGCTCCGACCAGTGCCACCTTGGCACCCTCGCCGACCCGGAAGGAGACGTCGTCGAGCAGGACCCGGCCGTCAGGGAGCTCGTAGCGCACACCGGCGACGTCCACGTGACCCATGGCCGTCATTGTCCGGGGTGGCGACAGCACCGCGCACCCGGGTTTCAGACGAGCGTGACCTCGACGCCCGCAGCCCGGAGGTCCGCCACCACGTCCTCCGGCGCCTCCCGGTCGGTGATCAGCTCCTGGACTCGGTCGAGCCCGCAGATGACCGAGAGCGACACCCGGCCGAGCTTGTGGGCGGCGGCGACCACCGTGACCCGCTGCGCGCGCTCCGCCATCTCGGCGTTGATGACCGACTCGCCGAGGTGATGGCAGCTGGCCCCCTGGAGGTTCAGGGCGTCCACCCCGAGGAACAGCTCGTCGACCAGCAGGTCGCGCAGCACCCGGCTGGCGAACGGTCCGTGCAGCTCGTAGGACTGCGGCCGGGCCACGCCCCCGATCACCACGGTGCGGATGCTCGGCCGCAGCACCATCTCGCCGGCGATGTTGAGGGCGTTGGTGACGATGGTGACCGCGTCGGCCTCGGCCTCCTGGACGTCGGGGCGCGCGCTGAGGTGCCGCGCCACGGCGGTCGTCGTGGTCCCCCCGTTGAACGCCACCACCGTGCCCACCCGGATCCGTCCGGCGGCCTCCGCCGCGATCCGCTCCCGCGGGTCGTCCGAGGTGGTGCGGTAGCGGGCCGGGAGGTCGTAGGCGACCGACGTCGCCACGACACCACCGTGCGTGCGGGTGGCGAGCTGCCGGCGGGCCAGCTCGCCGAAGTCGCGTCGGACGGTGGCCGCCGAGACGCCCAGCAGCTCGGCTGCCTCGCTGACCGAGAGTCGCCGGCGGGCGGCGAGCGCGTCGAGCAGCAGTCGCCACCGCGTCGCCTGGTCCGGGCCCTGCGTCGTCATCTCGTCCCTTCCTCGCGAACCATCCGGAAGTCCAGGTGCGGCGGCACCGGCTGGTCCGGCCGCACCCGAGCCCAGAGCTCGTCGAGGTCGCGAGCTCCCTCCGCCAGGTCCGGCACCTCCAGATCATCCATGATCGCCGCGGCGTCCGCCGATCTCCCGAGGTCCGCGAGGGCGCGGGCCCGGAGCAGTCGGGTGCGGCCGTGGTGGCGTACGCCGTCAGGCAGCTCCTCGACGACCTCCAGGCAGTCCTCGGGCCGGCCGAGGTCGAGCAACAGCTCGAGCTGCTCGGTCGCGGGTGTCCGCGCCTCGGGGTCGAGCCGGCGTGCGGTCGTGTAGTGCTCCACCGCGGCCTCGGTCCGTCCCTGGGCCAGCGCCACCTGGGCCTGGCCTCGCTCGGCGACGGCGGTCGGCCGGAGCGCGGCAGACCGGCGGTAGCGCTCCTCCGCCTCGTCGAGTCGACCGCGGAGGTGCTCGTTGACGGCGATCGCGAGGTCGACCCACCAATGGGCGGGCCGGGCGCGGAGGACGGCGAGCCAGCGGTCCGAGACCGGGGGCACCGTGCGCGCGGGGGCCAGCGCATCTAGTCGCTCGTCAGGCTCGTCACGCAGCACCGCGACCGCGACCGCACTGGTGTCGTCGACCTCGGCGAACGGGAGTGCCGCGCGATGCTGCCAGTCACCCCCGCGCAGCAGCACCTCGGCGTGCCCCCAGCCGCTGCCGTGCGCCAGCACCTCGTCGGGAGCGCGGTCCGCGACCTCGCCGAGCCACCGCCGATGGTGCCGTTCGAGCGCGGCCGGCCGACCCGCGCCGTGGGCCACCTCCGCGGCGGCGGCACAGGCGTCGTCGTAGGGTCCGGCCACCACCTCCGGCTCGAGCCGGAGCGGCTCGAAGGTCTCCGTCCACGAGACGCTCGCGCCACCGGGGAGGACGTCGTGCTCCAGCTGTGTCGGGCACGCGCCGGCCTGGATCTCGCAGTAGCGGCGGTCAGGACCGCTCAGCCACTCCTGCCACCGTGTGCCACCGGGGCCGGCACCCCACACGAAGAGCTTCCGGCCGGCCAATCGGTCGGTCGAGGTCTGCAGGAGCCCGAGGCCGTCGGCCTCCACGGCCGCGACCAGCCGACCGGACCGGTCGCCGACGTCGAAGAAGTAGTCAGCTGCGTGCACCGAGGCGCCGGGACGGCTGACATCGACACCATCGCCGTCCGGGACCGGGAAGGCGACACGGTCGAGCGCGCCGTCGTACGCCGTGCGCCAGGCGTGCTCGGCGGGGCAGAGGACGCGCGTGCCGGGCGTCTCGGGCACCGCGATGTTGGTCCAGTAGTAGAGCGGCTTCGCCTCGGGGTCGGGGTTGAGGACGCGGGTCGAGGCGACCAGCCTCGACCCCTCCAGCCCGAGGTCCACCTGGAGGACCAGGTCGCGGGTCCGCTCCCACTCCCACAGCCGCAGGGCGTCCCCGTCCGGCAGGTGCAGCACCGCGGCGTGCACCGGCCGCGTGCTCAGGCAGGTGTGGCCGGTCGACCCGAGGTTCCACTCGATGCCGCCGGCGAACCAGGCGTCGGTGAGCCCGAAGTTCGCGAACCGGAGCACGGGGTTCCGGTGGAGCAGCTCGCGGCCGGACCGCTCGTCGCGCAGCGACCACACCCGACCTCCGAGCCCCGGCAGCACGGTCGCGGTGAGCACGCCGTTGGTCAGCTCGAGGGCGGGGAGCGTCTGCGGCGTCGTACGCCGGTCGTAGCCGTTGAACCGCGCGTAGGGCAGAGCCGTCGCGAGCCGGCCGTAGGAGACCCGCTCCCTCATGTCGGCGGGGGCCGTGGGGTCCAGCCGTGGCACCGGCAGGGCGCGGACCGCGCCGAGATGGGGGAAGGGGTCCTCCTCGCCCACCGGGGAGCCCGGCACCGTCAGCTGGGTGGGACGCACCCGCACAGCAGTCACACCTGTCACGTCCCCTTCTCTCGGTGATTGATTCTGCTCATCTGATCGGGTGGATTGACAGTACCAATCAATCCCACGGAGGATTGGCGCCGTGACCTCCACCCTCGCCACCCCCGGTGCCGGCGGCCTTGCCGCCGAGGTGTCCACCCAGCCCGACAACTGGCTGGAGGCGGCCGACCTCGCCCACGACCACCGCGAAGTGCTGCCCCGGCCCGGAGAGCGGGTGGCGGTCCTCGGGTGCGGGAGCTCGCTCTACGTCGCCCGGGCGGTGGCCGCGCTCCGCGAGTCGCTCGGTCACGGTGAGACCGACGCCTGGCCGGCCGGCGACCCGGTGCTGGACCGGCCCTACGACCGCGTCATCGGCATCAGCCGGTCGGGCACCACGACGGAGGTGCTCACCGCCCTCGACGGCCTGCGCGACCGGGTGCCGGTCACCGTCGTGACCGCCGACCCCCGTACCCCGATCGCCGACCTGGGCGAGGTGATCTCCCTCGAGCACGTCGACGAGGAGGCGGTCGTCCAGTCGCGCACGGCCACCACGGCCCTGGCCATGTTCCGCTGGCACCTCGGCCACGACCTCCGCGAGGCGGCAGAGCAGGCGCGCGAGGTGCTGGCCATCGACGACGAGCAGCTCGCCGAGGAGACCCTCGCCGCCGTCCGCCACGCCGAGCAGATCGCGTTCGTCGCGATGGGGTGGGGCTTCGGGCTCGCGGAGGAGGCCTCGCTCAAGCTGAAGGAGTCCACCCAGTCCTGGACGGAGTCCTACCACCAGACCGAGTTCCGCCACGGGCCGATCTCCATCTCCGCACCGGGCCGCGCGGTCTGGGCCCTGGACGAGCTGATCCCCGACTTCGCGCGCGACGTGGCTCGCACCGGCGCCGCCCTCGTGGCCCACGAGCGCGACCCGATGGCCGAGCTCGTGCTCGTGCACCGCCTCTGCCTGCTCCGGGCCGCCGACCGCGGCCTCGACGCCGGCCAGCCGCGCAACCTCGAGCGATCCATCATCCTTGACTCGTGACGACGCCCCTCGCGCTCGCCGTCGACGTCGGCGGCACCACCATCAAGGGTGAGCTGGTCGACCGCGACGGCACGGTGGTCGCCGCCGAGCGCGCCCCCACGCCCCCGGGCGAGTCGGCGCGCGAGGCCATCGGCCGGCTCGGCGACCGCCTGCTCGGCACCGCCGCCGGTCCCGTCCGCGGCGCCGGCGTCGTGGTGCCCGGCATCGTCGACGCGACGCACGGCGTGGCGACCTACAGCGCCAACATCGGCTGGCGGGACCTGGCGCTCGCCGAGCCGTTGGCGACCCGCTGGCAGCTGCCGGTGCGGCTGGGGCACGACGTCGCCTCGGCCGCGGTCGCCGAGATCCGGTACGGCGCGGGCCGCGGTGAGACCGACGTCTGCTTCGTCGTCATCGGCACCGGTGTCGCGGCGGTGGTGGTCGCGGGCGGCCGGGTGGTCACCGGTCACCACGGGGAGATCGCCGAGATCGGCCACCTCGCCGTGCGTCCCGGTCACCCCTGCCCGTGCGGCGGCGACGGGTGCCTGGAGGCGGTGGCGTCGGCCTCGGCCATCGCCCGCTCCTACGCCGACCGCTCCGGCGAGCAGGTCGCCGGAGCCGCCGAGGTCGTCGCACGGTTGGACGTCGACCCCCGGGCCCGCGAGGTGTGGCAGGAGGCGGTCGAGGCGCTGGCCGACGGGCTCGCCGTGCTGGCGACCGTGGTCGCGCCCGAGCTGATCGTCGTCGGCGGCGGCCTCAGCGTCGCCGGTCTGCGGCTGGTCGAGACGCTCGAGCGCGAGCTCGCGCGCCGTACCCGCGTGGTGGCGCCCGCCCGCGTCACGGTGGCCCAGCTGGGTCCTCGTGCCGGTGTGGTCGGCGCCGGCATGCTGGCCTTCGAACCCTGGACGACGACGTGACGGGCCGGGTGCTCGGCGGCCGGGTGGTGCTCCCCGAGCAGGTGATCCCGGACGGGGTCGTGGAGATCGCCGGCGACACCCTCGGCTTCGTCGGTGACCGGCGGGACTGGCAGGGCGAGCAGCCCGCCCCCGTGGGGACCATCGTGCCGGGCTACGTCGACGTGCACTGCCACGGCGGTGGTGGTCACAGCGTCACGACCGGCTCGCCCGAGGACGTCCGCAGAACCGCCGCTCACCACCTGGCGCGTGGGACCACGACGATGCTCGCGTCCCTGGTCAGCGCCGCGACCGACGACATCACCCAGGCGGTCGCGGCCATCCGGCAGGTCGTCGAGGAGGGCGGCACCGTGGCTGGGAGCCACCTCGAGGGCCCCTACCTCGGCCGCGACCACTGCGGCGCCCACGACCCCTCCCAGCTCGCGGAGCCCGACGTCGCGACCGTGCGCTCGTGGCTCCGCACCGGTGGCGGCTCGGTCCGGATGCTGACGATCGCGCCCGAGCTGCCGGGGGCCGGCGACGTCGCCGCCGTCCTCGCCGAGGCAGGGGTGGTCGTGGCCGCCGGGCACACCGATGCCGACGTCGACACCGTCGCCGAGACCCTCGCCGGCCCCGCCGGCCTGGTGACCCACCTGTTCAACGGCATGGCGCCGCTGCACCACCGCGAGCCCGGACCCGTGGCCGCTGCTCTGACCGCCCTGGCCCGGGGGACGACCCGCGTCGAGCTGATCGCCGACGGGGTCCACCTGGCCGACGCCACGGCGGCCATGGTCTTCGCGCTCGCGCCGCCCGACGGGGTCGTGCTCGTCAGCGACGCCATGGCCGCCGCCGGCATGCCTGACGGTGACTACCGACTGGGACCGCTCACCGTCCGGGTCCAGGACGCGATCGCCTGGACGACGGGTGAGAAGCGCTCGATCGCCGGATCGACCGCGCACCTCGCCGACGTCGTCCGCCGGTGTGTCGTCCACGCCGGGATCGACCCCGTGGCCGTGGTGCGCGCTGCCTCCACCACACCCGCGACGCTGCTCGGTCTATCCGACCGAGGGCGCCTGGGGACCGGCCTGCGGGCTGATGTCCTGACGCTCGACGGAGACTGGCGCGTGACCGCGGTCCTCCGGGGCGGGGAGCCGGTCGCGTGATCGTCACCGTCACGCCGAACCCCGCCTACGACGCCACCTACGAGGTCCCCGAGGTGCGGCTCGGTGAGGTGCAGCGCGTCAGCACCGCGCGGCTCCGGCCCGGCGGCAAGGGGATCAACGTCGCCGCGGTGCTGGCCCAGCTCGGCGAGCGGGTCACCGCCACCGGGTTCGCCAGCCCGGCCTTCGCCGAGGAGGTGGCGTCCTGCGGCGTCGGCACGGCGTTCGTCACGACCCTCCCCCACGTGCGTCGCACCCTCGTCGTGGCCGAGCCCGGCCGGACGACCGGGTTGTGGGAGCCGGGGGTCCCGGTGACGCCGGGCTCGGCTGAGGCGCTGCTCCGGCGCGTCGGGGATCTCTTGCCGACCGCCAGCTGCCTCGTGGTCTCCGGCAGCCTCCCCCCGGGCGTCGACGACACGCTCCCGGCCGAGCTGGCGACCAGCGCCCTCGCCGCCGGTGTCCCGACCGTGATCGACACCTCCGGCCCGGCTCTGCTCACCGCGGCCGGGGTCCCCGGAGTCGTCCTCATGCCCAACGACGTGGAGCTCGCCGAGCTCGTCGGTCCCTGCCCCCACCCGACGGACACGGCGCGACGCAGCGCGGCCCTCGTCGCCGCCGGGGCGCGGGCCGTGGTCGCGACCCGCGGCGCGGAGGGACTGGTCGTGACCGACCGGTCCGGGAGCTGGCACGCCCGCCCGCCGTACGCCGTGGCGGGCAACGCGACCGGTGCCGGCGACGCCGCCGCCGCGGCCGTCGCCCGGGGCCTGGCCCACGGCGTCGCGCCGGCCGCACTCGCCGCGGAGGCCGTGGCGGCCTCGGCGGCCGCCGTCGCGTCCCCGGTCGCCGGGGCGATCGACCTCGAGCTCCACCGCGACCTCCTCCCCCGGGTCGAGGTCCGCACCTGCACACCCGGCCTGTCGACAGGAGGATCATGACCCTCGCCACGATGTCCGAGGTCGCCACGACGTCCGCTGCAGCCCGGCGCGGTGTCGGCGCGTTCAACGTCATCCAGCTCGAGCACGCCGAGGCGATCGTCGCCGGCGCGGAGGACGCCGGGTTGCCGGTCGTGCTGCAGGTCTCGGAGAACACCGTCGACTACCACGGCTCGCTGGTCCCCGTCGGCCGCGCCACCCTCGCCGTGGCCGAGCACGCCGCGGTGCCCGTGGTGGTCCACCTCGACCACGCCACGCGGCCCGAGCTCGTGCAGCAGGCGATCGACCTCGGCTTCCCGTCGGTCATGTACGACGCCTCCCGGCTCGACCACGCGGCCAACGTCGCAGCCACGAGCCGGGTCGCCCGGGAGGCGCACGCGGCCGGGGTGTGGGTCGAGGCGGAGCTCGGTGAGGTCGGCGGCAAGGACGGCGTCCACGCGCCCGGGGTCCGCACCGACCCCGAGGAGGCCGCTGCCTACGTGGCCGACACGAGTGTCGACGCGCTCGCGGTGGCCGTGGGCTCCAGCCACGCCATGCTGACCCGGGACGCGGTGCTCGACGACGCCCTCATCGCCCGCCTGGCCGCGGCAGTCGCCGTGCCGCTGGTGCTCCACGGCTCCTCCGGGGTACCCGACGAGGGGCTGCGCAGCGCCGTACGGCACGGCATGCGGAAGATCAACATCGCCACCCACCTCAACGCGGTGATGGCCGCCGCGGTCCGTCGCGCGCTGGCCGACGAGGAGCTCGTGGACCCCCGCAAGTACCTCGGCCCGGGTCGCGACGCCGTGGCCGCCGAGGTGTCGCGGCTGCTGCGCCTGCTGGCCGGCTGACCGGCTCCCGCCGCGGCTTCGTGGTCGTGGCTACTTGAGGGTGCCGCTGGTCAGGCCGGCCTGGATCTGCCGGTAGAAGATGAGGTAGACGACCACGACCGGCACCATCGCGATCGCCAGCGCCGCGAACAGCACCCCCCAGCTCCCCTCGTAGCGCTGCTGCGCCAGCAGGGTGGCGATGCCTTGCGCCAGCACCGGCTTCTCCGGGGAGAGGAACGCCGGCAGCACGAACTGGTTCCACTGGCCGAGGACGTTGAAGATGCCGATGCTCAGCAGCCCCGGCTTGGCCATCGGGAGCATCACCCGGAAGAACACCTGGGTGTGGGAGCACCCGTCGACGATCGCCGCCTCGGCCACCGAGGTGGGCAGGGTGCGGAAGAACGCGTGCATGAAGAAGACCGTGAACGGCAGCGAGTAAGCGACGTAGACCAGGATCAGGCCGTGGTAGGTCGACAGCATGCCGAGGCCCTGGACGACGAAGAAGAGCGGCACGATCGCCAGGAACACCGGGAACATCATCCCGGCGGCGAAGAGGTAGTAGATCGCCCGGTTGCCGCGGAACTCGTAGCGGGCCAGCACGTAGGCCACCATCGAGCCGACCAGCATGGTGAGCACGACGCCGCCCGAGACGACGACCAGGCTGTGGACGAGGTAGTCGCCCACGCCGCCCCGGTCCCAGGCGGCGGCGAAGTTCGACCAGCGCCACACCTCGGGCAATTCCCAGGGTGATCCGAAGATCTCGCGGGAGTCCTTGACCGATGCCAGCAGCGCCCAGAGGAAGGGCACGATCACCAGGAGCGACCACAGCAGCAGGACGGCGTGCGCCGTGGCCGTGGCCGTGGAGTCACCGGGGGTCTGGCGCAGCCTCGGGCCACCGGCCGGGGGCGCCGCCGGCGGTGGGGCCGCCCCGGGCTCCCGTGGGGGCAAGGTCGTCGTCATCGTCGTCTCCTGCTCAGAACTCGACCCGCTCGCGGCGCGTGATGCGCAGCATGAACACGGCGATCACCAAGGTCAGGAAGAACAGCACCACGCCCATGGCCGAGGCGTAGCCCGCCCGCCCGAAGGTGAAGCCGTTCTGGGCGATCTGGAGCGAGATCACCTGGGTGGCGTTGTCCGGCCCGCCCGGGCCGGCCGTCATCACGGCGACCAGGGCGTAGACGTCCAGCGCGAGGATCGCGAGGTAGACCCACGCGGTCTGCACCGTGTCCCACAGCAGCGGCAGGGTGACCCGGAGGAAGGTGGCCAACCGGCCCGCACCGTCGATGACCGCCGCCTCGAAGATCTCGCGTGGCACCGAGCTGATCGCGGCGTTGAAGAGCACGAGGTAGAAGCCGACGCTGCCCCAGACGAGGACCCACATCACGCACCACAGCGCGAGGTCGGGGTCGGCGAGGAAACCCAGCGGCCCGATGCCGATCCAGCCCAGCGCCGAGTTGACCAGGCCGTTCCCGGTGGGCTCCAGGATCACCGACCAGATGACGGCGATGACCGGGATGGCCAGCACCTGGGGCATGAAGAAGACCAGCTTGTAGAAGCCGCTGCCGCGGATGCCCCGCACCCCGGCCCCGCTCGCCCCGCCTCCGACGTTGAGCAGGAAGGCGAAGACCAGCGCGAGGCCGACGGTGGCCAACGGGACGACGACGAGCAGCAGGGCGTTGTTGCGGACCGCTGCGAGGAACTGGGAGTCGTCGAGCAGTCGGCGGAAGTTGTCGAGCCCGACGTAGGAGAACTCCGGTGAGATCCCGGTCCAGTCGGTCAGCGAGTAGTGGAACGCCTGGACGAACGGCGAGAGGACGAAGACGGCGTAGATCGCGAGCCCGGGGACCAGGAAGCCCACGATGAACGGGTAGCGACCGTGCTTCATCCTCGCCCTCTCGCGCGCGTCGGGACCTCAGGCCGACCGGGTGCGCTTGACGGTGTTGGGGTCGTTCGCCGTCTCGTCGGCCGCCGCCTGGGCACGGCTGCAGAACTCGTCGGCGTCGATGCGGCCGGCGGCCAGCTCGGCGACCGCCGAGCCGATCTTGGGCTCCAGCGGCGTGTACCACTTGTTGTAGTAGTAGTTCCAGTTGTCGTCACCACCGGCGTCGATCAGGGCGATCGCCGAGGCGGCACCGGGCGTCAGCTCGAGGCCCTCGGTGGCGCCGTTGACGACGGTCGGCGCGGCCGTGAGCTTGGTGAACTCCGCTGCGCCCTCCTTCGAGAGCATCTGCCGCATGAACTCCATCCCGCCCGGCACGTTGGCGGCCTGGGCCGGGACGATGAAGGCCTCGGCCGCCTCGACCCGGCCCGTCTGGAACGGCAGCGCCGCGCCGGGGAGCAGCGGGGTGGGCGCCAGGGTGGTCTCGAAGCCCTCGGGGGCGACCTCCTTCTGCTCGTTCTCGAGCCAGGAGCCGCAGGTGATGAACGCCGCCTTGTGCTCGTTCCAGCGCGTCTGGGACTGGATGTGGTCGAGCCCCTCGGTGCCCTCGAGCATGTAGCCCTTGGACTTCAGCTCGGCGATCGCGGCAGCCGCGGCCTTCATCGACTCGTTCTCCCAGGCACCGGGCTCGAGGGAGTCGATGGCGTAGGCGACCTCGGGGCCACCGTGCTTGACCGCGAGGTCCCAGAGCAGCTGCTCGATGTAGTAGGGGTACTTGCCCTGGTGGGCCAGCGGCGCCATGCCCGCGCCCTTGATCTCCTCGCACAGGGCGAGGAAGTCCTCCCACGTCTCCGCCGGCTCCCACCCCCGCTCGTCGAAGAGGGCGCGGTCGTACCAGAGGCCGTAGACCTGGAGGGCGTAGTTGAGGACCAGCGGCTTGTCGTCGTAGACCCCGGACTCGATGGCGACCGGGTTGAGGGTCTCCTGGACCGTCATCCCGTCGAAGCCGATCGCCTCGGCCTCGAACAGCTCGGTCAGGTCGGCCAGCTGGCCGGTGTCGGCGAGGGTCGAGATCGGCATGGCCTCCGCGCCGGCGTTGTCGAGGACGTCGGGCGGGTTGCCGGCGTTGAACAGCGGCTGCATCTGCTGCCGGATGTCGGTGATCGCCTTGTGGGAGATCTCGGCGTCGGGGAACACCTCGCCGTAGAGGCTCTCGTGGTACTTCGCGTAGTCGTCGCCGTAGCCGCCGTTGAAGATGACGACCGAGAGGGGGGCGTCGGCCTGCACGCCGAAGGGGTTGTCGTCCGTGCGCTCGGCCCGTTCGCCGTCGCCGTCACCACCACCGGAGGTCGCGCAGGCCGACAGGAAGGACGACCCGCCGGCGACCGCCAGGGAGGCGAGGCCGGCCTGGCGGAAGAGGGCGCGGCGGGACGGGCTGTAGGTGCTGGACATGGTGCTTCCCCTTCATGACGAACGATGCTGCATCCGTGGGTGAGGCACTGGGCCCCGAGTTCTGCTCACCCTAGGTTGTTCATCTGTGATCGGGCAAGCATCAATTCGATCAGTTTCCTTCACGAGTCACGGGGCTGCGCTCCGACCCGAGCGCGAGCCGTACGGCGCCGAGGACCGGGTCCGCGGCCGTCACGGGCGCCGCCCCCCGGTCGTGGAGCCCGGCACGGACCAGCTCACCGAGGTGGGTCCCCGCCGTCGCCAGGGCACCGGCGAGGACCACGGGTGCGCCGGGGTCCGCGACGCCCAGTCCGTCCCACGTGCGCAGCAGGTGGGACGCCGCCTCGTCGAGGACCGCCGTGGCCGCCGGGTCACCGGCCTCGTGGGCCGCGCTCACCAGGGGCGCGACCGCGGCGAGGGCCACCGGTGGTCGCCCGTGCACCGTCGCGATCAACGCTGAACGGGCCTCGGCGTCACGGGCGTCGATCCCGAACCGGTCGAGCACCGACCGCGCGAGCACGCCGTCGAGAGCGGTCCCCTCGAGGACGCGCAGCGCCACCCGCACCGCCTCGCGGCCGATCCAGTAACCCGAGCCCTCGTCACCGAGGAGCCAGCCGTGCCCGCCGACGGCCGCCACGAGTCGACGATCACGGATGCGTCCCGCGACGGCCCCGGTGCCGGCCACCAGCACGGTGCCACTGGCTGCGTCGGTCCCGGCGGCGTAGGCGACCTCGAGGTCCGAGCAGATCTTCGGGCGGCACCCGAGGCCGGCCTGCCGCCACAGCTCGTCGTAGGCGGCGCGGGCCGCCGGGTCGCGTGCGGCCCCGCTCCCGGCCATCCCGATGACCCCCGCCCGCACCGCTGCCGGGTCGACGCCGTCCAGCGCCCGGGCCAGGGTCTCGGCGAGCACCTGCCGCGCGGTCGCCGGGTGGGCGACGGGGTTGCCTCCGGGGCCGGTACCTCGCGTCAGCACGCGGCCGGCGCCGTCGGCGACCACGAGTCGTGTCGACGTGCCGCCGATGTCCCCGCCGAGGACGAGGCCGTCCCCCGTGCCCGAGCTGCTGTGCGCCACGACATACTCCTAGCAAGTCCCAGAGGAAGGTGTCGAACGTTGTCCGACGTAGCGGTGAGCGCCCAGTCCTATCTCGACGCACTCGACCCCGTCCTCACCAGGGTCGCGGCGCAGGCCGACGGCCCGGTGCAGGAGGCGGCCGAGCTGATCGCCCGCTCGGTCCTCGCCGACGGCGTGCTGCAGACCTTCGGGTCGGGCCACTCCGAGGCGTTGGCCATGGAGCTGGCGGGCCGCGCGGGCGGCCTGGTCCCGAGCAACCGGATCTCGCTGCGTGACGTCGTCGTCCACGGCGGCGAGTCCCCCGAGGTCCTGGGTCGGGGCATCCTGGAGCGCGACCCGGGCATCGCCGCCCGTCTCTACGAGCTCGCAGCCCCGCGGCCGGCCGACGTCTTCGTCATCGCGTCGAGCTCCGGCGTCAACGGCTCGGTGGTGGAGATGGCTCGCATCGTCAAGGAGCACGGCCACTCCCTGATCGCGGTGACGTCGCTGCAGCACACCCGCGGCGTGGAGTCGCGGCACCCGTCGGGCCAGAAGCTGGTCGACCTCGCCGACGTGGTCCTCGACAACGAGGCGCCCTACGGCGACGCGGTGCTCGACCTGCCGGGGGGCGGCGCCGTGTGCGCGGTCTCCTCGATCACGGCGGCACTGCTCGCGCAGATGGTGACCGCCGAGGTCGTGCGTCGCCTGCTCGACGCCGGGGCCGAGCCGCCGGTCTACCTCTCCGCCAACATCCCCGAGGGCGACGCGCACAACCACGCGCTCGAGGAGCGCTACGCGGGCCGCATCCGGCGTACCGCCTGAGCCCTCAGTGCTCGGCCGACCGGGCCCAGAGGTTGATGCCCGACTCGACGGCGTACTGGTCGATCTCGGCGAGCTCCTCCGCGGTCAACGGAGGTGCGCCGACGGCATCGAGGTTGGTGTCGAGCTGCTCCACGCTGGAGGCCCCGATCACGGCGCTGGTGACGCGAGGGTCTCGGACCGCCCACTGCAGCGCCAGCTGGGCCAGCTTCTGGCCACGACGCTGCGCGATCTCGTGGAGCGCACGGACCCGACGCAGCACGTCGTCGTCGAGCCCGGTGAGTGTCGAGTCCTCGCGCGCGGCACGTGAGTCCTCGGGGATCCCGTCGAGGTAGCGGTCGGTCAGCAGCCCCTGCGCCAGCGCCGTGAAGACGATGCACCCCATGCCCTGCGTCTCGAGCTCGTCGAGCAGGCTCTGCTCGCCACGGGGCGCCTCGATCCAGCGGTTGAGCATGGAGTACGACGGCTGGTGGATCAGCAGCGGCGTGCCCAGGTCGCGGGCGATCCCGGCCGCCTCGCGGGTCTTGTCGGCGGAGTAGGACGAGATGCCGATATAGAGCGCCCGCCCGGACCGCACCGCATGGTCCAGCGCCATCATCGTCTCCTCGACCGGCGTCTCGGGGTCGAAGCGGTGGCTGTAGAAGATGTCGACGTAGTCGAGCCCCATCCGCCGCAGCGACTGGTCGAGGCTCGCCAGCACGTACTTCCGCGACCCGCCGCCCTGGCCGTAGGGGCCGGGCCACATGTCGTAGCCCGCCTTGGTGGCGATGACCAGCTCGTCACGGTAGGGCGCGAAGTCGTCGCGGAGGTAGCGCCCGAAGTTCTCCTCGGCCCGGCCGTAGGGCGGCCCGTAGTTGTTGGCGAGGTCGATGTGAGTCACGCCGCGGTCGAAGGCGCGCCGCAGGATCGCGCGCTGGGTCTCCTCGGGCCGGTCGTCGCCGAAGTTCTGCCACAGTCCCAGGCTCAGCACGGGCAGCCGCAACCCGCTCCGCCCCGTGGGGCGGTACTCCATGCCGTCACCGCCCGTGAACCCGTCGTACCGGTCGGGCGCTGCCTCGTAGGTCATGCGCCTCAGCATGTCACCGCCGCGGCTGCTGCGAGACTCGCCCCCGTGACCGAGCACTGGCGATCCGCTGACTTCGTCAGCGCCGCGCACGCCTGGATCGACGCCCGACTCCCCGAGCTGGGGCTCGTCCGCACCGGCGAGGTCGAGCAGCCGCACGTCTACCCCTGGTCGACCGTGATGCGAGTGCCGACGGGCGCGGGCCCGGTGTGGTTCAAGGCCAACCACCAGCCGCTGCGGCACGAGGCCGCACTCACCGCGCTGCTGGCCCGTCGCTCCGCCGGGCTCGTCCCGGCACCGCTGGCCCTCGACCAGGAGACCGGCTGGCTGCTGATGGCGGATGCCGGCGACCGGCTGCGGGACCTCGCGCCCGCGGACGCGCTGGGTCGCTGGCACGACGTGCTGCCGGCGTACGCCGAGCTGCAGCTGGCGTGCGAGGCCGACGTGCCCGCCCTGTTGGCCCTCGGCGTCCCCGACCGCCGCCTGCCCACCCTCGCCGACTCCTACGCCGCCCTGCTGGCGGAGCTGCCGGGGACCGACGCGCGGCTGCCGGGCAGGTCCCGGGTCGAGGAGCTCTGCGGGGAGCTCGCGGCGTTCGGGGTCCCGGAGACCGTGCAGCACGACGACCTGCACGACGCCCAGGTGTTCCTCCGCGACGGCCACCCCCAGGTCCTCGACTGGGGCGACGCCTGCGTCTCCCACCCCTTCTTCACCCTGTCGGTCGTGCTGGAGGGCGTCGTCCAGTGGGGCGTCGACGACGAGCCGGGCAGCGAGGACCTGGCGCCGTACGTCGCCAGCTATCTCGCGCCCTACCGGGAACGCCACGCCGGCGACCTGGACGAGGCCGTCCGCCTGGCGCTGCGGCTCGGGTGGGTGTGCCGCGCCGTCAACGGCCACTTGCCCGGGGACCCGGACGCGACGCGCACAAGGCTCCGGATGTTCCTCGACGGACGTCCCTGACCCCACGCCAGTCGAGCCCGTCGCGACCACACGTCGGTCGAGCCTGTCGAGACCACCCCACCCGAGGCCCTCCCTCACTCCGACCGGAAGCGCACGGGTGCCGGGAGGCCGCGCTGCAGCACCCCGTCCCACCCGGGCGAGAGCGCCCAGAACAGCACGTCGGCGGTGAGCTGACGCTCGACGCCGTCCACCTCGTAGACGTTGGCGGTCCAGCACCCCCGACCCGCGAGCAGCCGCACGTCGAGGTCGACCGAGCGCATCGTGACCACCGGGCGTCGTCCGGCGGCGACGGGACAGGCGTACAGCACGGCCTGGCCGGCACGCGGGGACGAGGCCACCGCCTCCGCGGCCGTCACGCTGGCGTCGCGTGGCAGCAGCTCGCTCTGGCGCAGCCATCCGTCGCGCCCGTACCGGCAGACCGACACCCGGTCCTCGGCGCTCGGTGCCGGCGCACTACGACGGGTGGCGCAGCCGTTGGCGTCGACGTCGCCCACCGCCTCGACGGAGTCCATGACCATGCGCGCGACGAGCCGGTCCTCGGCGACGATCCACACCGCCGAATGCCGGGTGGTCGCGTAGCCGAGCCAGGAACCGTCGGGATACCGCTGGCCGCGGTACTGCTGCACCACGCCCTCGGTGCCGGGAGGCAGCGGGCCGCTGGCCGGCTCGGCGAAGTGGGCGCCGTACCCGGTGCCGGGGTCGCAGTCCACCGAGGCCACGACCCCGCCGGGACGGCTCACCGCCGGGGTGACACCAGCGGGGTCCCGCCCCGCGGTGCACCAGTCGGTGCCGCCGCCCCAGGTCCAGCCAGGTGGCACCCGCACGGTGAGGTCGCGCCAGGTCTCGGTGCGCCAGTCGGCCGGGATGCGGTCGGCGGACGGACCCTCCCGCCGGTCCGCCCCGTCGCCACCGCCGGCCAGCGTCAGACCCAGCGGCACCGCGACGACGACCAGGCAGGCTCCCACCACCGCCGCCGCCGTACGCCGCCGGCGACGCAGCCGGCTGCGAGCGCCGGCCGCGAGGTCACCGGGGCGCGGGCCGCGGCCGGCGGCGCCTCGCAGGGCCGACGCGAGCCGGGTCTCGAGGTCAGTCGCCATCGGTCACCTCCAGCCGCTCGCGCAGCGTTGCCAGGCCGCGGGAGACCCGGGACCGGACGGTGCCCTCCCTGACGCGCGTCAGGTCCGCGATGTCGGCGTAGTCGAGCTGCTCGTAGTAGCGCAGCACCACGGCCACCCGCTGGTCGACCGGCAGCTGCAGGCAGGCCCGCCAGACCCGGTCCTGCTCCTCGACGTCGGGGTCGTCGGTGGTTCCGAGCCGGACCTCCGCCACGGGCGTCTCCCGTCGGCGGAACCGCCGCCACCAGGAGATGTGGGCGTTGACCACCATCCTCCGCACGTAGGCGTCCGGGTCGTCGACGGCGCGGATCCGGTCCCAGCGCGGGAGCGCCCGGGACAGCACCTCCTGCAGCACGTCCTCGGCGTCGACCCGGTTGCCGGTGAGGACGTAGGCGAACCGGAACAGGTCCTCACCCCTCGCCGCGACCCACTCGTCGAAGTCGACCACGTGCGTCTCGACCCCCAAGGTCAGGTCCGGCTCCACTGCCAGCTGCTCCACGTGGGACAGACGCTAGCGGTACCGCATCCGTTGCGAGCGCGGTCGAGGGAAGGCTAGGAACGGACCAGCTCGCCCAGGAGCGTCTCGACGCGACGGCGGATCTCGTCGCGGATCGGCCGGACCACGTCGATGCCCTGCCCGGCGGGGTCGGTCAGCTCCCAGTCCTCGTAGCGCTTCCCGGGGAAGATCGGGCAGGCGTCGCCGCAGCCCATCGTGATCACCACGTCGGACTCCTCGACGGCCTCGGTCGTCAGCACGCTGGGAACCGCGGCGGTGATGTCGATGCCCTCCTCGGCCATCGCCTCGACCGCGACCGGGTTGATCGACTCGGCGGGCTGCGAGCCGGCGGAGAAGACCTGCACGCGGTCGCCACCGAGGTGGCGCAGGTAGCCGGCAGCCATCTGGGAACGGCCCGCGTTGTGGACGCAGACGAACAGGACCGTCGGTGCGCTCATGTGGTGCCTCCGGGGGTCTGGTGGGGGAAGCGGTCGCGGAGGGCGAGGCTCACGTAGACGAGACCCACGAGGACGGGCACCTCGATCAGCGGTCCGACCACGCCGGCCAGTGCCTGACCCGAGGTCACGCCGAACGTTGCGATCGCGACCGCGATCGCGAGCTCGAAGTTGTTGCCGGCTGCCGTGAACGCCAGCGTCGTGGTGCGCTCGTAGGACATGCGCAGGGCCTGCCCGAGCAGGAAGCCACTGCCCCACATCAGGGCGAAGTAGGCGAGCAGCGGCAGCGCGATCCGGACGACGTCCAGCGGTTGTGAGGTGATGCGGTCACCCTGCAGGGCGAAGAGGACCACGATCGTGAAGAGCAGGCCGATCAGTGCCCACGGCCCGACCTTCGGCAGGTACGACGTCTCGTACCAGTCGCGGCCCCGGGCCCGCTCCCCCAGCCGCCGCGAGAGGTAGCCGAGGACCAGCGGGATGCCGAGGAACACCAGGACGGACCGAGCGATCTGCCAGGCGGAGACGTCGAGCTGGGCGGTGCCGAGGCCGAGCCAGGCCGGCAGCACCTCGAGGTAGAACCAGCCCAGCAGGGCGAAGGCCACGACCTGGAAGACGGAGTTGAGGGCCACCAGCACCGCGGCGGCCTCGCGGTCACCGCACGCGAGGTCGTTCCAGATGATGACCATCGCGATGCACCGCGCGAGCCCGACGATGATCAGCCCGGTCCGGAACTCGGGCAGGTCGGGCAGCATCAGCCAGGCCAGGGTGAACATCAGCGCCGGCCCCACGAGCCAGTTGAGCACCAGGGAGGAGGCGAGCAGTCGCCGGTCGGCGGTCACGCTGTCGAGGCGGTCGTAGCGGACCTTGGCGAGGACGGGGTACATCATCACCAGCAGCCCGATCGCGATCGGCAGCGAGATGCCGTCGACCTCGACCGCGCCGAGCGCGCCGTCGAGCCCGGGCACGAGCCGGCCGAGCAGCAGCCCGGCCGCCATGGCCAGCCCGATCCAGAGCGGCAGCCAGCGGTCCAGCGTCGACAGGCGCGCGGAGACCTGCCCCTCCGGCGGAAGGGTGAGAGCCCGGCGGGTCAACGGCCGGCGCTCGCGATCAGCCCGCCGAGGTCGGCCAGGAGCTGGTCGTCGACCCGGTAGTAGACCCAGACGCCCCGCTTCTCGCGACCCAGGAGGCCGGCGTCGTGGAGCACCTTGAGATGGTGGCTGATGGTGGGCTGCGAGAGGTCGAAGGCCTCGTGCAGGTCGCACACGCAGGCCTCGCCGCCCTCGTGGGAGGCGATCAGCGAGAGCAGCCGCAGCCGGGCGGGGTCGGCCAGCGCCTTGAGCAGGGGGACGACGCCGACGGCGGCCTCGGCCGACAGCGGTTCACTCGTCAGCGGTGAGCAGCAGGCCACGGCGTCGGCCGGCGTCAGCGTCAAGGACTTCGACATACATCGATATTGACATCCATCGATTCCCGACGCAAACTGGGTGCCAGATATCGACAGTCATCAATGTCTAGGAGTAGTCATGACCCGTTTGCAGCTGGCCCTCAACGTGGACGACCTGGCCACCTCGGTCGCCTTCTACAGCAAGCTCTTCGGCACCGAGCCCGCCAAGACCCGGCCGGGCTATGCCAACTTCGCGGTCGCGGAGCCGCCGCTGAAGCTCGTGCTGATCGAGAACCCCGGTCAGGGCGGCTCGCTCAACCACCTCGGCGTGGAGGTCGCCGACACCGGCACCGTGGACGCCGAGCAGCGTCGTCTCGCGGAGGCGGGGCTGGCATCGATCGACGAGCGCGACACCACCTGCTGCTACGCCCGGCAGGACAAGTTCTGGGTCGAGGGGAGCCCGCACGGCGAGCGCTGGGAGATCTACACCGTCCTCGAGGACGCCGGGGTCAGGAGCAACGACACCTGCTGCGTGTGAGGCTCACCCGTGGCGCGTCTCCAGGACGCGGAACCCCTTGGCGCTCGCGAGCCGTTCGGTCGGCCACCCCTGGTCGCCGAGCCAACGCTGCAGCGAGTCGGCGCCCAGGTTCTTGCCGACCACCAGCAGCATCCGGCCCTCCGGACGCAGCCGGGGCAGCCAGGTCAGGAGCAGCTCGTGCAGCGCCTGCTTGCCGATCCGGATCGGCGGGTTCGACCAGATCTCGTCGTACGTCGCGTCGCTGGGCACCTGCTCGGCCCGGCAGGCGACGTAGCGCCCGGCGACGCCCAGTCGCCGGGCGTTCTCGTTGGCCAGCAGGATCGCCCGCTCGTTGACGTCGATGCCCGTGACCGTCGCGAGCGGGACCGCGACGGAGATCGCCAGTCCGATCACGCCGTAGCCGCACCCGAGGTCGAGGAACTGCCCCTGGGCCGGCGGCCCGACCTCGCGGAGCAGCACGCCCGTCGCGTGGTCGAGGTGCCCCTTGCTGAAAACCCCGGCGCCGCTGGTCAGGGTCAGCTCGTGGTCCCACACCCGGCACGTGAACTCCTCGCGGGCGAACGGCGCCGCCGGGTCGGCCGCGAAGTAGTGGTCCTCCCCCATCACGCCTCCCGCTTCGCGCGCGCCCGCTCGGCCTGCCGGCGCAGTCCGTCCACGCCGGCGGGGTAGCCGACCTCCTCGAGCGTCAGCCCGTGGGCCGGCACCACCGGGACCGCGGAGTCGCGCACTCCCGCCGTCAGGACCTCCGCGGGCCAGGCCACCGACCGCCGCCGCTCGCCCACCGCCAGCAGAGCGCCCACCAGCGACCGGACCATGTGGTGGCAGAACGCGTCGGCGCGCACCGTGGCGACCACGAGGCCGCCGGGCTCCCGCTCCCACGTGAGGCGCTGGAGCGTCCGGATCGTCGTCGCCCCCTCGCGCTGCTTGCAGAAGGCCGCGAAGTCGTGCAACCCCTCCAGCGGCGTCGAGGCCTCCGCCATCGCGTCGACGTCCAGCGGCCGGGGCCACCACAGCACGTGGTTGCGGGTGAGCGGGTCGCTGCCGCCCGGACGGTCCGCCACCCGGTAGGCGTACCGCCGCCAGGTGGCGGCGAACCTGGCGTCGAAGCCAGGGGGCGCGACGGACACCTCCCGCACCCGCAGGTCGGCCGGGAGGATCCCGTTGAGCCGTCGCAGGAGCTGGTCGTCGTAGGCCTCCTCGGGGAGGTCCACGTGAGCGACCTGTCCGCGGGCGTGGACGCCGGTGTCCGTGCGACCCGCGCAGACCAGCCGCGCCTCGGGCAGCCGGAGCACGGTGGCGAGCGCGGACTCGAGGGTCCCCTGGACGGTCCGGAGGTCCGGCTGGGAGGCCCAGCCGTGGAAGTCGGTGCCGTCGTAGGCGAGGTCGATCCGCAGCCGCACGCGCCGATCCTAGAGAGCCCTTGTTCAACCGATGGGTTGACAAGAGCCAGACTGGCCGCCTACCGTCTTGCTCAACCGATCAGTTGAGAAAGGCCACCCGCATGAGCGACCAGCTCTCCCGCGTGTTCGCCGCCCTCAGCGACCCGACGCGACGCGACATCGTCGCGCGGCTCACCGAGGGTGACGCCACCGTGGGTGACATCGCCGCGCCGTACGACGTGAGCCTGCAGGCGGTCTCCAAGCACCTCAAGGTGCTGGAGGACGCCGGGCTCGTCACCCGCAGCCGCGAGGCGCAGCGCCGACCGGTGCACCTGGAGGCCGAGGTGTTCGACCTGATGACGAAGTGGATCGAGCGCTACCGGCGCCAGGCCGAGGAGCGCTTCCAGCGCCTGGACGCGGTGCTGGCCGAGATGGACGAGAGCGACCACGAGGACGACCGACCCCAGGAAGGAACCGCATCATGAGCACCACCACCACCCGTTACGCCGAGGCCGCCATCGAGGCGGTCCCAGACCTGCCCGTCATCCGGATCACCCGCGACTTCGACGCGGCGCCGGAGCAGCTGATGCGTGCCCACACCGACCCCGAGCTGTTCGCCCGCTGGATCGGCCCGGACGCGGTGACCACCCGGATCGACCACTGGGACTGCCGGACGCTGGGTTCCTACCGCTACGTGTGCGAGCACGACGGCGTCGACCACGGCTTCCGCGGCACCTTCCCCGAGGTCGGCGAGGACCGCATCGTTCAGACCTTCACCTACGAAGGCATGCCCGAGGCGATCGCCCTCGAGACGGTCAGGTTCGAGGACCTCGGCGACGGCCGCACCCGTCTCCACGCCCAGTCGCTGTGCGACTCGATCGAGGGCCGGGACGCGATGCTGTCCAGTGGCATGGACACCGGCGTGCACGAGGGCTACGCCAAGCTCGACGGCCTGCTCGCCCGGGGCGCGGTCTGATGGCGACCGCCATCGACCGGATCGTGGAGGAGCACGGCCGCGTCGTCCGGGGCCCCGGTGCCTGACCCGGCCGACCGCCACCGCCGCCACGCGGGCACGTTCTCGACGCTGGTCAGCGGGACCGGCGACTGGGACGCGCCCGCACCCGTGGCCGGGTGGACGGCCCGCGACGTGGTCGACCACCTGGTCGGCTGGCTGCCGGGGTTCCTGGCGGCGGGCGCGGACGTGCGGCTCCCTGCCGGCCCCTCCGTCGCCGACGATCCCGCCGGCGCCTGGGACGCGCAGGTGAGGTCGGTGCAGCGGCTGCTCGATGACCCGGACTCCGCGGAGATCCCGTTCGCCGACCCCCACACCGGCGAGCTCCCGCTCGACCAGGCGATCGACCTCTTCTACACCTCCGACGTGTTCCTGCACGCGTGGGACCTGGCACGCGCAACGGGACAGTCCCTGCACCTCGACGCCGACGAGTGCGCGGCCATGCTGGCGGGGATGGAGCCCTACGACGAGCTCATGCGGTCCTCGGGCCAGTACGGCCCGCGTGTGGCGGTCGCCGACGACGCGTGCGTCCAGGACCGGCTCCTCGGCTTCATCGGCCGCGACCCAGCCTGGAGCGCTCCCCGCGGGTGACGGTCAGCCGAGCTCGCGACGGTACGGCGGGTCCGCACCCGGTCGCGAGACCGTGACGGCCGCGGCCCGCGCCGCGTGCGCCAGCACCCTCACGACCGCGTCGCGCTGGACGTCCGCGAGGGCCACCCGGCGGTGGGCGCCGAGCAGGTCGTCGTCCCACAACGCGTCGATCATCGCGGCACAGAACGTGTCCCCCGCCCCGATCGTGTCGGCCACCGCCACCGGCACGGCGGCCACGTCGACCTCCTGGGTGGCCGAGATCCAGGTGGCACCTCCGTGGCCCCGGGTGACCACCACGCCGGAGGGGCCGAGCGCCAGCAGCCGCTTGGCGCCGGCGATCGGGTCGAGGCCGGCGTACAACGCCTCGAGGTCCTCGTCGCTGGCCTTGACGACGTCGCTGAGGGCGGCCACCGCCTCCACCCGCTCGCGCAGGTCGTCACCGGTCCCGGTGATGGCGGGCCGGACGTTGACGTCGTAGGTGACCGTGGCGGTGCCGCGCAGCCGCTGGAGCAGGTCCCGCACGTCGGCGTCACCCGGCTCGATGACCGCCCCCAGCGAGCACGCGTGCACGACCAGGGGTGTGAGGTCCTCCGACAGGGGGTTGAGCCGCCAGGCGAGGTCGAACTCGTAGGTCGCGTGCCCGTCGGCCCCGATGGTGGCGATCGCGGTCGAGGTGTGGCCGAGGGCGTGCGGGTCGACGGCGAGGCGTACCTCGTCGCGCTCGAGCCGCTCGGCGAGCATGGTGCCGCGCGGGTCGTCGCCCCAGCTCGTCGCGAAGTGGACCGTCCGTCCCAGCCGGGCGAGGGCGACCGCGACGTTGGCGGCGCTCCCCCCGGCGTACTCCCGGCTGCTGCCGTCGCCGCCGCGCACGATGTCGACCAGGGACTCGCCGACGACCAGACCGCTGTGCGACATGCTCAATTGCTACAGCATCCGCTCCGGCGTGGCGAGCCCTAGGCTTCCGCCATGCGGATCGAGCCGCCCGACCCGGACTCCACGCAGCCGCCCTTCGACCAGCTGCGCAGCCAGATCGCCCGCCGCGCCGCGTCCGGCGACCTGGCACCGGGCACCAGGCTCCCGACGGTGCGGGCGCTCGCCGGCGAGCTGGGCCTGGCCGCCAACACCGTGGCCCGCGCCTACCGGGAGCTCGAGGCGGACGGCGTCGTGGTGACCGAGGGGCGGCGTGGGACCTTCGTGGCCTCGACGGCGGCCGCGGCGTCAGGCGACGCACGGGATGCCGCAGCGGCCTACGTCGCCACCGCCCGGTCCCTCGGCCTGGCCCGCGAGGAGGTACACCGCCTCGTCGACGAGGCCTGGCCGCGCTAGCGAGGCGCCGACGGCCCGCCACCCCAGCGGGGTGGCGGGCCGTCAACCGGGTGCTGCGTGAGGACGGATCAGGCGTCCTTGGACTCCTCGTCGGCGTCCTCGGCCGGAGCCTCCTCAGAAGCCGTCTCGGCCTCATCGGTCGCCTCGGGAGCCTCGGCGGCCTCCGCCTCCGGGGCCTCCTCGACCTCGGTGGCCTCGACCTCGGACTCCTCGGCCGGGGCCTCGTCGGCCGGGGGCTCCTCAGCCGGAGCCGGGGCAGCGGCCTCGGTCCGCTTCGTCGAGGACGGCGCCTTCGGCGAGTAGGGCTCGGTCACGAGCTCGATGACCGCCATGGGAGCGTTGTCGCCCTTGCGGGGGCCGAGCTTGGTGATCCGGGTGTAGCCGCCGGGACGCTCGGAGAAGGTCGGCGCGATCTCGGTGAACAGGGTGTGCACGACCGACTTGTCGCGGATGGTCTTGAGGACCTCGCGACGGTTGTGCAGGTCACCCTTCTTCGCCTTGGTGATCAGCTTCTCGGCGTACGGGCGCAGGGTGCGCGCCCGCGACTCGGTGGTCGTGATCCGGCCGTGCTCGAAGAGCTGGCTGGCCAGGTTCGACAGGATCAGCCGCTGGTGCGACGGGCTGCCGCCGAGGCGGGGGCCCTTCTTGGGAGTAGGCATGCTTCTTCTCGTTCCTCCCCGGCCGTGTCAGGTACCGGGGTAGTGGGGTCTGATCAGTACTGCTCGTCCTCGACGAACGCGTCGTCGTCGTCCTCGGCGCCGTAGGCCGCCAGGGCGGCGTGCGGGTCGAAGCCCGGCGCGCTGTCCTTGAGCGAGAGGCCCATCTCGACCAGCTTGGCCTTGACCTCGTCGATCGACTTGGCGCCGAAGTTCCGGATGTCGAGCAGGTCCTGCTCCGAGCGCGAGATCAGCTCACCCACGGTGTGGATGCCCTCCCGCTTGAGGCAGTTGTAGGAGCGGACAGTGAGGTTGAGCTCCTCCACCGGCAGCGCCAGGTCGGCAGCGAGCTGCTCGTCGACCGGCGACGGACCGATGTCGATGCCCTCGGCCTCGACGTTGAGCTCCCGGGCCAGGCCGAAGAGCTCGACCAGCGTCTTGCCGGCCGACGCGATGGCGTCGCGAGGACGGATCGACGGCTTGGTCTCGACGTCGATGACGAGCTTGTCGAAGTCGGTCCGCTGCTCGACACGGGTGGCCTCGACCTTGTAGGTCACCTTGAGCACGGGGCTGTAGATCGAGTCGACCGGCATCCGGCCGATCTCGTTGTCGGCACCCTTGTTCTGCACCGCCGAGACGTAGCCGCGACCCCGCTCGACCACGAGCTCCATCTCCAGCTTGCCCTTGTCGGACAGGGTGGCGATCTTGAGGTCGGGGTTGTGCACCTCCACGCCCGCCGGCGGGTTGATGTCGGCGGCGGTGACGTCACCGGCACCGGACTTGCGGAGGTACATGGTCACGGGCTCGTCGTGCTCGGAGGAGACGACCAGGCCCTTGAGGTTCAAGATGACCTCGGTGACGTCCTCCTTGACGCCCTCGATGGTCGAGAACTCGTGGAGGACGCCGTCCACCTTGATGCTCGTGACCGAGGCACCCGGGATGGAGGACAGCAGGGTACGCCGCAGCGAGTTGCCGAGCGTGTAGCCGAAGCCGGGCTCCAGCGGCTCGATGACGAACCGCGAGCGGAACTCGTCGACGGACTCTTCCGACAGGGTGGGGCGCTGTGCGATGAGCACTGATTCTTTCCTTTCCGGGCCCGACCGCTATTTGACGGACCCAGATCTGCGAGGTGTGACGGAAGGGGCTTACTTCTTCGAGTAGAACTCGACGATCAGCTGCTCCTGGACCGGGATGTCGATCTGGGCGCGGACCGGGAGCTGGTGGACGAGGATGCGCATCCGCGAGGGGATGGCCTCCAGCCATGCCGGGACGACTCGCTCGCCGTGGGTCTCACGGGCGACGATGAACGGGGTCATCTCCAGCGACTTCTCGCGCACGTCGATCACGTCGTGGGCGCTGACCTGGTAGGACGGGATGTCCACCTTGCGGCCGTTGACGAGGAAGTGGCCGTGCACGACCAGCTGCCGGGCGTGGCGGCGGGTCCGGGCGAAGCCGGCGCGGTAGACGACGTTGTCGAGGCGGCACTCCAGCAGCTGCAGGAGGTTGTCGCCGGTCTTGCCGTCGCGGCGGCTGGCCTCCTTGTAGTAGCGGATGAACTGCTTCTCGAGGACGCCGTAGGTGTAGCGCGCCTTCTGCTTCTCACGAAGCTGGAGGAGGTACTCGCTCTCCTTGATGCGGCCGCGGCCGTGCTGGCCGGGCGCGTAGGGACGCTTCTCGAAGGCAGCGTCCCCACCGACGAGGTCGACGCCGAGACGGCGCGACTTCTTGGTCATGGGGCCGGTGTAGCGGGCCATAGCTCAAAGACTCCTTGGCTCTTCGGGGGCTGGTCGAGGCGTCAGACGCGCCGGCGCTTCGGCGGGCGGCATCCGTTGTGGGGCGCGGGCGTGACGTCCTGGATGGTGCCGACCTCGAGGCCGATCGCACCCAGGGAACGGATCGCCGTCTCGCGGCCCGAACCCGGGCCCTTCACGAAGACGTCGATCTTCTTCATCCCGTGCTCCATCGCCCGGCGACCAGCGGCCTCGGCGGCCATCTGCGCGGCGAACGGCGTGGACTTGCGGGAGCCCTTGAAGCCGACGGTGCCGGCAGAGGCCCACGAGATCACCGCTCCGGTGGGGTCGGTGATCGTGACGATGGTGTTGTTGAACGTGCTCTTGATGTGGGCTTCGCCCTGGGCGACGTTCTTCTTCTCCTTGCGACGCACCTTTCCGGCGCGGCTCTTGGGAGGCATTCGTTATCTCCTGAAGTTGCTGGAAGCGTTCGAGGTCGGGAAGTCCGGATCAGCGCTCGAGGCGCGGATCACTTGGCCTTCTTCTTGCCGGCGACGGTGCGCTTGGGGCCCTTGCGGGTGCGCGCGTTGGTCTTGGTGCGCTGACCGCGGACCGGAAGGCCCTGGCGGTGGCGGCGACCCTGGTAGCTGCCGATCTCGATCTTGCGACGGATGTCGGCCTGCACCTCACGGCGCAGGTCACCCTCGATCTTGAGCTCGCGGCCCTCGATCTCGTCGCGGAGCTTGACCAGCTCTTCGTCACCCAGCTGGTGGACGCGCAGGTCCGGGGAGACCCCGGTGGCGGCCAGCAGCTCCTGGGCGCGGGTACGGCCGATGCCGTAGATGTAGGTGAGTGCGACCTCGATGCGCTTGTCGCGCGGCAGGTCCACTCCGACGAGGCGTGCCATGTGTGGCGGTTCCCTTTCGGTTCACGGTGGTGTGGTCGTGTCGCGTCCCGGTCTTCGTCGAGCCCGGGCCCCGGCCATCCGTTCCGGAGGTGGTTTCGGTCCCTGGGGACCTAAGCGATCACGTGGATGAGGTGTTCAGTTGTGCTCGGCCGCAGCGGGCGGGCTCAGCCCTGCCGCTGCTTGTGGCGCGGGTTGCTGCAGATGACCATGACGCGGCCGTGGCGACGGATCACCTGGCACTTGTCACAGATCTTCTTGACGCTCGGGTTGACCTTCATGTCAGCCCTTTCTGCTCGTGGCGGCTACTTGTACCGGTAGACGATGCGACCCCGCGTGAGGTCGTAGGGGGACAGCTCCACCACCACGCGGTCCTCGGGGAGGATCCGGATGTAGTGCTGGCGCATCTTGCCGCTGATGTGGGCGAGCACCTTGTGTCCGTTGGTCAGCTCGACCCGGAACATGGCGTTGGGGAGGGCCTCCACGACGGTGCCCTCGATCTCGATCACGCCTTCCTTCTTCGGCATGTCCTCCGCAATCTCTCGGTCGGTCGTCATCTACCGTTCGACCCGCGAACCTCCGGCCGCTCGAGAGCGTCCGGTGGACCTCGTCAGGTGGTCACGTGGGCCTCTTCCCGGGCGCACGCGCGTCCTCTCGGTGAGAGTTCGACATGTGATTCCGGGCAGCCGCGAGGCACCACGAAACGCAACCCACGTTGGGCCGACATGCCAGTGTAGGGCGAGCGGGCCGCGAAACCCTAATCGGTCGAGCCCGACTCCGGGGTCAGCTGATGCCCGGTGGGGTGCCGACGTTCTCGCGGGCGCTGCGCCGGTCGTGCCGCAGGCTGGCCACGGCCGTCACCACGAGGGTGGTCACGATGACCCCCAGGCTGAGCAGCGACGGGATCTCGGGCACCGGCACGTGCTCCCCGCCGTTGATGAACGCCAGCTCGTTCTCGTGGAGGGCGTGGAGGACCAGCTTGAGGCCGATGAAGGCCAGGATGAACGCCAGCCCGTAGGAGAGGAACACCAGCCGCTCCAGCAGGCCGCCGAGCAGGAAGTAGAGCTGGCGCAGGCCCATGAGGGCGAAGACGTTGGCCGTGAAGACCAGGTAGGGCTCCTGGGTGATGCCGAAGATCGCGGGGATCGAGTCCAGGGCGAACAGGATGTCGGTCATGCCCAGCGCGATGATGACGATGAGCATCGGCGACACGACGCGGATGCCGTTGTCCCGCCACCACAGCTTCAGGCCTCGGAACTCGGTGCCGACGTTGAGGTGGCTCTGGGCGAACTTCACCACCCGGTTGTCCTCCGGGTGCTCCTCCTCGCCGCTGCGGTGGCTCTCGATGAGCTTCCACGCGGTGTAGACGAGGAACGCGCCGAAGACGTAGAAGACCCACGAGAAGTTGTTGATCAGCTGGTAGCCCAGCGCGATGAAGATGCCTCGGAACACGAGGGCCAGGATGATGCCCACCATGAGGGCTTCCTGCTGGTACTCGCGCGGCACGGCCAGCGCCCCCATCAGGATGATGAAGACGAACAGGTTGTCGATCGAGAGGCTGTACTCGGTCAGCCAGCCGGCGTAGAACTCGATGCCGAAGGTCTGGCCGTGGAAGGCCCACACCCAGATGCCGAACGCGACGGCGGCCCCGATGTAGAAGCTGAGGGCGACCGTGCACTCCCGCATCGTCGGCTCGTGGGGGTTGCGGGCGATGACCACGACGTCGAAGAGCAGGACGGCGATGGTGACGCCGAGGGTGATGCCCCACTCAAGGCTGCTGACGTCCACGGAACCTCCGATGATGTCGCTGACGGCTGACTACACCGGAGGTCTCTTCCGTCGCATGGCGACTCGCGGCCCCGGACCGCCGCAGGGTGGACAGTCGTGATGACGAGACCGGGACGTGGGAGTACTCCCCTCCTGGCGCGCCTATCCTCGCACAGCGTCAGTGACCGCCGAACGGCACGCCCAGCTGCTGGAGGCGTTCCTCGCCCCCGTCGAGGGCCGTGAGCACCCACGCCCCCTCCGGAGTCAGCGTGAACGTGTGCTCGAAGTGGGCGGCCCAGCTGCCGTCGACGGTCCCGACCGTCCACTCGTCGGGGAGCAGCGTGGTCTCGTTGCTCGCCAACGTGATCATCGGTTCCACGGCCAGCGCGAGCCCGCGGACGAGCTTGGGGCCGCGACCGGGCCGGCCGTAGTTGGGGACGTTGGGCGGCTGGTGCATCTCCGACCCGATCCCGTGCCCGACGTACTCCTCGAGGATGCCGTAGGAGCCGCCGGTCGGGTGGGGCTGGGAGCGGACGTGCGACTCCACCGCGTGGGAGATGTCGGTGACCCGGCCCCCGAGGCGCGCCGCCGCGATCCCGTGCCAGAGCGCCTCCTCGGTGACCCGCATCAGCTCCCTGACGTCGTGGGGCACCTCCCCCACCGCCACGGTGGTCGCGGCGTCCCCGTGCCAGCCGTCGACGATCGCGCCGCAGTCGATGGAGATGATGTCGCCCTCGGCCAGGACCCGCTCCCCCGGGATGCCGTGCACGACCTCGTCGTTGACCGAGGCGCAGATCGAGGCGGGGAAGGGCGGGTGGCTGTAGCCCTTGAAGCTCGGCGTCGCACCCGCGGACCGGATGCTGTCCTCCGCGATCGCGTCGAGCTCTCCCGTGGTGATCCCCGGCCGGACGGACTCGCGGAGCAGCTGGAGGGTACGGCCGACGACGAGACCCGCCTTGCGCATGACGTCGATCTGCTCGGGCGTCTTGATCTGGACGCCGCGGTCGCCCCACCCCATCAGGCGCTCAGCATCAGGACTGGGGGACGTCGTCCAGGGCGGCGAAGATCCGCTCGGTCACCGCGTCGACGGAGCCCATGCCGTCGACCTCGACCAGGACCTTGCGCTCCCGGTAGACGTCGATCAACGGCTCGGTCTGCTCGCGGTAGACCTGCTGCCGGCGGCGGATCACGTCCTCGGTGTCGTCGGCCCGGCCCTCGGTCCGGGCACGCTGCAGCAGCCGCTGCACGAGCTCCTCGGGGTCGACGGTCAGGACGACCGCCGCGTCCAGCGCATGGCCGGTGTGGCGGATCATGCCGTCGAGCTCCTCGACCTGGGCGAGGGTCCTCGGGTAGCCGTCGAGGAGGAAGCCGGGCTCGGCGTCCGCCTCGTCGATCCGGTTGCGGACCATCCGGTTGGTGATCTCGTCGGGGACGTACTCGCCGGCGTCCATGTAGCGCTGCGCCTCGACGCCCAGCTCGGTCCCGGCGGAGACGTTGGCCCGGAAGATGTCACCCGTGGAGATCGCCGGGATCCCGAAGTGGTCGGCGACGTGGCGGGCCTGGGTTCCCTTGCCGGCCCCGGGGGGGCCCATCAGGATCAGCCTCATCGTTACTTCAGGAACCCTTCGTAGTTGCGCTGCTGCAGCTGGCTCTCGATCTGCTTCACGGTGTCGAGCGCGACGCCGACCATGATCAGGATCGAGGTGCCGCCGAACGGGAAGTTCTGGTCGGCGCCGATCAGCACCAGCGCGATCAGCGGGATCAGCGCGATCAGGCCGAGGTAGAGCGCACCCGGCGCGGTGATGCGGGACAGGACGTAGCCCAGGTAGTCCTCGGTGGGCTTGCCCGCCCGGATGCCCGGGATGAAGCCGCCGTACTTCTTCATGTTGTCGGCCACCTCTTGCGGGTTGAAGGTGATCGACACGTAGAAGTAGGTGAAGAAGATGATCAGCAGGAAGTAGGCCGCCATGTAGAGCGGGTGGTCGCCCTGCACGAAGTAGCGGTCGAGGAACTGGACCCACGCCGAGTCGGTGTTGGTCTGGTTGAACTGCACCGCCATCGCCGGGAGGTACATCAGCGAAGCGGCGAAGATGACCGGGATGATGCCGGCCTGGTTGACCTTGAGCGGGATGTAGGTCGAGGAGCCGCCGAACATCTTGCGGCCCACCATCCGGCGGGCGTACTGCACCGGGATCCGGCGCTGCGCCTGCTCGATGAAGATGACACCGGCGATGATGACCAGGCCGATGGCCATCACGATGCCGAAGACCCACCAGCCCTGGGTGGTGGCCACCCGCCACATGGCGCCCGGGAAGGTGGCGACGACCTGGGTGAAGATCAGCAGCGACATGCCGTTGCCGATGCCGTGCTCGGTGATGAGCTCGCCGAACCACATGATCACGGCGGTGCCGGCGGTCATCGTGATCACCATGACCAGGAAGGTCGCGGTGCCCTCGTCGTGGAGCAGCGGGAGCGGGCATCCCTGCAGCAGGCTCCGCGAGCGGGCCAGCGCCACGATGCCGGTGGCCTGGAGCACGGCGAGGCCGAGCGTCAGGTAGCGCGTGTACTGCGTGATCTTGGCCTGGCCGGCCTGGCCCTCCTTCTTGAGGGCCTCCAGCCGCGGGATCACCACCACCAGCAGCTGCAGGATGATGCTGGCGGTGATGTAGGGCATGATCCCCAGCGCGAAGATCGTCAGCTGGAGCAGCGCGCCGCCGGAGAACAGGTTGATCAGGCTGTAGAGGCCCTCGTTCTCGATCTGCGAGAGGCACTGCTGGACGTTGGCGACGTCGACCCCCGGCGCCGGCACCTGCGACCCGAGCCTGAAGATCGTGATGATCATCAGGACGAACAACAGCTTCCGACGCAGGTCCGGGGTCCGGAACGCGTTGGCGAAGGCGCTCAGCACGACTTCCTCTTTCTGCAGGCTGGGTGCGGCTCTCGCCCCGGTGTCACTGCCACCAGGCTCGACCGACGTCGGCGAGAGGACCGGGGAAGCCTAACAGGCAGCCTCGACCCCTCCGGATGTGCGTCGGGGCGCGGCAGGCCCGCTGCTGCGGGTCGTCCGCGCCCCGAACGGGTTCGCATCGAAGAACGACTCAGACGGTCGTGGTGGTTCCGCCGGCGGCCTCGATCTTCTCCTTGGCAGAGCCGGAGAAGGCGTGGGCCGTCACGTCGACCTTGACCGAGATGTCGCCCTGGCCGAGGACCTTGACCGGCTGGCCCTTGCGGACCGCGCCCTTGGCCACGAGGTCGTCGACCGTGACGGTGCCGCCCTCGGGGAACAGCTCGCCGATCCGGTCGAGGTTGACGACCTGGAACTCCACCTTGAACGGGTTCTTGAAGCCCTTGAGCTTCGGGAGCCGCATGTGGATCGGCATCTGGCCGCCCTCGAAGGCGACGGGGACCTGGTTGCGGGCCTTGGTGCCCTTGGTACCGCGGCCCGCGGTCTTGCCCTTCGACGCCTCACCGCGACCCACGCGGGTCTTGGCGGTCTTGGCGCCCGGGGCCGGACGCAGGTGATGCAGCTTGAGGGTCATGTCACTCCACCTCTTCGACCGTCACGAGGTGACGGACGGTCTGGACCATGCCCCGGATCTCCGGGCGGTCCTCCTTGACGACGACGTCGCCGATCCGCTTCAGGCCGAGGGTGCGCAGCGTCTCGCGCTGGTTGGCCTTGCAGCCGATCGTCGACTTCTTCTGCTGGACCTTGAGCTGCGCCATCAGGCCGACACCTCCTGGGAGACGCCCTCGGGCACCTCGGCCCGGGCCTTCAGGAGGGCAGCCGGGGCGACGTCCTCGACCGGACGGCCACGGCGGGCCGCCACGTCCTCCGGCTGCTCCAGCATCCGCAGCGCCTCGACGGTCGCGTGCACGATGTTGATCTGGTTGGAGGAGCCGAGCGACTTGCTCAGGACGTCGTGGATGCCGGCGCACTCGAGGACGGCGCGCACGGGACCACCCGCGATCACACCGGTACCGGGGGCGGCCGGGCGCAGCAGCACCACGCCGGCGGCCTTCTCGCCCTGGACCGGGTGCGGGATGGTGCCCTGGATCCGGGGGACCTTGAAGAAGTTCTTCTTGGCCTCCTCGACGCCCTTCGCGATCGCGGCGGGCACCTCCTTGGCCTTGCCGTAGCCGACGCCGACCAGGCCCTCGCCGTCACCGACGATCACCAGGGCGGTGAAGCTGAAGCGACGACCACCCTTCACGACCTTGGCGACGCGGTTGATCGCGACGACGCGCTCGAGGTACTGGCTCTTCTCCTGCTGGCCACCGCGACCACCGTCGCGGCCACCGCGGCCGCCACCGGCGCGCTGTCCGCGCTGCTGGGATCCGCTCATCAGATAACTCCCTTGAATGTCATGTCTGCCATCAGAAGATCAGGCCGCCCTCGCGGGCGCCGTCGGCCAGGGCCGCGACCCGGCCGTGGTACTTGTTGCCGGCACGGTCGAAGACCACGCTCTCGACACCGTTGGCCTTGGCGCGCTCGGCGACGAGCTCCCCGACCTTGCGGGCCTTGGCGGTCTTGTCGCCGTCCTGGCCACGCAGGTCCGCCTCCATGGTGGACGCGGACGCCAGCGTCTTGCCGACGAGGTCGTCCACCACCTGGACGGTGATGTGGCGCGAGGAGCGCGTGACGACCAGGCGCGGCCGCTCGGCGGTGCCGGAGACCTTCTTGCGGCCACGGACCTGGCGGCGCAGCCGCGACTTGGCCCGCGCGTAGGTGTGCTTGCCCTGGGTGAGCTTGATCGCCATGGTCACTTACCAGCCTTTCCGACCTTGCGGCGGACGTGCTCGCCGGCGTACCGCACGCCCTTGCCCTTGTAGGGCTCGGGCTTGCGCAGCTTGCGGATGTTGGCAGCGGTCTCGCCGACCAGCTGCTTGTCGATGCCCTGGACGCCGAGCTTCGTCGGCCCCTCCACCGTGAAGGTGATGCCCTCGGGCGCGTTGAACGTGATCGGGTGGCTGTAGCCGAGCTGGAACTCCAGCTGGGTCGGGCCCTTCGCGAGCACGCGGTAGCCGACGCCGACGATCTCGAGCTTCTTCTCGTAGCCCTCGGTGACGCCGACCACCATGTTGTTGATCAGGGTCCGGGTCAGGCCGTGCAGCGAGCGGCTGTAGCGCTCGTCGTCCGGACGCTTGACCTCGATGACGCCGTCGGTCTTCTCGACGGTGATCGGGGCGGCCACGGTGTGGCTCAGGGTGCCCTTGGGTCCCTTGACGGTCACCAGGCGCTCCTGCACCGCGACCTCGACACCCGACGGCACCGCGATCGGGAGCTTGCCAATGCGCGACATGCTTCTCTCTCCTTACGGGTGTAGTCGGGTCACCAGACGTAGGCGAGGACTTCCCCACCCACGCCCTTCTGGTTTGCCTGGCGGTCGGTCAGCAGGCCCTGGCTGGTCGAGATGATCGCGACACCGAGGCCGCCGAGGACCTTGGGCAGGCCGGTGTGCTTGGCGTAGACGCGCAGGCCGGGCTTGCTGATGCGGCGGACACCGGCGATCGAGCGCTCACGGTTGCGGCCGTACTTGAGGGTGATCACCAGCGTCTTGCCGGGGCCCTCGGCCTCCTGCACCTCGAAGGAGGTGATGTAGCCCTCCTGGCGGAGGATCTCCGCGACGCCGGCCTTCAGCTTGCTGTAGGGCATGGCCACCACGTCGTGGTACGCCTGGTTGGCGTTGCGCAGACGCGTCAGCATGTCTGCGATCGGGTCAGTCATCGTCATGTTCGGTCGTTCTCTCTCTTCTGTGGTTTCCCGCCGCAGCGGGACCTTCAGCGGTTGGGGATCTTGGTGGTCACCAAGAGGACTTGGTCACGCCCGGCAGCTCGCCCCGGTGCGCCATCTCGCGCAGGCAGATGCGGCACAGGCCGAACTTGCGGTAGACGGCCTTGGGCCGACCACACCGCTGGCAGCGGGTGTAGCCACGCACCGCGAACTTCGGCTTGCGCGCGGCCTTGACCTTGAGGGAAGTCTTCGCCATGTCAGTTCTCCTTGAACGGGAAGCCGAGCTGCTTGAGCAGGGCACGGCCCTGCTCGTCGTCGGTGGCGGTGGTCACGATCGTGATGTCCATGCCCCGCGAGCGGTCGACCTTGTCCTGGTCGATCTCGTGGAACATGACCTGCTCGGTCAGCCCGAAGGTGTAGTTGCCACGGCCGTCGAACTGCTTGGGCGAGAGGCCCCGGAAGTCACGGATCCGCGGCAGCGCCAGCGAGAGCAGCCGGTCGAGGAACTCCCACATCCGGTCGCCGCGCAGCGTCGCGTGGGCGCCGATCGGCATGCCCTCGCGCAGCTTGAACTGGGCGATCGACTTGCGGGCCTTGGTCACCATCGGCTTCTGGCCGGTGATGGCGGTGAGGTCACGGACCGCGCCCTCGATCAGCTTCGAGTCGCGGGCCGCCTCACCGACGCCCATGTTGACCACGATCTTGACCAGGCCGGGGACCTGCATCACGTTCTTGATCTCGAACTCGGCGGCCAGCGCCGGCAGGATCTCCTCGCGGTAGCGGGTCTTCAGCCGGGGAGTGACCTTCTCGGTCTCGACACTCGTGTCGGTCATCTCAGATCTCCTTCCCGGACTTGCGGGAGACGCGCACGCTGCGCGCGGCGGTGTAGGTGGAGCCGTCGGGACGGCGCTTGGTGACCTCGTCGCGGCGGAAGCCGACGCGGGTCACGCCGTCGCCCTCGACCAGCATCACGTTGGACACGTGGATCGGCGCTTCGGCGGTGATGATCCCGCCGGTGGTGCCGCCGCGGCCGCCCTGGTCGACGACCTTGGTGTGCCGCTTGATGCGGTTGACGCCCTCGACGACGACCCGCTGCTCCTCACGGAGCACGCGGATCACCTTGCCCTGGGCGCCCTTGTCCTTGCCGCCGATGACGACGACCTGGTCGCCCTTCTTGATGTTCACGCTCTTCTTCCGGTTCTTCGCCATGGTCAGAGCACCTCCGGGGCCAGCGAGATGATCTTCATGAACTTCTTCTCGCGCAGCTCGCGCCCGACGGGGCCGAAGATGCGGGTACCGCGGGGCTCGCCGTCGGCCTTGAGGATCACCGCGGCGTTCTCGTCGAAGCGGATGTAGGAACCGTCGGGACGACGGCGCTCCTTGACGGTCCGCACGACGACAGCCTTGACGACGTCGCCCTTCTTGACGTTGCCACCCGGGATCGCGTCCTTGACGGTGGCCACGACGACGTCACCGATGCCGGCGTAGCGGCGACCCGATCCGCCGAGCACGCGGATGCACAGGATCTCCTTGGCACCCGTGTTGTCGGCGACCTTGAGTCGCGACTCCTGCTGAATCATCTTCTGTCTCTCCTTGTCGCCCTGGTTCTCGGCCTGGGACCAAGCCTTGGGGAACTGCTGTGTCTGTTCGGGGCTGGCGCCTGGTTACTTGGCGCGCTCGAGGATCTCGACGACCCGCCAGCGCTTGGTGGCCGACAGCGGGCGGGTCTCCATGATCAGGACCCGGTCGCCCATGCCGCACTCGTTGCTCTCGTCGTGCGCCTTGAGCTTCGACGTCTTGCGCATGACCTTGCCGTAGAGGGCGTGCTTGACGCGGTCCTCGACAGCGACCACCACGGTCTTGTCCATCTTGTCGGACACGACCAGGCCCTCGCGGACCTTGCGCGCGTTCCTCGTGACCTGCTGCTCGCTCATGCGGAAGCCTCTTCCTTCTCAGCGTCCGGAGCGGTGCGGATGCCGAGCTCGCGCTCGCGCACCACGGTGTAGATCCGGGCGATGTCCTTCTTGACCGTACGGAGCCGACCGTGGCTCTCCAGCTGGCCCGTGGCCGCCTGGAAGCGCAGGTTGAACAGCTCCTCCTTGGCCTCGCGCAGCTTGCCCTCGAGGTCCTGGTTGGTCAGCTCGTCGAGCTCGTGCGCCCGCAACTTGCTGGCCATCAGAACTCACCTTCCTCTCGGGACACGAACCGGCACTTCATGGGGAGCTTGTGCATCGCGCGGCGCATCGCCTCGCGGGCGACCTCCTCGGACACACCGGACAGCTCGAACATGACGCGGCCGGGCTTGACGTTGGCGACCCACCACTCGGGCGAACCCTTGCCGGAACCCATCCGGGTCTCGGCCGGCTTCTTGGTGAGCGGGCGGTCGGGGTAGATGTTGATCCACACCTTGCCGCCTCGCTTGATGTGGCGGGTCATGGCGATACGCGCGGACTCGATCTGGCGGTTGGTCACGTAGTGACCCTCGATCGCCTGGATCCCGAAGTCACCGAACGCGAGCGACGTACCGCCCTTGGCCACACCACGCCGCTTGGGGTGGTGCTGCTTGCGGTGCTTCACACGACGGGGCATCAGCATGATGCTCAGCCCTCCGTTCCGGACTCGGGCGCAGCCGCCGGGGCGGCCTCGGCCGCGGGGGCCTCGGCAGCACGGTCGGCACGCGACGGGCGCGAACCACGGCTGGGGCGCTCGCCCCGGCCGCCACGACCACCGCGACCGGGGACACCGGCGCGGGCGGCCTGCTGGGCCTGCCGCTCGGCACGGCTGCCGGCGACCTCGCCCTTGTAGATCCAGACCTTCACGCCGATCCGGCCGAAGGTCGTGCGGGCCTCGTAGAAGCCGTAGTCGATGTCGGCACGCAGCGTGTGGAGCGGAACCCGCCCCTCGCGGTAGAACTCGGTGCGCGACATCTCGGCGCCGTTGAGCCGGCCCGAGCACTGGATCCGGACACCCTTGGCACCGGAGCGCATCGCGGTCTGCATCGCCTTGCGCATGGCACGACGGAACTGCACGCGTCCGGCCAGCTGCTCGGCGACACCCTGGGCGACCAGCTGCGCGTCCACCTCGGGGCTCTTGACCTCGAGGATGTTGAGCTGGACCTGCTTGCCGGTCAGCTTCTCGAGCTCGCCACGGATGCGGTCGGCCTCGGCGCCACGGCGACCGATGACGATGCCCGGGCGGGCGGTGTGGATGTCGACCCGGACCCGGTCACGCGTCCGCTCGATCTCGACCTTGGAGATGCCGGCCCGCTCCATGCCCTTGGAGAGCAGCTTGCGGATCGCCACGTCCTCGCCGACGTAGGACTTGTACAGCTTGTCGGCGTACCACCGGGACTTGTGGTCCGTGGAGATGCCGAGACGGAAGCCGTTCGGGTTGATCTTCTGGCCCATCAGGCACCCTTTCCGTTCTTCGTGGCCGTGACCGCGTCCTCAGGCTGGACGACCAGCGTGATGTGGCTGGTCCGCTTGAGGATGCGGGTCGCGCGCCCCTGGGCGCGCGGCCGCCACCGCTTCATGGTCGGGCCCTCGTCGACCCGCGCGATGGAGACGACCAGGCCGTTGCGGTCGAGGCCCTCGGTGGTCTCGGCGTTGGCGATGGCGCTCTCCAGCACCTTGTAGACGGTCTCCGATGCTGCCTGCGGCGCGAACTGCAGCAGGGACAGGGCCTCGTCGACCGGCAGGCCACGGACCATGTCGACGACACGGCGGGCCTTCATCGGGGTGATCCGCACGAAGCGGGCACTCGCGAAGGCGCCCGGCTGGTCGCCGAGCAGCGACTCGCGGCGGGCGCTCGTGCGCCGGCGCTCAGTAACGCTCATGAGTCTTTCGTCTCCAGTCCAGTCGTCGGGCCGTCAGCGACGGCGGCCCTTCCGGTCGTCCTTCACGTGCCCGCGGTAGGTGCGGGTCGGGGCGAACTCGCCCAGCTTGTGGCCGACCATCGCGTCGGTCACGAACACCGGGACGTGCTTGCGGCCGTCGTGCACGGCGATCGTGTGGCCGATCATGGCCGGCACGATCATCGAGCGACGCGACCAGGTCTTGATCACGTTTTTGGTGCCCTTGTCGTTCTCGGCGTCCACCTTCTTCATCAGGTGGTCGTCGACGAAGGGGCCCTTCTTCAGGCTGCGAGGCATCCTCTATCTCCTGCTCAGCGCTTCTTGCCGGTCTTGCGGCGGCGGATGATCTGGGCGTCGGAGGGCTTGCGCTTGCGCGTGCGACCCTCCGGCTTGCCCCACGGGGACACCGGGTGGCGACCACCCGAGGTCTTGCCCTCACCACCACCGTGCGGGTGGTCGACCGGGTTCATGACCACACCACGGACGGTGGGGCGCTTGCCCTTCCACCGCATCCGGCCGGCCTTGCCCCAGCTGATGTTGGACTGCTCGGCGTTGCCCACCTCACCGACGGTGGCGCGGCAGCGCACGTCGACGAAGCGCATCTCGCCGGAGGGCATCCGCAGCGTGGCGCGGGAGCCCTCCTTGGCGACCAGCTGCGCGCTGATGCCGGCGGACCGGGCGATCTTGGCGCCGCCGCCGGGACGGAGCTCGATGCAGTGGATCGTGGTACCGACCGGGATGTTGCGCAGCGGCAGGTTGTTGCCCGGCTTGATGTCGGCGTTCGGGCCGGCCTCGACCGCAGCACCCTGCGCCAGGTCCTTCGGCGCGATGATGTAGCGCTTCTCGCCGTCGGCGTAGTGCAGCAGCGCGATGCGGGCGGTGCGGTTGGGGTCGTACTCGATGTGGGCGACCTTCGCCGGGACGCCGTCCTTGTCGTAGCGGCGGAAGTCCACGATCCGGTAGGCGCGCTTGTGACCGCCGCCCTGGTGCCGGGTGGTGATCCGACCCTGGTTGTTGCGGCCGCCCTTCTTGGGCAGCGGACGGGTCAGCGACTTCTCCGGCGTGGTCCGGGTGATCTCGACGAAGTCGGCCACGGAGGAGCCGCGACGGCCCGGCGTGGTCGGCTTGTACTTGCGGATAGCCATGTCTGTCTTCCTTCGGGTGGCGCTCAGGCGCCGAAGATGTCGATGCGGTGGCCCTCAGCGAGGCTGACGATGGCGCGCTTGGTGTTGGCGCGCCGGCCCACGCCGTAGCGGGTACGGCGCGACTTGCCCTGGCGGTTGATCGTGTTCACCGACGTCACCTTGACGTCGAACACCTTCTCGACCGCGATCTTGATCTCGGTCTTGTTGGCGTCCGGACGCACGAGGAACGTGTACTTGTTGGCGTCGAGCAGGCCGTAGCTCTTCTCGGACACGACCGGCGCGATCAGGACGTCGCGGTGGTCCTTGTGCAGGGTGCTCACTGGTCGCTCTCCTTCTCCTCGGCGCGGGTCATCCCGGCAGCCTCGGCGTCCTCGGCGGACTTGAACCAGAAGTCGGCGGCCGTGGCGTCGTAGCCGGCGTCCTCCGGCAGGCGGTAGGTGCCCGCAGCCTGGCCCATGACCTCGTAGCCCTTCGGCGCACGCGCGCTCTTCAGCGGAGCCTTGGCGCCCTTGGGCAGCACCGGCTCCTCCTCGGTGGCGGCCGTGTCCTTCTCGGCGGAAGGCGCAGCCTTCTCGGCGGAAGGCGCGGCCTCCTGGGTGGCCGGTGCGGCGGCGGGAGCCGAGCCCTCGGCCTTGCCCACGAAGGCGTCGTAGGCGCCCTTGGTGAAGACCACGTCGTCGGCGGCCAGCACGTCGTAGGTGTTGAGCTGGTCGACCGCCACGATGTGCACCTCAGGGGCGTTGCGCAGCGAGAGCCAGGTGAGGGAGTCGGTGCGCTCGAGCACGACGAGGTACTTGGCGCGCTCGCTCAGCCCGACCAGCGCGGAGAGGGCCGACTTCGTCGACGGCTTCTCGCCGCTGACGAGGGCCTCGACCACGTGGATGCGACCGTTGCGGGCCCGGTCGGAGAGGGCACCGCGCAGGGCGGCCGCCTTCATCTTCTTCGGGGTGCGCTGGTCGTAGCTGCGCGGCTGCGGGCCGTGGACGGCGCCACCCCCGGCGAACTGCGGCGCCCGGGTCGAGCCCTGGCGGGCGCGGCCGGTGCCCTTCTGCTTGTAGGGCTTGCGGCCACCGCCGCGGACCTCGCCACGCGTCTTGGTCGCGTGGGTGCCCTGGCGGGCAGCAGCCTGCTGGGCCACCACGACCTGGTGGATCAGCGGCACGTTGACCTCGGCGTCGAAGATGGCGGCGGGGAGGTCGACCTTCAGGGTCTTCACGTCAGCCATGCTCAGGCCCCTCCGTTCTCGGCGGACTTCTTGGCGGCGGACCGCAGCACGACGAGACCGCCCTTGGGGCCGGGGATCGCGCCCTTGACGAGGATCAAGCCCTTGTCGGCGTCGACCGCGTGCACGGTGAGGTTCTGCAGGGTCACGGTGTCGCGACCCATGCGGCCGGCCATCCGGACACCCTTGAAGACGCGACCCGGGGTCGCGCAGGCACCGATGGAGCCCGGCTTGCGGTGGTTGCGGTGGGCACCGTGGGAGGCACCGACGCCGGAGAAGCCGTGACGCTTCATGGTTCCGGCGAAGCCCTTGCCCTTCGAGGTACCGGTCACGTCGATCTCGTCGCCCGCGGCGAAGGTGTCGACGCCCAGCTCCTGGCCGACGGAGTAGGCCGCGGCGTCACTGGTGCGGATCTCGACGAGGTGGCGGCGCGGGGTGGTGCCGGCCTTGCCGAACTGCCCGGCCAGCGGCTTGGTGACCTTGCGGCCCGCGATCTCGCCGAAGCCGACCTGCACGGCGTTGTAGCCGTCGAGCTCGGGCGTGCGGACCTGCGTCACGACGTTGGTGCGGGCGTCGATCACGGTGACGGGGACGATGCGGTTGTCCTCGTCCCACAGCTGGGTCATGCCGAGCTTGGTGCCCAGCAGGCCCTTCACGTTGCGTTCCAGAGTGTGAGTCATCGTGCTGACCTCAGAGCTTGATCTCGATGTCGACGCCGGCGGGGAGGTCGAGCCGCATCAGCGAGTCGACGGTCTTCGGCGTGGGGTCGATGATGTCGATGAGCCGCTTGTGCGTGCGCATCTCGAAGTGCTCGCGGGAGTCCTTGTACTTGTGGGGCGAGCGGATGACGCAGTAGACGTTCTTCTCGGTCGGCAGCGGCACGGGGCCGGCGACCTTGGCACCCGTGCGGGTGACGGTGTCCACGATCTTGCGCGCCGAGGTGTCGATCACCTCGTGGTCATAGGCCTTGAGCCTGATGCGGATCTTCTGTCCCGCCATAGGTCTCTCTCGTCCTTCGTAGTCAGTGCCGCGTCTGTCCCGGGACGACCTCTCGGTTGATGCCGTCCCGCCCTGCTGCCGACCACCTCGGCTCCGACCCCCGCGGTCGGGCGTGTCGCGCTCTCCACGCGGCACGGACCGCCGGGGTCCTGCTCGTTGTTGGTGGCCGCCCGGCGGTTCTGCCGGGCCGATCGGGTCTCACGGTTCGGTGTGGACGCAAGCCGACCACCGAAGAAAGCGTGAGACGCGATTCAGTAGTCAAGATGTTCCGCACCCCGGCAACCCGCCGAAGCAACCGGACTATCTTGGCAGACGCCCCACGTCCACGCAAAATCGCCCGCACGCCCCCGGTCGCAGCCCTCCCGACCATGCCGCACACCGGCGTATCGTGGGGTCATGACCGGGCTGGAGGCCATGGTCTCGCTCGCCCTCCTCGTGGTGCTGACCGCCACCGCGACGCTCCACGACGTCCGGCGTCGCCGCCGGGCCCCCGTCCCGGCCGGCCGGCCGATCGAGGCCATCGCCGCCGACGTACGCCGGATCTCCGCGCGCTTCCACGTGGAGGGGACGCGCTTCGCCAAGTACGAGGGCTACCGCCGCTCCTACGACCAGGTGCTCGCCGAGGCGGCCGACACCCTCGAGATCGACCACCTGATGCGGGTCCTGCCCCCGGGACTGTCCCTGGACCGAGAGCGGGAGCGGCTGGAGGACCACATGATCGAGGCAGGGCTCCTGCCCCGGCTATGAGCGCCGGCGGTAGGCGAGGTCGGTGATGACGCGCCCCACGGCGAGCCCCTTGCGCTCGAACTTGGTGACCGGTCGCTCGTCCCAGCGCTCGACCACGCCACCCTCGAGCAGCAGCTCGCCGTCGAGCACCTCGCGCATCTGCTCGGCGTAGTCGGCCCAGTCGGTCGCCAGTCGCCAGGTGCCCCCGGGCCGGAGCCGGGTCGCGGCCAGGTGCGCGAACTCCGGCTGCACCAGACGTCGCTTGTGGTGCTTCTTCTTCGGCCAGGGATCGGGGAAGAAGGTCCACAGCTCCTCCAGCCGGCCCTCGCCCACCAGGTGGCGCAGGGACCAGGCCGCGTCGACCGAGCAGAACCGGACGTTGGTGGCCCCGGCCGCCGCCACCTCCGCGAGTCCGCTGGCCACACCCGGGCGCCACACCTCGAGAGCCAGCACGTCGCACTCCGGGCGGGCCGCGGCCAGGACGCCGGTGGCCTCGCCGACCCCCGGACCGATCTCGACGATCAGCGGCGCCGAACGGCCGAACCACGTGGCCAGCTCGAAGCCCGGCTCGTCGACCGCCTCCTCCGGGATCACCCACGCCTCGGCGTACCGCTCCCACGCCTCGGCCTGGGACGGTGTGAACCGGCTCCCGCGCCGCGAGTAGCTGAGCACCTCCCTCATCCGCCGCCCGTCCTCGGTGAATCGGTGGTGGGGGCGCGCGGGGTGGGCGTGCTCGGGTGCCATGGACTCATCCTCCCAGCCACATGCCGGGACCAGTACACGGCCGACGAGGGCCCTTCGGCCCTGATCCGGGCGGTCAGGTGCTCCTAGCGTCGGTGCGGAGTGGAGGAGGACGCATGGACATCGAGATCACCAGCGAACCGGCTCGGCACCTCGCGGCCCGACGCTTCGACCTCGACCTGGACCACGTCGGCGAGCAGATGGGCGAGGCGTTCGGCGCCGTGGCGAGGTTCCTGGACCGGGAGAACATCCTGCCCACCGGGCCCGCGATGGCGTACTACGAGGTCGGCGAGGAGGGCATGCGGGTCTCGGCTGGCTTCCTCGTCGACCCACCGATCCGCGAGGGCGACGGCGTCGTCGACCGCGAGGTTCCGGAGCGCGAGGTCGTGAGAGGGGTCCACGTCGGGTCCTACGACACGCTGCCCAAGACCTACGACGCGCTGCGGGCAACCGCCGAGGCGCGAGGGAGGAAGCTGGACGAGACCGCGATGTGGGAGGAGTACCTCACCGGCCCTGACCACCCTCCGGAGGAGATGCGCACACGGGTCTCCTGGCCCCTCGCCGACTGAGCGGAGCGACCTCGTCGGGGCCGGCTGAGCGCAGCGGCCAGGCGGAGGCCACCGATGCGACGTCATCGCACCCGGGTGCTGCTCTTCCTCGCCGGCTTCGCGGTCGGCGGACTCGTCGCGACGGGCGGGGTCGGCAACCCGGTCATCGTCTGGGGCCCGGAGGGCACGACCCGGGACCCGGCCTTGCTGGAAGTGGAGCGGCTGATTCGCCACCACGACTGCTGGACGGGCGAGGCGCCTCCCGACGTCGGCTACCCGGGTGGCGTGGTGGTGACGCACGCGGGGGAGACGCGTTTCCACGACAGCCCGGCGATGGTCGGCCTCGCGCTCGAGCACGTCTTCGGCGAGCCGACCGAGGTCCAGCGCGTCCACGCGTTCTGCCGCTGACCACACCCCCCTAGATTGCTGCCATGATCGACCGCAACCGGCTGGCCGCGCTCCGTGCCGAGGAGGAGCGCCGCTTCGAGGACCTCCACCCCCGCTCCGCGGAGCTGGCAGCCGCGGCCGCGAGCTCCCTGCTGGCGGGAGTTCCCATGCCATGGATGACTCGCTGGCCGGGGTCCTTCCCCCTGTCCGCGGACCGGGCCGCCGGCGCCCGGCTCACCGACGTCGACGGCCTGGAGTACGTCGACCTCTGTCTCGGCGACACCGGCGCGATGACCGGGCACGCGCTGCCCCAGGTCACCGAGGCGCTCACCGCGCAGGCCGAGCGCGGCGTCACGACCATGCTGCCCTCCCCCGACGCCGGGTGGGTGGCCGAGGAGCTCGGGCGCCGCTTCGGGCTGCCCGCGTGGCAGCTCGCCATGTCGGCCACGGACGCCAACCGGTTCGTGCTCCGGTTCGCGCGCCACCTCACCGGACGCCCTCGGGTCGCCGTCATGGACTGGTGCTACCACGGCACCGTTGACGAGACCCTCGCGGTGCTCGACGGTGGTCGCGTCGTGCCGCGCCCGGGGGCCCTCGGACCGCAGGTCGACGTGTCGGTGACGACCGCGGTCGTGCCCTTCAACGACCTCGACGCGCTCGACCGGCGGCTCGGGGAGGGTGACGTCGCCTGCCTGCTGATGGAGCCCGCCCTCACCAACATCGGGATCGTGCTCCCGGAGGAGGGCTACCTGGCCGGCGTACGCGAGATCACCCGCCGTCACGGCGTGCTGCTGGTCAACGACGAGACCCACACCCTCTGCGTCGGGCCGGGTGGGGCCACCGCCGCCTGGGACCTCGAGCCGGACCTGCTGGTGGTCGGCAAGCCGATCGGCGGCGGCGTGCCGGTGGCGGCGTACGGCATGACGGCGGAGGTGGCCGAGCGACTGGCCGGCCCGATGCTGGGTCACGAGATCGACGTGGCCGGCGTGGGCGGCACCCTGACCGGGAACGCACTCGCGCTGGCGGCGGTCCGGGCGACCCTCTCCTCGTGCCTGCGCGAGGAGGACTTCGCCCGGGCGGTGCCGCTGGCCGAGCGCTTCACCGACGGCGTCGCCTCCGTCATCGACGAGCACGGGCTGCCGTGGCACGTGCAACGGCTGGGGTGCCGGGCGGAGTACTGGTTCTGTCCCCCACCTCATGACGGCGCCACCGCTGCTGCCGCGGTCGACGAGGAGCTCGAGGGATTCCTGCACCTGTGGTGCCTCAACCGGGGAGTGCTGCTCACCCCGTTCCACAACATGGCGCTGTTCAGCCCGGTCCACACCGAGGCGGACGTCGACCGCCACACCGAGGTGTTCGCCGACGCCGTCGCGACCCTGGTCACCGGATGACCGACGCGCCACGCGTGCCCGGCGACGTGCTCATCCACCTGCGGCGCGCCCGTGACCACCTCGACCGCCACTTCGCCGACGACTTCGACCTCGACCTGCTGGCCAGGCTGGCCGGGCTGAGCCGTTTCCACTTCCTGCGGTCCTTCGCCGCGACCTACCGGCTCACCCCCGCCGCCTACCTCGCGGAACGGCGCATCGAGCGTGCCCAGGACCTGCTGCGTGCGGCGAACCTGACCGTCACCGAGGTGTGCCACGCCGTGGGCTACAGCAGCCTCGGGTCGTTCAGCTCGACGTTCCGGGAGATCGTCGGAGAATCCCCCAGCGAGTTCCAGCGGCGCTACGCCGCGCAGGGGACCCCGCGGATCCCCGGCTGCTACGTGTTCATGGCCGGCCTCGTCGAGCGCAGCACCGCAACGCAGGAGAAGGCGGCCGACGGGGGGCGTCCCTAGGGTCGGGGCATGATCACCAACATCTCCCTGCTGTCCCTGTGGGTGAAGGACATCGACGAGTCCAAGGCCTTCTACACCGACGTGCTCGGCTTCGAGGTCGGGGAGGATCTCCAGCTCGGCCCCGACTTCCGGTGGTGCACCGTCGTCCACCCGGCGCAGCCCGAGATCCAGCTCCACCTGTCCACACCCAGCAACCCGCTCCCCGACTACCTGGTCGAGGCCATGAACCGGGCCCAGGACGAGGGCGGGCTGCCGGGCGTCGGGATGAACGTCGACGACTGCCGGGCGACCTACGAGGAGCTCCGCGCGAAGGGGGTGGAGTTCCTGCAGCCTCCCGAGGAACGGCCCTACGGGATCGAGGCGCTGATGCGCGACAACTCCGGCAACTGGATGGTCCTGGTGGAGAAGCGCGACTACTCCCCCGAGGACTTCGAGGGCGTCGACCTCGGCTGAGGGCCGTTGCCCCCAAGACGCACGAAGGCCCCGGACCTGGCGGTCCGGGGCCTTGCGTGTGGATCAGCCGGTCAGGGACCGGCACCGATCACTGGGTGATCTTGGTGACCCGGCCGGCGCCGACGGTGCGGCCACCCTCACGGATGGCGAACCGCAGGCCCTCGTCCATGGCGATCGGCTGGATGAGCTCCACCGTCATCTCGGTGTTGTCACCCGGCATGACCATCTCCTTGCCCTCGGGCAGGGTGACGACGCCGGTCACGTCCGTGGTCCGGAAGTAGAACTGCGGACGGTAGTTGTTGAAGAACGGCGTGTGACGGCCGCCCTCCTCCTTCGAGAGGATGTAGACCGAGGCCTCGAAGTTGGTGTGCGGAGTGGTGGTGCCGGGCTTGGCCACGACCATGCCGCGCTCCACGTCCTCGCGCTTCGTGCCGCGGAGCAGCAGACCGACGTTCTCACCGGCCTGGCCCTCGTCGAGCAGCTTGCGGAACATCTCGACACCGGTGACGGTCGTCTTCTGCGAGCCCTCGCGGATGCCGAGGATCTCGACCTCCTCGTTGACCTTGACGATGCCGCGCTCGATGCGGCCCGTGATCACGGTGCCGCGGCCGGTGATGGTGAAGACGTCCTCGACCGGCATCAGGAACGGCTTGTCGGTGTCGCGCTCCGGCTGGGGGATGTACTCGTCGACAGCGTCCATCAGCTCGCCGATGGAGTCGGCCCACTTCTGCTCGCCCTGCAGGGCCGGGAACGCCGCGACCTTGACGACCGGGACGTCGTCGCCCGGGAACTCGTACTCGGTCAGCAGCTCGCGGACCTCCATCTCGACGAGCTCGATGAGCTCCTCGTCGTCCACCATGTCGCACTTGTTCAGCGCGACGACCAGGGCGGGCACGCCGACCTGGCGGGCGAGCAGCACGTGCTCACGCGTCTGCGGCATCGGACCGTCGGTCGCGGCCACCACCAGGATCGCACCGTCCATCTGGGCAGCGCCGGTGATCATGTTCTTGATGTAGTCGGCGTGACCCGGGCAGTCGACGTGGGCGTAGTGACGCGCCTCGGTCTGGTACTCGATGTGCGCGATCGAGATCGTGATACCGCGCTGGCGCTCCTCGGGGGCCTTGTCGATCGAGTCGAACGGCGACTCCTCGTTGAGGTCCGGGTGCTTGTCGTGCAGCACCTTCGAGATGGCAGCCGTCAGCGTGGTCTTGCCGTGGTCGATGTGACCGATGGTGCCGATGTTGACGTGCGGCTTGGTCCGCTCGAACTTCGCCTTAGCCACTGTGGGCTCCTCCTGGTGTGGTTGTTTCTTGACTCGTTGGGTGTGTGGTGACCGAGGGTCAGTGCCAGTGATCCCGCAGGATCACTCGCCGCGGACCTTCTTGACGATCTCGTCGGCGATGCTCTGGGGAACCTCGGCGTACGAGTCGAACTCCATCGAGTACGACGCCTGACCGGAGGTCTTGGACCTCAGGTCGCCAACGTACCCGAACATCTCGGACAGGGGGACGAGGGCGTCGACCACCCGGTCGCCGTGCCTCTCCTCCATGTTGCGCACCTGCCCGCGCCGGCTGTTGATGTCGCCGATCACGTCGCCGAGGAAGTTCTCGGGCGTGGTGACCTCGACCGCGAACATCGGCTCGAGCAGGACCGGCTTCGCCATCCGGGCGGCCTCCTTGAAGGCCTGGTTGCCGGCGATCTTGAACGCGAGCTCGGAGGAGTCGACGTCGTGGTAGGCGCCGTCCTCGAGGGTGAACTTCACGTCGACCATCGGGTAGCCGGCGAGCACGCCGAACTCCATGGCCTCCTGACCGCCCTGGTCGACCGAGGGGATGTACTCCTTCGGCACCCGACCACCGGTGACGTTGTTGGCGAACTCGTAGCCCGCGCCGGTTCCGGTCTCGGGGTCGACGTTCGGCTCGAGGGTGACGACCACCTTCGCGAACTGACCCGAACCACCGGTCTGCTTCTTGTGGGTGTAGCTGTGGTTCTCGACCCGCTTGCGCAGGGTCTCGCGGTAGGCGACCTGGGGCTTGCCGACCGTCGCCTCGACCCGGAACTCGCGCTTCATCCGGTCGACGAGGATCTCCAGGTGGAGCTCGCCCATGCCGGCGATGATCGTCTGGCCGGTCTCCTCGTCGGTCTTGACCGTGAAGGTCGGGTCCTCGTCGGAGAGCCGCTGGATCGCCATGCCCAGCTTCTCCTGGTCGCCCTTGGTCTTGGGCTCGATGGCGACCTCGATCACCGGAGCGGGGAAGGTCATCGACTCCAGGACGACGGGGTTCTGCTGGTCGCAGAGCGTGTGACCGGTCTTGGTGCCCTTCAGGCCCATCACGGCCACGATCTGACCCGCGCCGACCGACGCGATCTCCTCACGCTTGTTGGCGTGCATCTGGTAGACCTTGCCGATCCGCTCCCGCTTGCCGGTCACGGAGTTGAGCACCTGACCGCCGGCCTCCAGCTTGCCGGAGTAGACGCGCACGTAGATCAGCTGACCGAGGTGCGGGTCGGAGGCGATCTTGTAGGCGAGACCCGAGAAGGGCTCCTCGTCGGAGGGCTTCCGGACGATCTCGGTGTCCTCGTCGTCGACCTTGTGGCCCACGATGCCCTCGACGTCGAGCGGGCTCGGGAGGTACTTGACGACGGCGTCGAGCAGCGGCTGCACGCCCTTGTTCTTGAACGCCGTGCCGCACAGGACCGGGTTGACCTTGTCGGCCAGGGTCGCGCGGCGGATGGCGGCCTCGAGCTCCTCGACGGAGATGTCCTCGCCCTCGAGGTACTTCTCCATGATCTCGTCGTCGGCCTCGGCCAGGGTCTCGAGCAGCTTCTCGCGGTACTCGTCGGCCTGGGCCTGCAGCTCGGACGGGATCTCCTCGATCTCGTAGTCCTCGCCGATCCGGGTCTCGCCGCGCCAGGTCAGCGCACGCATCCCGACCAGGTCGATGACACCGAGGAAGTCGCTCTCCGCGCCGATCGGCAGCTGGACGACCAGCGGCGTCGAGTTGAGGCGGTCGACCATCATGTCGACGCAGCGGAAGAAGTCAGCACCGGTGCGGTCGAGCTTGTTGACGAAGCACATCCGGGGCACGGAGTACTTGTTGGCCTGCCGCCAGACGGTCATCGTCTGCGGCTCCACGCCGGCGACACCGTCGAAGACGGCCACCGCACCGTCGAGCACGCGCAGGGACCGCTCGACCTCGGCGGTGAAGTCGACGTGACCCGGGGTGTCGATGATGTTGATCTGGTGGTCCTTCCACCAGCACGTGGTCGCGGCGGAGGTGATGGTGATGCCGCGCTCCTGCTCCTGCTCCATCCAGTCCATGACGGCGGCACCGTCGTGGACCTCACCGATCTTGTAGGAGATGCCGGTGTAGAACAGGATGCGCTCGGTGGTGGTGGTCTTGCCGGCATCGATGTGCGCCATGATGCCGATGTTGCGGACGACGTTGAGGTCCGTGGTGATGTCGACAGCCACTAGAAGATCACAGTTCCTTGGTGGTCGGGTGGTGGGCAGCGGGTGGCGCCGGTGAGGCGGCCACCCGCCGCGCTGTCACCAGCGGTAGTGGGCGAAGGCCTTGTTGGACTCGGCCATCTTGTGGGTGTCCTCGCGCTTCTTCACCGCGGCACCGAGGCCGTTGGAGGCGTCGAGGATCTCGTTCATCAGTCGCTCGGACATCGTCTTCTCGCGACGGTCCTGGGCGTACCCGACCAGCCAGCGCAGGGCGAGGGTGGTGCCTCGCGTGCCCTTGACCTCGATCGGCACCTGGTAGGTGGCACCACCGACACGGCGGGACTTGACCTCGATGGCCGGCTTGACGTTGTCGAGCGCACGCTTCAGCGTCACGACGGGGTCGGTGCCGGTCTTCTCACGGCAACCCTCGAGCGCGGTGTAGACGATGCGCTGCGCGACCTGCTTCTTGCCGTCCTGCAGCACCTTCGAGACCAGCTGGGTGACCAGCTGCGACCCGTAGACGGGGTCGACGTCGATCGGACGCTTCGGAGCGGGACCCTTGCGCGGCATCAGCTCTTCTCCTTCTTCGCGCCGTAGCGGCTGCGGGCCTGCTTGCGACCCTTGACGCCCTGGGTGTCGAGCGTGCCGCGGATGATCTTGTAGCGGACACCCGGCAGGTCCTTCACACGACCGCCACGGACGAGCACGATGGAGTGCTCCTGGAGGTTGTGACCGACACCCGGGATGTAAGCGGTGACCTCGACGCCGCTCGACAGGCGCACGCGGGCGACCTTGCGGAGGGCGGAGTTCGGCTTCTTCGGCGTGGTGGTGTAGACGCGCGTGCAGACGCCGCGTCGCTGCGGGGATCCCTTCAGGGCAGGCGTCTTGTTCTTGGACACCTTGTCCTGGCGGCCCTTGCGGACCAGCTGCTGAATGGTGGGCACCTGGGTGGTTCCCTTTCTCTGCCTGTCATCACGGCCCGGCACCTTGCCGGGCACGGGGTCCTGCGGTGTTGCATGTGCCTGTGGTGGAGCGCCGGCGACTGCGGGCGCGCGCAACGGTCTGGTCGTCCCAGACACGAGGATTGAGACTACTCCCGCGCCACAGGGGGGTCAAAACGGCGGAATCAGCCCGCCACGGCGGTAGCGGGAGCCGGGGCGGAGATCGCCCGCGGCCTCTCGGCCAGGCGCTGTCGGTGGAGGTACGCCGCGCTGGCGGCCAGCACGCCGACGGCGGTGACCGACCCGCCCAGGATCAACGTCCAGCGGGCGCCGGCCACCTCGCCGATCCACCCGATGAAGGGCGCCCCCAGCGGCGTACCGCCGATGAAGATCATCATGTAGAGCGCCAGCACGCGCCCCCGCATCCCGGGATCGCTGTGGAGCTGCATGAAGGTGTTGGCTGCGGTGATCATCGTCAGCGCGCTCAGCCCCAGCAGCGGTGTCATCAGCGCGAAGGTGAGGTAGGTGGGCATCAGGCCGGCGACCACCTCGAGGAGGGCGAAGACCAGGGCCGCGACCACGATCAGGCGCAGCCGGACCCGGACCCGGCGGGCCGCGACCAGGGAACCGGTGAGCGAGCCCACGGCCAGGAAGGTGCCGAGCAGTCCGTAGGCCGTCGCGCCGCGGTCGAAGACCTGGGTGGCCATCAGGGCGGAGGTCATCTGGAAGTTGAGCCCGAAGGTCCCGGTGAAGAAGACGATCGCCAGGACCAGCAGCAGATCCGGCCGCCCCAGCACGTAGCTCACGCCCGCCCGGATCTGCCCGGGCTGCCGGCGGGTCGGCTCCGGGCTGTGCAGCCCCGACCCGTCGAGCCGTCGTAGTGCCGTGATCGGGGCGGCGTAGCTGACGGCGTTGGCGAGGATGACCCAGCCGGTCGCGGCGACCCCGCCACCCAGGGCAGCGATCAGCACGCCCGCCAGCGCCGGGCCCACCAGCCGGGCGGCGTTGAAGCTCGCCGAGTTGAGACCGACGGCGTTGGCCAGGTCGTCACCGTCGACGATCTCCGACACGAAGCTCTGCCGAGCCGGCGCGTCGAAGGCGGCGGCCGTGCCGAGGGCGAACGCCAGCACGTAGACGTGCCAGATCTGGGCGGTGCCGGTGACGGCGAGCAGACCCAGCACCACGGCGGGCAGTGCCATCCCGAGGTTGGTCAGCTGGAGCAGCCGTCGTTTCGGCATCCGGTCGGCCACCAGGCCGGCGAAGGGCGAGAGCAGCAGGAACGGCAGGAACTGCAGCCCGGTGGTGATGCCCAAGGCGGCGGCGCTGTTCGCCGTGAGCTGCAGCACCAGCCAGTCCTGGGCAACACGCTGCATCCAGGTGCCGGTGTTGGAGACGACACCACCGGCCGCGTAGAGCCGGTAGTTGGGGTTGCGGAGGGAACGGAACGTGGGACTCAACTAGACGAGAGCCTCTCGAGGATCGGGGCCGCCTCACGGAGGACGGCGCGCTCGTGCGGGGTGAGCTCGGAGAGCCGCCGGGCCAGCCAGGCGTCGCGACGGCGGCGGTCTGCCAGCAGGGTCGCGGCGCCCTGCTCGGTGAGTGACACGACGACCTGGCGGCCGTCGGTGTCGTGGGGGCGGCGTACGACGAGTCCCTCCTCGACCAGGCAGGTCACGGTCCGCGTCATCGAGGGCGGGCGCACCCGCTCGAGGGCGGCCAGCTCGCCCACGGTGAGCTCGCCGTGGCGGTGGAGGGAGCCGAGCACGGCCATGGCGCCCAGGCTCAGCTCGTTGTCGGGGTGGCGCTCGTTGGCGAGGCGCCGACGCAGCCGCATCACCGAGAGCCGGAGGTGGCTGGCGAGCCCGGCATCGGTGCGCACTGCGTTCTCGACCGAGGTTGGCATGTCGTTAGCGTAACTCATTACCTTTGCTAATCATTCCGGCGTCGCCGTTCTCGCACCGGTGGGGTCAGTCAGTGACGGCTCGGCGGGTCAGGAACCAGCCGGAATGACGGCTCGGCGGGTCAGGAACCAGCCGGAGTGACGGCTCGGCGGGTGACAAACCAGCCGGAGTGACGGCTCGGCAGGGTCAGGTGAGCCAGGCGGTGATCGGGTTGATGGCGAAGTAGATGACGAACAGGCCGGCCACCACCCACATCAGCGGGTGGACGGCACCGGGCTTGCCACGGACCAGCTTGAGCAGCACGAACGCCAGGAAGCCGGCACCGATCCCGACGGTGATCGAGTAGGTGAAGGGCATCAGCACGATGGTGAGGAACGCCGGAATGGCGATCTCGAGGTCGTTCCAGTCGATGCCGCGGACCTGCTGCATCATCAGGAAGCCCACGAGCACCAGCGCCGGGACGGCGGCCTCGCTCGGGATGGTGTTGACCAGCGGCGAGAAGAACATCGTCAGCAGGAACAGCAGGCCCGTGACCACGCTGGCCAGGCCGGTGCGCGCACCCTCGGCCACACCCGAGGCCGACTCGATGTAGGAGGTGTTGGAGGAGACCGACGCCGCCCCGCCGACGGCGGCGGCGACCGAGTCGACGACGAGGATCCGCTTGGTGTTCGGCGGGTTGCCCTCCTCGTCGAGGAGCCCGGCCTCGGCACCGACGGCGGTCATGGTGCCGAGGGTGTCGAAGAAGTCGGCGAGCAGCAGCGTGAAGACGAACAGCGCGGCGACCACGATGCCGGCGTTCTCCCACGAGCCGAGCAGGTTGAACTCGCCGATGAGCTGGAGGTCGGGCAGCGCGATCAGCTCGTCGGGCAGGGCGGGCACCTTGAGCCCCCAGCCGGTGGGGTTGTAGCCCGCCTCGGAGAACGCGGGACCGACCTGGGCCACCCGCTCGACGACGATCGCGACGACGGTCATCGTCAGGATCGAGATCAGGATCGCGCCGCGGACCCGCAGGGCGTACAGGGAGAACACGAGCGCCAGGCCGAGGCAGAAGACCAGGACCGGCCACCCGGCCAGCTGTCCGGCCGGTCCGAGCTGCACGGGCACGGTCGTCTCCGCGGCGTCGGGGATCCGGCGCACGAAGCCGGCGTCGACGAGGCCGATGATGGTGAGGAACAGCCCGATGCCCACCGAGATGGCGACCTTCAGTGCCGCCGGGACGGCACGGAAGACCGCCTCGCGGAAGCCGGTGAGCACCAGCACCAGGATGATCAGGCCCTCGATGACCACGAGGCCCATCGCGTCGGCCCACGTCATCTGGCTGGCGATCGAGAAGGTGACGAACGCGTTGAGCCCGAGGCCGGTGGCCAGCGCCAGCGGGTAGTTGGCGACGACCCCCATGAGGATCGTGAGCACGCCGGCCGCGAGCGCGGTCGCCGCGCTGATCGCCGCGAAGTCGCCGCCGGCGAGCAGCTCACCGTTCATGTCGGTGCCGCCGAGCAGGATGATCGGGTTGAGGACCACGATGTAGGCCATCGTCAGGAACGTGACGACGCCGCCGCGGACCTCCCGCTCGACGGTGGAGCCGCGCTCGGTGATGCGGAAGAAGCCGTCGACGCCACGTCCTCGGGCGGGAGCGGTTCGGGTGGTCTGCTGCGGGTTGTTCTCGCTCACGCCGGCAGTGTGGCAGAGGGCGGCCCCGGGGTGAGGGACGTCGGCCCGCGTCGCCGGTGGATACGCTGGCCCCGTGGAGTTCCGCGACGAGCAGCCGATGAAGCACGAGATCGGCAACCGGACCTACCTGGTCGCGGACGTCGAACCGCTCGACGTCGACGGTGTGCGCACGGTGGAGGTGGGCTCAGCCCTCTGGCTGCTCGGGTTCCTGGCCCTGCTCCCCTTCTACGGGCGGCTCGAGCAGGACGGCAACCTGTGGTGGATGTGGACCTGCCTCGCGGGGTTCGGCCTGGGGCTCTTCGGGCTCGAGTACTGCCGCCGGCGCCGGCGCGCGCGAGCCGAGCGTCTCGCCCAGGCGGAGCCGGGGGCGACGGCGGACTGACCGTCCCCGCGGACCGGACCTGCTCAGACCGGGCCGCTCAGACCGGGCCGCTCAGAAGGACTCGAGCTCGTCGGTCGCCATCGTGTCGTAGACGTGATCGGGCAGCGGCTGCGGCTCGTGGCGCCGGGCCAGCTGCACCTCGGAATGGGCACCGCAGCCGTGGTCGAGGGAGACGACCCGACCGTCGTCGTTGGCGTTGCCGTTGGCACAGACCCCGAACATCTCCGAGAGCGGACCTGCGAGCCGCACGAGGAAGCCGCAGGTCGTGCAGAGGTCGGGGGCGGCCTTCGCCAGCGGCGAGCCGGGGCCCGCGTCGCCGGCGTACCACCGCTCGGCCGCCAGGTCGCGACCCTCGCGCGAGAGCGTGCGCACCCGGCCGAGGCCGAGCTCGCGGGCGACCTCGCGGACCTGCGCCTTGTCGTCGGCATCGAGCGGGTCGTCGCCGAAGGCGTAGGAGGGGACCAGCCGGGGATCGTCGTCCTCGACCGGCAGCAGGTCGCCGGGCGAGAGGTCGCCGGGCTTGACCCGCTCCTTGTAGGGCACCCACTCCGGGGCCACGATCGCCTCGGCACCCGGCACGAGGACGATCTCGTCGACCGTCACGCCACGCTGCCGTGAGGCCCGGGCCACCGTGACCGACCAGAGCCAGCCGGCGTACCCCCGCCGCGTGCACGCGAAGAGATGGGTGACCAGGCGCTCCCCCTCCACCTCGTGACCGAGGTGGTCGCCCACCTCGGCCTCACCCACGTCGGCAACGAGGGCGGCGCGGGCGGCGTCGACGGCCTGGACGGCGACGGCGTCCGGCTTCACGCGCAGGGTCGGGCTCACGCGCGGCATCATCGCAAACCGGGACACCCCGTGTCAGGTCGGGGCGCGCAGGCGACGGTGCTGGGCGATCTTGGCAGGATGGACGCCATGAGCGAGGAGCAGCCCGGCACCGACGCCGCTGCGGAGCAGGAGCGCCGCTCCCGCGCCCGGAGCGTCGGCCGTGGGCTGCGCACCGGCGCCCGGGCCACCGCCCGAGGCGCCGCGGGTGCTGCCCGCGCCACCGGCCGGGCCAGTCGCTACACCGTCAAGCAGGCGACCCGCGCCTCGGAGGCCGAGGGCGCCGGCGAGTCGGGCCTGTCGCGGCTGATCCAGATGCACTTCTTCAACGCCGCCGGGGACTCCGCGGTGGCGATCTCGCTCGCCGGATCGCTGTTCTTCCAGGTGCCGAGCGGCGAGGCCCGCGGCCAGGTGGCGCTGTTCCTCGGCCTCACGATGCTGCCGTTCGCCATCGTGGCGCCGCTGATCGGCCCGTTCCTGGACCGCTTCGCCCACGGCCGCCGCTGGGCGATCGGCGGCACCATGGCCGTCCGCGCGTTCCTGTGCTGGGCCCTGGCCACCTCGGTCGCCACCGACTCCCCCTGGCTCTTCGCTGCCGCGCTCGGGGTGCTGGTGGCGTCGAAGGCGTACGGCGTCACGCGGGCCGCCGCCGTCCCCCGGCTGCTCCCCCGCGCGTTCACGCTGGTGCGGGCGAACGGACGGGTGTCGCTGGCCGGGACCGTGGGAGCGACCGTGTCGGCCCCGGTCGCAGGACTCCTGTCGCTCATCGGGCCCGAGTGGTCCCTGCGCTACGCCTTCCTGATCTTCGTGATCGGGACGATCTGCGCGATCCGGCTGCCCGAGAAGGTCGACTCCTCGGTGGGCGAGGAGGAGATGGTGCTGCGCGAGCACACCTCGACGACGAGCCGACGCGGCCGCCCACGAACCCGGATCCCGGCGGCGGTCGCCTTCGCGCTCCGGGCCAACTGTGGGCCGCGGTGGCTCTCGGGCTTCCTCATCATGTTCATGGCGTTCCTGCTGCGCGAGAACCCGCCCGCCACCGACCTGCGCGCCGAGGTCCTCGTCGGCCTCGTGGTGGGAGCGGCAGCCGCCGGCAACGCCCTCGGCATCCTCCTCGCCTCGCTGCTCAAGCGCATCAACCCGGCGATCACCGTCGTGCTGACCCTGCTGACGGCCGTGGCGGCCACCCTGCTCGCGGCCGTCTTCTACGGGGTGGTCCCGCTGGTGGTGCTGGGCCTGGCGGCGGGCCTGGCCCAGTCGTTGGCGAAGTTCTGCCTCGACGCCACCATCCAGCGCGACATCCCCACCCGCGTCCAGGCGAGCGCCTTCGCGCGCAGCGACACCACCCTGCAGCTCGCGTGGGTCGTCGGCGGGTTCGTCGGCATCGCCCTGCCGCTCGAGCCGGCGCGACTCGGGCTGGGGGTCGCCGTCGCCGTCCTGGGGTCGTGGGCGGCGTTCGTGCTGGCGTCGCGACCGGGCCGACCCGTGCAGGTGCCCGTGGGGCCGGAGTGAGCTAGGCCTCGAGCTGGTCGGCCAGCGCGCGGAGCAGCTTGGCTGTCGGCCGCGCCGTCCGGGCGTCGGGGTGCCGGCCACGCCGGTAGGAGCCGCCCACGTCGTCGAGCAGCCGGATGGTGTCCTCGACGATCGTCACCATGTCCTCGGGCGGCTTGCGACGTGAGGCGGCCTGGTTGCGCTGCACCGAGGGCGGCGCATCGAGCAGGCGGACCTGCAGGGCCTGGTCGCCGCGGCGTCCCTGGGCGATCCCGAACTCCACGCGGGCACCGTTGCGCAGGGTGGTCACACCCTCCGGCAGCGCATCAGCGTGCACGTAGACGTCGGGCCCGTCCTCCTGGGACAGGAAGCCGAAGCCCTTCTCCGGGTCGAACCACTTCACCTTGCCAGTGGGCACGACGGTGACCTCTCTCGCTCGCCACACCACGACCGATCGCCGCGGCAGCGGTCAAGCCTAGGTGGCCCCGGTGAACCGGGCCAACCGAGTGGGTGACCTCGGCTCAGAGCAGCTCGTTGAGGGACCCGGACCGGAAGCCCCGGGGGTCGACCTCGGCCTGGTCGAAGCCCGTCCCGCAGACCGCCTCGAGCAGGGCCGCCTCGAGCTCCGGGCGGAGCGGGAGGAGGGCGGTGTCGAGCTCCACCGACGCGTGGGAGCCACGGTCGCGGACCCGCAGGTCGCGCAGCGTCACCGCGTGGGCCTCACCCCAGGCGCGGACCGCCAGTTCGGCCCGTTCGACGCGGGCCAGGCGGTGGGGCGTCACCTCCACCCCGTAGGCGATGCGGGAGGACAGGCATGCCGCCTGCGGCTTGTCCCAGGTGGGCAGGCCCCACCGGCGGGAGGCCGCCCGCACCTGCGCCTTCGTCAGACCGGCGTCAGCCAGCGGGGTCACGGCACCGCGCTCAGCTGCGGCCCGGATCCCGGGGCGGAAGCCGGCGACGACGTCGTCGGCGTTGGTGCCGGTGGCCACGTGGGCGAGGCCGAGCTCCTCGGCGAGCGGGGTGAGGACGTCGAGGAGCTCGGCCTTGCAGAAGAAGCAGCGGTCACCGGCGTTGGCGCGGTAGCCGGCCCGGTCCATCTCCCGGGTCTCGGGCGTCAGGACGGGAACGCCGAGCGACGCGGCGAAGTCGCGGGCCGGGTCGCGCTCGGCCTGTGGCAGCGAGTGGGAGTAACCGGTGGCCGCGGCGACCCGGTCGGCCCCCAGGGCCCGGACCGCGGCAGCGAGCAGCAGCGCGCTGTCGGCCCCGCCGCTGAAGGCCACGAGCAGCGAGCCCCGCTCGCGCAGGTCCCGCTCGAGGGCCGCCAGCCGCGTGTCGAGGAGGTGGCCGTCGTACCACTCGGCGAACCCGGTGAGGTCGTCGAGCACGACGTGGGTGCCTGCGGCCACGAGCTCCTCGCGGCCACACCCGCCGGTCAGCACGGAAACACTGGTGACGCCGGCGCCCAGGGCGCCCTCCACGTCGTGGACGTGGTCACCGACGTAGACCGTGCAACCCTCGCGCCGCAGCACCTCGGCCTTGCCGATCCCCCAGACCTCGCCGACCAGCACGTCGACCTCGACGCCGAGGTGGTCGAGGTGGCGCTGGGCGTTGGGGGTGTACTTGCCCGTGACCACCACGACGCGGCCACCCGCGTGACGCACCGCCTCGAGCGCCTCCACCGCACCCGGCATCAGGGGGACCGGGGCGACCGCGTGGTCGGGGTAGAGGGCGCGGAAGCGGTCGACGGCCGGCCCGATCGCGTCCACCGTCAGGTGCTCCCCGAGCAGGTGGTCGAGCGGCGGCCCCAGGCGCGAGGTCAGCTCGAGGACCGGGAAGGCCACCTCGAGCTCCTCGCCCAGCGCCGCCAAGGTCGCCGAGAACCCCGGGACGGTGTCGATGAGGGTCATGTCGAGGTCGAACCCGACGGTGGGGGGCACAGCCATGGATCCCAGCGTAGGACCGCTCCCTCCCCGGGCCGTCGTCGCCGCGACTTGTGGGTACCTGCTGCGCGACGAGGCCCGGTGAGGGACACTGTGTGTTCGCATTTTCGTGGTACAGGAGGTGTCGGTGGTGCGTCGTGGGCGTCGCGCCCGGTGCGGTCTGGCGACCGTACCGCTGCTCGTCGCGCTCACCGGGGCTCTCGCCGTGGCGCCCCTGAGCGCCGCGCACGGCGACGACGCCGAGGGCGCTGCCCTCCACCTGGTGACCTTCGACGAGCCCGGCACCGCGGGTCGTCGCGGTGACCGCGACCCCGCCGACGTGCGGGAACAGCTTCGCGATCGTCAGGACTCCGCCCTGGCACGTGTCTCCGCGCCCGAGCCCGTCTACCGCTGGACCACCGCGCTCAGCGGAGTCGCCGTCGAGCTCACCGACCGGCAGGCGACCGAGCTGCGCTCGCAGCCCGACGTCGCGCTGGTGGAGCAGAACGCAGTCCGCCCGCTGGCGACCGCGGCGGCCCCGGCCGCGTCGGCTCCGGCCCCGCAGGGTCGCGGGGGAGCCGGCGTGGTGGTCGGCGTGGTGGACACCGGCATCTGGCCCGAGAGCCCGGTCTTCGGCGACTCCCCCGGCATCGGCCCCCGACCGGCGCGCTTCGTCGGCGCCTGCACACCGGCGGAGGACTGGGACCGCGGCGTGTGCAACGACAAGCTCGTGGCCGCAGCCTGGTTCGTCGACGGCTTCGGTGAGGACGCGGTCGCTGCCGACGAGCCGCTGTCCCCCCGGGACGTCCGCGGCCACGGCACCCAGGTCGCCTCGATCGCGGCCGGGAACGCCGGAGTCACCGTGAGCGCCCCGGGGCTGCGCGGCGACTACAGCGGTGTCGCACCGCGCGCCCGGCTGGCGGCGTACAAGGCATGCTGGAGCGCGCCCGACCCCGAGGACGACGGCTGCGCGACCGCCGACCTGGTCTCGGCCATCGACCGTGCCACCCGCGACGGGGTGGACGTGCTGAACCTGTCCGTGGCCGGCGCGCCCGGCATCGACACGGTGGAGCGAGCCCTCCTCGGAGCCGCGGAGGCCGGGACCGTCGTGATGGCAGCCGCCGGCAACGACGGCGCCGACGGCTACGCGACCCACGTCTCCCCCTGGGTGACCACCGTGGGTGGTCTCACCAGTGTCGGCAACGCCGGGGGTGTCGTGCTCGGCCGCGGTGAGCGACTGGACGGCCTGATGACGGCCCGCCGACCCGTGCGCGCAGCCGCCGTCGTCGCCCGCGACATCGCCGCTCCCGGTCGCACCGCCCGTGACGCGGCCCGCTGCGCCCCGGGCAGCCTCGACGCGGCCCGCGCCTCCGGCCGCGTCGTCGTCTGCGAGCGAGGTGTGGTCGGCCGGGTCGCCAAGTCCGCCGCAGTCGACCTGGCCGGTGGGGTCGGCATGGTGCTGGTCAACGTCCGGCGCGGTGAGCTCGCCCACGACCTGCACGCCGTCCCGACCGTGCACCTCGGACGGGGTGCCGGTCGCACGCTGCTCGCCCGGTTGTCCTCCGACCGGGGCCGCACGATCACGCTCGCCCCGAGCGACGCCCGGCGCAGCGCCCCCCGCGTGGCCGGGTGGTCGCCAGCCGGCGACCCCCAGGGCAGCGTCCTCAAGCCCGACCTCGTCGGCGGCGGCACCGGCGTGCTCAGCGCCGTACCGCCGACGGTGGCCGAGGCCCGGTGGGCGTTCCTGTCCGGGACCTCCGCCGCGACGGCCAGGGCGAGTGGCGCCGCCGCCACGCTGCTGGCCCGCCGCGGCTGGTCACCCGACGTCGTCCGGTCGGTGCTGGCAGGCAGTGGCCGCGACACGGGCGACAGCGTCATCCGCAGCGGCTCCGGCGCCCTCGACCTGCGCGCCGCCCAGCGTGGTCGGCTCGCCCACACCGTCGGCCCCCGCACCTACCGCCGGTGGCTGGCCGGCAAGGTCGACGAGGTCAACGCACCCTCGCTGCTCTTCCGGGGGGACGGCACGGCAAAGCGCCGAGTCACCAACGTCGGCGGCCGTGCCGACACGTGGCGGGCCGAGGTCAGCGGCTTCGAGCGCCACGCGGTGACGGTCTCCCCCTCGACCGTCACGCTCCGGCCCGGCCGCTCGGCGACTTACCGCGTGACCGTGAGCGGCTCGGAGATGGGTGGCCTCGACGACGGCGCCATCACCTGGGTGGCCGGGGACGGCAGCCGGGTGCGGGTGCCGGTCGCGATCGGCCGCTGACACCGGGGCCGTCGCGCGGACCCGGCACCCCAGTAGCGTGGCGCCGTGGACACCGACGCCGTGCTCGACCTGATCCGCGAGGTCGCCGACGAGGTGATCACCCCGCGGTTCCGTGACCTCGCCGACCACCAGGTCGACGAGAAGAACCCCGGTGACCTCGTCACCGTCGCCGACCGCGAGTCCGAGCAGCTGCTCACGCGAGCCCTCGTCGCGGCCTACCCCGACGCGGTGATCCTGGGCGAGGAGGCCTGTGCCGAGGACCCCGCCCTCCTGGAGCGGTACCGCACCGCCGAGCACGCCTTCACCGTCGACCCCGTCGACGGCACCCGGAACTTCGTGCACGGCTCCCCGGACCACGCGGTGATGGTGGCCGAGGTGCGCGGCGGGCAGTCGGTGCGCGCGTGGATCTGGCAGCCGCAGCACGAGCAGGCGTACGTCGCCGAGCGCGGCGCGGGCGCCTGGGGCAACGGGAAGCGACTCACCCGGCCCCCGGTGGGCGAGCGGGTGCGGGGGGTGACGTCGCGGCGCTCGTGGCTGGGCCGCGCGGTGGGGACACTGCAGGCGCTGGAGCTGACGTGGGTCTGCTGCGGGGTCGACTACCCCAAGCTCGTCGAGGGCGAGGCCGACTACGCGCTCTACGGCCGCTCCCGGCCCTGGGACCACGCCCCCGGCTCGCTGCTGCTGACCGAGGCCGGCGGCTTCGTCGGGACCTTCGACGGTGAGCCCTACCGGCCCCAGGCCGGCGTGCCGCGGGCCCTGATCACCGCCGCCGACCGTGCGACGTACGACCTGGTGCAGGGGCTGGTCCCCGACGCCCTCGCGTGACACAGGCCTCCCCGGGGTCTTCCCGGGGAGGCCTGCGCGCTGGGTGGCTCAGTGGTGCGCGGCACGCACCACGCGGTCGTGGCGCAGCGACGACGCCCGGGTCTCCTTGGCGAAGAGCACCGCGATCACGGTGATCACCGAGGCGACTGCCACGTAGATGCCGACAGCGGTGGTGTTCTTCTCCTCCACCGAGCCGAGCAGCTGCACCGCGATGATCGGCGCGAGGGCACCGGCGAAGATCGACGCCAGCTGGTAGCCGACCGAGGCGCCGGTGTAACGGACGCTGGTGCCGAACAGCTCGGAGAAGAAGGCAGCCTGCGGCGAGTACATCATCGAGTGGAACAGCAGTCCGACCAGCACGGCGGTGAGCACGGCGGTGCCGGTCATCGAGTCGAGCAGGTTGAAGAACACGAAGGACCACACCGCCACGCCGACCGCGCCGACCAGGTAGAGCGGGCGCCGCCCGATCCGGTCGGAGAGGGCGCCGAAGGCGGGGATCATGAAGAACTGCACCGCGGCGCCGATCAGCAGCATCTGCAGGATCAGGTCCTTGTCCGCCTCCAGGTAGGTGGTGACGTAGGTGATCGAGATGACGGTGAAGATGTAGTAGGAGATGTTCTCCGCCATCCGCATGCCCATGGCGATGAGGACCTCCTTGGGGTAGGTCTTGATCACCTCGAGCAGCGGCATGTGGGAGGCCTCCTGCTTCTGGTCGGCGATCTCCGCCTTCGCCTCCCGGTAGACCGGGGACTCCTCCAGCTGCAGGCGCACCCACAGGCCGATCAGCACCAGCACGGCCGACAGCAGGAACGGGATCCGCCAGCCCCAGGCCTCGAAGGCCTCGTCGCTCTGGACGGCGGCCAGCACGAAGAGCACGCCGGTCGCGAGCAGGTTGCCCAGCGGCACGCCGGCCTGCGGCCAGGAGGACCAGAAGCCGCGGCGCTCGGGGTCGCCGTGCTCGGCCGCCATCAGCACCGCACCACCCCACTCGCCGCCGACGGCGAAGCCCTGCAGCAGCCGGCAGACCAGCAGCAGGATCGGGGCGGCGACACCGATCGAGGCGTACGTCGGCAGCAGGCCGATCGCAAAGGTCGCGACCCCCATCAGCATGAGCGCGACGACCAGCATCTTCTTGCGACCGACCCGGTCGCCGAAGTGGCCGAAGACGATCCCGCCGAGGGGCCGCGCCGCGAAGCCGACGGCGTAGGTGCCGAAGGCGAGCAGGGTGGCGTTGACGGGATCGGACTCGGGGAAGAACAGGGTGCCGAACACGAGGGCTGCGGCCGAGCCGTAGAGGAAGAAGTCGTACCACTCGACGGCGGTGCCGACCAGGCTGGCGAAGACGACCTTGACGATCGAGCTCTGCTCCTCGGTGCCCCCCGTGTCGGGTGCGTTGACGGACTGGGTGGTCATGTCGTGCGTTTCCTTTCCAGGAGGGTGGGTCAGGCGGCGGACCAGCCGCCGTCGATCACGAAGGAGCTGCCGGTGATGGAGGCCGAGGCCGGGCCGCAGAGGAAGGCGACCGCCTCGGCCACCTCTACGGGCTCGACGAGCCGCTTGATGGCCTGGCGTGCCAGGAGGACGTCGTCGAGGACCTCGCTCTCGTCGATGCCGTGGGTGCGCGCCTGGTCGGCGATCTGGCCCTCGACCAGGGGGGTGCGGACGTAGCCGGGACACACGGTGTTGCTGGTGACGCCCTTGCCCGCACCCTCGAGGGCGATCACCTTCGACAGCCCCTCGAGGCCGTGCTTGGCGCTGACGTAGGCCGACTTGTAGGCCGACGCGCGGTGGCCGTGGACGCTCGACACGTGCACGACCCGGCCCCACCCGCGCTCGTACATCCCCGGCAGCACCTGCTGGGTGAGCAGGAACGGCGAGACGAGCATCAACCGGTGGATCAGCTCGAACCTGGCCGGCTCGAACTCCTCGACGGGGGCGACGTGCTGGATGCCGGCACAGTTGACGAGGACGTCGGCGGTCAGGTCCAGCGCGGTGACGGATGTCGTGTCCGCGAGGTCGACGACGCGGTGCTCGCCGCCGATGTCGGCGGCGTGCTTGGCGGCGGCCTCCTCGTCGCGGTCGAGGACCAGCACCGCGGCCCCGAGTTCGGCGAGCCGGCTGGCGACCCCGGCGCCGATGCCGCTGGCCCCGCCGGTCACGACGGCACGCCGGCCGTCGAGCGCGGCGGGACGGGTGACAGGGGTCTCAGGCATGCGGGGGACGCTAGTCCGGGGAATCGCAGCTCAACCATGTGCTTGCGAACCACAGATTCGGCCGCAGGGTGGCCGCGGCCCACATCGGTCAGCGGGAGGGGCTGCGGCGCAACCGGTGCACCCGCAGCGCGAGCTGCAGGTCCAGCGCCCGCTCGGGCTCGCGCCACTCCGGCCCGAGCAGGCCGGTGATCCGCTCCAGCCGCTGGGAGACGGTGTTGGGGTGGACGTGCAGCCGGGCCGCAGCCTCCTTGACCGTCCCACCGGTCGCGAACCACGCCTCCAGCGTGGCCACGAGGCTGGTGGAGCGGGCCTCGTCGTAGGCCAGGACGGGACCCAGGGTCGTGGCGAGGTACGTCGCCAGGTGCTCGGGATCGTTGTCGCCGAGCAGCAGGCGGGTGACCCCGAGGCCCGCGGGGTCGCTGACCTCCCCCACGCGGCCGAGGGTCAGCAGGGTCTCGAGGCACCGGCGAGCCTCGGCGTGACCGTCTCCCAGCGCGTCGGGGTCGGCCGCGCAGACGCCCACCGTGGCGGAGCCGCCGCGCGCGGCGACCGCCTCGGCCAGCCGCGCCCCCGCCTCGAGGGGGTCCTCACCCGGGACGAGCAGCACCAGCCTGCCGAGGTGGTCACCGGCCAGGCCCTGGTGCTCGGCTGCCAGGCGGGTCAACGCCCGCCGTGCCGGGAAGCGGTCGAGCCCGGTCACCGCGGCGACCGCGACGACCAGCGGCGGCTCCAGGACGACCTGGCGGCGGCGGGCCCGCTCGCGCAGCGCCGGCAGCGCGCTCGGTCGGGCCTCGAGCAGGTCGGCGAGGAGCTCACCCCCGAGCCGGTCCTCGGTCTCGGCGACGGTGCGGGCGAAGAGGATCACCAGCGAGGTGACCAGGGCGCCACGTTCGAGGGTCCGCAGCGCCGGCTGGTCGAGCTCGCGACCACCCGCGTCGAGGACCAGGGTGGCGACGTGCTCGGTGCCGGCCTGGGCCGCGGTCACGTAGTGGCGCCCGCGCCGCACGGCGCGTCCCGAGGCGACCGACTCCGCCGCCGCTGTCGACCAGTCGCCAGGAGCCTCGGCGCCGGCCAGGTGCTCGTCGTCGGGCCCGAGGACGGCCAGGGGTCCACCCATCACGTCGGCCATCACGTCGGCCACCTCCTCCACGCCGCCACCGGCGACCAGGAGGTCGGTGAGACGGTCGTGGGCGAGCGCCGCCGCCTCGACCGCAGCGGTGTGCTGGGTCATGGTGCGGTGGGCGTCGTCGAGGTCGGCGAAGAGCTGTGCGTTCTCGAGGGCCACCGCGGCGTGGGCGGCGAAGGAGGTCAGCAGCGTCACCTCGTGGGGCGGGAACGGCCGCACCGACCGGTGGACCGCGAGCAGTGCGCCGATCACCCGCCCCTCCAGCACGAGCGGGACGCCCAGGATCGCGCGGATGCCCTCCCCCGCCACGGCCTCGTCGATGTAGCCACGGTGCACGAACCGTTCGTCGGACTGGTAGTCCTCGGTGAAGTAGGGCTCCCCGGTCTGGGCGACCAGGCCGAGCAGCCCGGTGCCGAGCGGCAGCCGGAGCTGCTTGAACTCCGGGGTCAGTGCGCCCTCGGTGACCTTCATGTACGACGCGCCCTCGGCCTCGTCGTTGAGGGACAGGTAGGTCATGTCCGCCTGGAGCAGCTGCCGGGCACGACGCACGATGGCGGCCAGGATCGTGTCGACGTCGCGGATCGCGGTGAGGTCGTTGGCCGTCTCGTAGAGGGCCCGCATCTCCGCCTCGCGCGCCTGCTGCCGGGCGATGAGCTCGCGCAGCCGGAGCGCGACGTCGTACTCCTCGCGGAGCCGGACGAGCTCGTCGGGCCCGACCCCCGCCTCGACCGCGTCGGCCACCACCTGGTCGAAGGCGCTGCGGGGCGCTTCCTCGTAGAGGAGCTGGAGGAACGAGCGCCGCGGGTCGGACATCGAGGTCAGGCCTCGCGCTGCACCGTCAGGGTGCGGTCGCCCAGCCGTACGGTGTCGCCGGCCTGGAGCGTCGCCGGATCGTCGGCCAGCAGCTGTCGCGAGGACCCCGCCCGGATCAGGACCGTGCCGTTGCGCGAGCCGCGGTCGGTGACCACCAGCGACCCGTCGGGGGCGACCGCGATCGCGGCGTGGGTCTTGGAGACCGAGAGGTCGTGGGAGGTGAGGGCGACCGGGCGGCCGACCGGTTCGTCGGGTCGGCCCTCGGGGCGGCGTCCCAGCAGCAGGAGTCCCTCGACCGCCAGCGACTCCCCGGAGTCGAGGGTCACGCGCCACCGCGGGACGGGGATGACCCCGACGGGGGCCGAGGCCTCATCGGCACCCGGGTGGGCCCCTGCCGCCCGGCGCCCGGGCGCGACGGCGCCCTGGCCCGCCGGTGCCGGCGCGAGCCGCATCGCCGTGAGGTTGAGCACCGGGCGCGGCAGCTCCTCGACGACCTCGGCGGGCTCGGGCACCGGTCGCACGTCGACCACGACGCTGCCGGTCAGCACGTCGTGCCACCCCCGACGCCGGCCGTGCGGGTCACTGACCGCGGTCTGGGCCAGCGTGGCCAGGCCGATGCCGAACGTCGGGAGGGCGGCGCCCGCGAGCACGAGCCCTCGCAGCAGGGCGGCGGGCACACCGATCGGCCGCCCGGTGGCGGCGTCCACGACCCGGAGCCCCAGCAGGGCCTTGCCCGGGGTGAGACCCCACAGGCCGACCCCCACGGCGGTCGCGGCGACCACCAGCAGCACGCCGAGGACGATCAGGACCAGGCCACCCCACAGCCCCCCGTGCCGCCACGACACCAGCCAACCGGCGTACCCGACCAGGGCGAGCAGCGGCCAGGCCCACAGCCGGTCGAGCACGAAGGCGTAGAAGCGGCGGTCGGTGCCGGCGGGCGGGTGGGTCGGGTCGGCCTCCGACCGGGCGTGCGTCGACATCAGGGAGCGGTCACCGTGATGGTGATCCCGTCGCCGAGGTCGAGCACCGCCCCGGGGACCAGCACGACGGGGGTGCCCGCGGTCAGCTCCTCGGCGGCCTGGCCGGGCCGGACGAGCACTGTGCCGTTGGTCGATCCGAGGTCCTCGACGACGGCGTGGCCGTGGTCGCTGCCGCTCCCGGGCCGGACCTCGAGGTGGGTCGAGGAGATCTCCTGACCGGGGCTCGGCACGGTGACCAGCTGTGGCTCCCCGGTGCCGCGGGAGCGCCCGGCCTGGGGCGCGCGACCGACGACGACGGCGCGGTCGACGGCCACCTCCTCGCCGTGGGAGAAGACCAGGCGGACGACCGCGGCAGGCTCGGACTCCTCAGGTCCCGGCACCGACGACTGCAGCGGCACCGGCTGCGTGACCGCGACCGGCGGGGGCGGTCCGGAAGGGACGCCGATCGGCGGCTCCGGCGGGGGCTGCGACCAGTCGGTCTCGGGGCCGAGCGGGCCCGGCGGCGCCTCGGGCACCGGCATCGGACCGGTGGTGGGGAGCTCGGCGCCGGGGTCGGGGTCCGGCTCGTCGGCGGGAACCTCGACCTCGTCCTCGTGCTGGTGGCCCCCGACTTCCGCGGGCGTGGTCAGCTCGCTCACGCGAACCAGTCCCCCGGTCATGGTGTGGAGGGCGGCCTCTTCAGCGGCGTCGGCGACCACCAGGCGCAATGACGAGACCCCGCTCAGCGTCCGCTCGGCCCAGGTCGTGGCCTCCGTGCCGTCGACGGTGACCTCGCCGTCGTCGGCCACGACGTGGGCCTGCGCCGGGCCGCGGACGACGAGCCTGGTGGTGCCCTCCGCGGTGGCCACGAGCACGAACCCGGTGAGGTCACGCAGCCCGCGGGAGATCAGGGCGTCGAGCACGACGTCGAAACCACCGCCGTCGTCGACGACGGACCAGAGCTCGGCGACCCGCTCCTTCTCGGCCGGAGGCAGCAGCACCGTGGCGTGCTCGCCGACGACGGCGAACCACGGGCCCGGTCGGTAGCTGTGTGCCGACGCGTCGGTCACGGCAGGGCCCCCAGCTTCCGCTCGAGGCTCGATCGCTGACGGTCGGCGTCGTAGTCCGGCACGTCGGCCCATCCCACCACATCGACGACGACTGCCGTCGCGTTGTCACGGCCGCCCGCGGCGAGGGCGGCCTCGACCAGCCGGTCGGCCGCGTCGCGCGGGTCGTCGGTCGCACCGAGGATCTCCTCGATGGCCGCGTCGTCGATCATGCCGTTGATGCCGTCGGAGCAGAGCAGCAGCCGCGGCGCCTCCGCGAGGGGGAGCAGGAAGTAGTCGGGCTCCGAGGCCTCCCGACCACCCAGCGCGCGGGTGATGACGTTGCGCTCGGGGTGGGTCGCGGCGTCCTCGGTGCTCAGGGAGCCGGCGTCGACGAGCTCCTGGACCAGGCTGTGGTCGGTGCTCACCTGGCTGAGCCGTCCCTGCGAGAGCCGGTAGGCGCGCGAGTCGCCGAGGTTGACCAGGAACCACGCCGGGCCGCCGTCGTCGACGACGATCGCGGCGACCACGGTGGTGCCGGCGTACGAGCGAGCCTGTCGGGAGGTCTCGCCGTCGGCGCCGATCTCGGCGATGCGCTGCTGGCAGGTGGCCAGGGCGGCGGCGAGCTGCTCACGGGCCTCGGTCGGGTCGAGGGCACGGTCGGCGAGCCGGCCCAGCTCCTCGACGACGACGCGGCTCGCGACGTCACCGCCCTCGTGACCGCCCATGCCGTCGGCCACCGCGAAGACCGGCGGGGCGGCGAGGTAGGCGTCCTCGTTGACCTCGCGGACCCGACCGACGTCGGTACGGGCGCCGTGGTGCAGCTCGACCTGCTTCATCCCACCTCCTGGCCGGGCAGCAGCGTACGGGGTCGCCGACGCGGGCAGCCGGGTAGCGTGGGACGGATGTCGGGAGCAGGAGGCGCCGGGGCGACGTACCGCACCCTGGCCGAGCAGCTGCGGGCGTGGCCGGAGGACCGGCTCGCCCGTCTGCTCAGCGACCGACCCGACCTCGCCACGCCAGCTCCTCAGGACTCCGGCCAGCTGGCGTCGCGTGCCGCCACCCGGTCCTCCGTCGTACGCGCGCTCGACCAGCTGACGCTGCCCGAGCTCTGCGTCCTTGATGCCCTCGTCGTCGCGGGTCAAACCACCCGGGAGGAGATCTCCCGGCTCGTGAACGCCGATGCGGCCGCCACGGGTGCCGCGATCGAGCGGCTCCTGGACCTCGCGCTGGTGTGGGAGGCGCGGGAGGGGCTGCGTCCGCTGACCGGCGTGGTCGAGGCACTCGCCTCCGGCGGCCCGGGGGTGAGCGGGCTGCGCCCACGCTCCGAGAAGCCTCCCGGCGGGGAGCGGCTCGCGCAGCTGCTGTCCGAGCTGAGCCCGCAGGCACGCCGGCTCCTCGACCACGTCGAGGCGCACGGCGGTCAGGGGACCACCGGGTCCTCACGGACGACCGTGTCCACCGACGAGGCTGCCTCCCCGGCCGAGGAGCTGCTGGCCCGCAGGCTGCTCGTGCCCCGGTCCGGCGGGGTGGTGGTGCTTCCCGGCGAGGTCGGCCTGGCGCTGCGGGGTGGGCACACGACGCGGGAGCGCGTCGACGAGGTCCCGGCGATCGCCGCCACGTCCCGCTCGCCGGAGCTCGTCGACCGGGCGGCTGCCGGCGCCGCGCTGGAGGCGGTGCACCGGGTCGAGCTGCTCCTGGACCACTGGGGCGCCCACCCGCCCGGCGAGCTCCGGTCAGGAGGGCTCTCCGTCCGGGACCTCAAGGCAGCCGCCACCATGCTGCACGCGGACGAGCGCGACACGGCACTGCTGATCGAGGTCGCCGCCGCGGCGGGGCTGGTCGCGACCCGGGCCGACCGCGACGGCGTCCCGGTGTGGGTCCCGACCGACGCCTTCGACCTCTGGTCGGCTCACGAGCTGGCCGACCGGTGGCTGGCGCTGGCTCGGCACTGGCTGCAGAGCCCGCGGGTGCCGGGACTGGTCGGCAGCCGTGACCAGGCCGGCAAGGGACGCAACGCCCTCGCCCCCGACCTCACCAGCCCGATCGCGGCGGAGACCAGGCGGATGACGCTCGAGGCGCTGGCCACGCTGCCCGAGGGCGACCAGCTCGCCGCGGGCACCGGTGTCCCGTCGCTGGTCGCGCGGCTGACCTGGCAGCGACCCCGGCGGCCACGGGCCCGCGCCGACCAGGTGGCCTGGGCGGTGGCGGAGGCGGGCGTGCTGGGCGTGACCGGGCTCGGCGGCCTCGCTGGCCATGGTCGGCTGCTGCTCGACGGTGACCACGAGGCCGCGGTGGCGACGTTGGCGCCGCTGCTGCCGAAGCCGCTCGAGCAGGTCGTGCTGCAGGCCGACCTGACCGCGGTGGCGCCGGGCCCGCTGGAGTCCAGCGTGGCGCGGCGGCTGCACCTCGTCGCCGAGGTCGAGTCACGCGGCGGCGCCACCGTCTACCGCTTCACCCCGGGGTCGGTCCGACGTGCCCTCGACCTGGGATGGTCGGCTCACGAGGTGCACGAGCTCCTCGACGAGGTGGCCGCCACCGACGTGCCGCAGCCGCTGCGCTACCTCGTCGACGACAGCGCCCGCACCTTCGGCAGCATCCGGGCCGGCCACGCCGAGGCGTTCCTCCGCGCCGACGACGAGACGGTGCTGACCGAGCTGCTCCACCACCCGAAGGCCGGTGGTCTCGGACTGCGGCGCCTCGCCCCCACGGTGCTGGTGAGCGACACCCCGCTGGACGTGCTGCTGCCCCGGCTGCGTGACATCGGTGCCGCGCCGGTGGTCGAGGCGGCCGACGGCACCGTGCAGATCGCCCGGCCCGACCAGCTGCGGGCCCGCACCCCGCGCGAGGCCCGCGGCGCCGCGACGGCGCGCGCCCGGGAAGCCGCCCACGTCGCCCAGGTGGTGGCCGCGGTCCGGGCCGGCGACCGCGTGACCGCGTCCCGCCCGGCGGCGGCGCGACCCCTCACGCCCAGTGGTTCGCTCGCGGCGCTGCGGGAGGCGATCGAGACGGGGGCGGCGGTCGTGATCGGGTACGTCGACAACCACGGCAGCCGCAGCGAACGCCTGGTGGAGCCGGTCCGCGTGGAGGGTGGGCAGCTGACGGCGTACGACGTACGCAGCGACGACACCCGCACCTTCGCCATCCACCGGGTCACCTCCGTGCGTGCGGTCGAGGACGCCTGAGACCGCCGTAGAGTGGACCGGTGGACTTCATCCGGTACGCCGAGGCGTCGGCCGGCCTGCTCAACGCGGAGCTGCCCGACGACGGCGCGCTGGTCGCCCACCTCGCGCACCGCGAGTGGCTCCACCCGTCCTGCACGGATCGCGACGCCTTCGTGCTCCGCCGCTTCCAGCGCGAGCTGCGGCCGGTCTTCGAGGCGTCCGACGCCGGCGACGCCGCGGGTGTCATCGAGGCCCTCAACGCGCTGATGGAGAAGTACCCCATCACCCCGATGATCTCCGACCACGACCCCGACGACCTCCACCTCCACGTCGCGACCCGCTCGGCGTCGGTGTCCGAGCTGCTGATCGGCGAGTCACTGCTCGGGCTGGCCACCCTGGTGTGCGACCTCGGGCCGACCCGGCTCGGCGTCTGCTCGGCGACGCCCTGCACCAACGTCTACGTCGACACCTCCCCGAACCAGTCGCGGCGCTACTGCTCCGAGCGCTGCTCCTCCCGGGCCAACGTCGCGGCGTACCGCGCACGGCAGAAGGCGGACTCGGGGGTCTGACCGGCCGGTCGGCCCGGCGTCGGCCGTTGGCGCGGCTGCGTAGGCTTGCCGGTTGTGAATGCGGGCCCCCTCATCGTCCAGTCGGACAAGACGCTCCTGCTCGAGGTCGACCACGAGCAGGCGGCAGACTGCCGCCGCGCGATCGCGCCCTTCGCCGAGCTCGAGCGGTCGCCCGAGCACATCCACACCTACCGGCTGACGCCGCTCGGCCTCTGGAACGCGCGGGCCGCGGGCCACGACGCCGAGCAGGTGGTCGACACTCTGCTGACCTACAGCCGGTTCGCGGTGCCGCACGCGTTGCTGGTCGACGTCGCGGAGACCATGGCTCGTTACGGTCGGCTGCGCCTGGACAAGCACCCCACCCACGGCCTGGTGCTGGTCACGACGGACCGCCCCGTCCTCGAGGAGGTGCTGCGCGCCAAGCGGGTCGCCGGCATGCTCGGCGCTCGCCTGGACGACGACACCGTCGCGGTCCATCCCAGCGAGCGGGGCAACCTCAAGCAGGCGTTGCTCAAGCTCGGCTGGCCGGCCGAGGACTTCGCCGGGTACGTCGACGGCGAGGCCCACCCGATCGAGCTGGCCGAGGACGGCTGGTCGCTGCGCGGCTACCAGCGCGAGGCGGCCGAGTCGTTCTGGCACGGCGGCTCGGGCGTCGTCGTGCTGCCGTGCGGCGCCGGCAAGACGCTGGTCGGCGCTGCCGCGATGGCCCACGCGCAGGCCACCACGCTGATCCTCGTCACCAACACGGTCTCGGCCCGGCAGTGGAAGGACGAGCTGGTGCGGCGTACCTCGCTCTCCGAGGAGGAGATCGGCGAGTACTCCGGGCAGGTCAAGGAGATCCGACCGGTCACCATCGCGACGTACCAGGTGATGACGACGCGACGGAAGGGCGTCTACCCCCACCTCGAGCTCTTCGACGCCCGCGACTGGGGGCTCATCGTCTACGACGAGGTGCACCTGCTGCCGGCCCCGATCTTCCGGATGACCGCCGACCTGCAGGCACGGCGCCGGATCGGGCTGACGGCGACGCTGGTGCGCGAGGACGGCCGTGAGGGCGACGTCTTCTCGCTGATCGGGCCGAAGCGCTACGACGCCCCGTGGAAGGACATCGAGTCGCAGGGATGGATCGCGCCGGCCGACTGCGTCGAGGTGCGGGTGACGATGCCCGAGTCGGAGCGGATCACCTACGCCACTGCCGAGCTCGAGGAGCGCTACCGGCTCTCGGCGTGCACGCCGGCCAAGACCCGGGTCGCCGAGCGTCTGGTCGAGCAGCACGCCGGCGAGCCGACGCTGGTGATCGGGCAGTACCTCGAGCAGCTCGACGAGATCGGGGCCGACCTCGACGCACCGGTGATCAAGGGCGACACCCCGGTCAAGGAGCGGCAGCGGCTCTTCGACGCCTTCCGCGCCGGCGAGATCTCGCTGCTGGTCGTCAGCAAGGTCGCCAACTTCTCCATCGACCTCCCCGAGGCGGCGGTCGCGATCCAGGTCTCGGGGTCCTTCGGCTCCCGCCAGGAGGAGGCACAGCGACTGGGCCGGCTGCTCCGACCCAAGGCCGACGGCCGGACGGCCCGGTTCTACGCGATCGTCTCCCGCGACACGGTCGACGCGGACTTCGCCGCCAACCGGCAGCGCTTCCTCGCCGAGCAGGGCTACGCCTACCGGATCGTGGACGCCGCCGACCTCTGAGGCCGGTCGGTGCGCGGCGGCTAGGAGTCGAGCACGGTCAGCCGGACCTCGGCCTCGTCGCCCGCTTCGAGGTCCTCGGCCCGGCGCACCGCCTTCTTCACCGGCAGTACGTACGCCGCCTCCTCCTTCGACGGGAAGACGCTGGTGCGCCACGTCGAGCCGCCGATGGTGACCTCGACCCTCACGGACCCGAAGCCGCGCGGCGCCCGGGCGACCATGCGGTCCTCGATCTCGTCGGAGACCTCGGGCGGCACCGTCAGGAAGACCCAGGAGTCGGGGCGCGCCTCCCACGGCCACAGCGGTGCGGTGAACGTCCACGCGTCCATGCAGACACCGTAGGCCGCACCACCGACACCCGCGTCAGGCCGAGGCGATGATGTCGTTCTCCAGCCACAGGTCCCGGCCGGTGCCCCCCACCGGGTGCAGCAGGACCACGACGCCGGTCGCCACGTCGAGGGCCGCGTCGTAGGCCTCGGGCCAGGTGACGCCCGCCGATCGGGCGGGCAGGTCCTCGCCGTCGGCGAGGTCGGACCGGGCGCCCGCCTCGCTGCGCAGCAGCTCGCAGCAGTCGCCGCCGCACAGCGGCGCGTAGCCGGTCTCGGCCGTGAGCCGGGCCCGCCACGCGGGCCGTCCCGCCACCTCGACCTCGCGGAGGTCCTCGACCCGGACGTGGTGGCTCAGCTCGGCCGGGTCGAGCATGGCGACCCAGGTGTAGCTCTCCCAGAACAGGCCGTCGTCGAGGTAGCGGTCCGCCGCCGAGCCGGCGCCCGGACGCCGCGCCACCAGCCCGTCCTGCCGGTAGGTCGGCACCGGTGGCCGCCACGGACCGCTCGCCGCGCCGTCGGCCCGCTGCGTCCCCAGGCTGTTGCTGATCGACCGCCCGTCGGCGGCGAGGATCCGCACGCCGTCCGGCCGGGTCAGCCAGGCCTCCACGTCGGTCCCGGGCGAGGCGGCTTCGCCACCGCGGCGGTGGCGGACGTGCAGGCTCGTCCAGCGCCACGGCGAGCTGCGCGCCAGGGCGTGGAAGGAGTCTGCGGTCGGCCTCACCCCGTCATCATGAGCCCGCGCCCACCCTGACCGCACCCTGATTTCGGTGCCTCGGGGATGCAATCCTCGGCCGGGCGAGGGACGGTGGAGCCATGAGCGTCTCCTACCCGCCCCGTCCCCTCGTCCGGCCCCAGGACAAGCGCATCATCGCCGGCGTCTGCGCCGGACTCGCCCAGCGCTTCGGGGTCACGCCCACCACGGTGCGCGTGATCTTCGTGCTGAGCTGCCTGCTGCCCGGGCCCCAGTTCGTCGTCTACATCGCGCTCTGGGTGCTGGTGCCGAGCGACTGACGCAGCGCGCGCGTCACGCGCCGGGCCAGCAGCAACGTCCACGCACAGCCCACGAAGGCGATGCCGGCGCCGATGGCGAACGCCGCCGGGATCCCCTCGGCCCGGGCGACCAGCCCCATGAGCACCGGGCCGGCACCCAGTCCCAGGTCGATGAAGGCGCTCGCGGTCCCGGACGCAGCTCCGCGCTCCGAGGGCGTCGCCGTGGCGAAGATGGCGGAGAAGAAGGCCGGTGTGGCGAACGTGACGCCGAGGGCCGCGATCACGACGCCCAGGATGAGGCCTGCCGGTGCCTGCCAGGCTGCCATCACCGTCAGCCCCACGCCGATCGCCACCAGGGAGGCGGCCGCCAGTGGCAGCGACGGCAGCCGGTCCGGGATCCGCGCGAACGCGATCCGGCAGCCGACGACCACCAGCCCGTAGGTGAGCAGCGCGGTCGAGGTGTTGCTCATCCCGATCTCGCGCGAGTGCAGGGCCGCAAAGGCGAGGAACCCGCTCACGGCTGCCAGCGAGGCGAAGAACCCCAGGGCCAGCGGGATGGCCGGGACGTGGATCAGCCGGCCGTGCCCCCCGCCCTCCCGGGTCCGCGGCGGCTCGCGCAGCAGGAGCGTGAGCGCGGCCGCGAGCAGGGCGAGCACCGTGGCGCCGTACCAGGCGACGTCCAGGCTCCAGGTCCGGGCCAGCACCTCGCCGAGGGGTGGACCGAGGGCGATGCCGAGGTAGAGCCCCAGCGAGTTGTAGCTGAGCGCCTCCCCCATCCGCGACGGCGGCGCCAGGTCGGCGAGCAGCGCGAACCCGGCGACGAAGAACGCCGCCTCGGCCACGCCCTGCAGCAGCCGGATCGCGATCACCAGGGCCAGCGACTCCACGAACGGGACGAGCAGCATCCCGACGCCGCAGACCGTCGCGCCCGCGATCATCAGCGGTCGGCGACCGTGGCTGTCGGAGAGCCGACCGGCGAAGGGCCGGCAGATCAGCGCGGTGACGCCGAAGGCGCCGAAGGCCAGGCCGGCGCCGGCCTCGTCCGACCCGATCCGTCCGGTGACGGTCAGCGGCAGCGCCAGGATCGCCACCCCGATCGCGGTGAAGTAGGCGAGGTCCGCGACTCCCAGCAGCACGAACGAGCGGGTCAGCAGCCGCGGTCGCGCCTCGTCGGGCATGGAGGAACGGTAGACCCGGGTGACGACGCCGCGCAGCCGCGGACCAGACGCCTCAGCCGACGCCGTGAGCCGCCACCGCCGCCACCGCGCCGACCAGCGCCAGCGCGAGGCGCAGCCGGTCGACGAGCAGCAGCCGTCGCAGCAGCACACCCTGGGGCCCTTCGCGTCCCAGGCGCCCGTGCAGGGGTGCGGCGGCGACGCCGGTGACGACCACCACGGCGACGAGCGCTGCGACCGCCACCAGCAGCGACGGTGACCGGTCCGCGGCCACCAGCGCCCAGCCCGAGCTCGCCAGCAGCGCGGCGTACCACGGCACGACCAGGAGGCTGATGCGGCGCGAGTGACCGTCGTGCGAGACCGACCAGGACGTCTGGGGCACCGCGGCCAGCGCGGGGTAGACGACCACCGTCACGGTCAGCTGGAACCCCGCGTGGCCCAGGGCCACCAGCGCGAGGACGAGTCCGGCGTCGATCACGTCCCTCCCCCTCCCCGGCGGGTCCCCGGTCGTCCCAGGACGACGTCGGCGAGCGTAGCCAGCCGCCGGTGACGACCTCCCCGATGTGGAGCGCTCTCGTACGCTCGGGACCGTGACCGTGCGCGACCGGCTGGGAGAGGCGATCTTCCGGGTTGCCGCCGGCCCCGACGGCCCGCGGCACCGCGACCGGATCCACGGTCGCCCGGGACCGCGCTGGTTCGACCCCGCCTCCCCCATCGGCGTCGTCCACGGCGACGCGTCCATGTTCGTCGGCGGCGTGCGGGCGCTGCTGCTCCAAGCACTCCACCCGGCAGCGATGACGGCGGTCTCGGAGCACTCCGGCTACCGCGGCGACATGCTCGGCCGGCTCGCCCGGACCAGCCGCTTCCTCGCCGTCACGACCTTCGGTCACGAGGAGGACGCCGAACGGGCCGCCACAGCGGTGCGGGCCATCCACGACCGCGTCGTCGGCACGCTCGCCGACGGCACCCCCTACGCCGCCTCAGACCCGCACCTGCTCACCTGGGTGCACATCGCCGAGGTCGACAGCTTCCTCGTGGCCCACACCGCCTACGGCGACCGCCCGCTCGACGCCGCCGGACGCGACGAGTACGTCGCGCAGACGGCCGTGGTCGCCCGCAAGCTGGGCGCGGCCGACCCGCCCCGCACCGAGGCCGAGCTCGCCGAGCGGATCGAGGCGTTCCGACCCGAGCTCGCGGCGACCGATCACGCCCGGGAGGCCGTCGACTACCTGCTGCGGCGGCCACCGCTGCCGCTGGTCGCCCGCCCGGCGTACGGCGTGCTGGTCGGGGCCGCGGTCGGACTGATGCCGGCCTGGACGCGGGCGCCCCTCGGGCTTCCGCGGTGGCCACTGGCCGAGCGGACCGTGGTGCCGGTCCTCGGCTCCGCCGCGACCCGCACCATCCGCTGGGCGCTGTCACCCGGCCGCGACACCGCCCGGGAGCTGGCTGCCCGGCGCGAGGCGGGGGCCGCGTGAGCATGACCTCGGCGCTGGCCGGGCGCTGGCCGCTCCCCGAGCTGACCCGGCTGCGCGACGAGCTGCTGGCGGCGTACGCCGACGACGGCCGCGGCTACCACGACCTGCGACACCTCACCGAGGTGCTGGACCGGCTCGGGGAGCTCGGTTGCGACGACCCCGTCGTGGTGCTGGCCGCCTGGTTCCACGACGCGGTCCACGAGGGCCGCGAGGACGACGAGGAGCGCTCGGCGCAGTGGGCGGAGCGGGCGCTCCCGGACCCGCCGGCGGCCGACGTTGCCCGGCTGGTGCGGATGACGGCCACTCACCGCCCCGACGCCGAGGACGCCCGCGGCCAGCTGCTCAGCGACGCCGACCTGGCGATCCTGGCCGCCCCCGCCGAGCGGTACGCCGAGTACACGCGCGACATCAGGCGGGAGTACGCGGCCGTCGCGGACGCCGACTTCGCGGCCGGCCGTGCCGCCGTGCTGCGTGACCTGCTCGCCAAGCCCGACCTGTTCCACACCGACGTCGCCCGCGACCGGTGGGAGGCACGCGCGCGCGCCAACGTGACGGCGGAGCTCGACCGGCTGCACGACTGACCCGGCCTCACGCCTCCCGCTTGCGCCGACGCAGCCCGGCCGTGACCAGCCGGGCGACCAGCTCCCGGGAGGAGACCGGGACGGCACCGGCCGCGACCATCGCGTCGTACCACTCCTCGGGCACGTCGTAGTGGTCGCGGTCGAAGCCCCGCTCGGGGATGCCCATCTCGCGGGCGAAGTGGTGCAGCTCGTCGTAGGAGCTGTCGCTGGCGAGGTGCGACCAGAGCCTGCCCCGACCGGCGGCGAGCGGGGGGTCGATCAGGATCATCCGGCGACGGACCGGTCCGCCCGGGCCACCGCGTCGTCGAGCAGCAGCCGCCACGACCGCACGTGAGCGGCGTCGACGTCGGCCTTGAGGGTGCCGCCCGGGCGTGCCTGCGGCCCCAGGTGGAACGCGCGGACCCCGGCTCGGGCGAACCACGGGACGTGCTCGCCCTGGAGGCCGCCGCCGGGCATCACCAGGCTCGCGACCCGTGGCGATGACGAGGCCAGCTCGAGCAGCTCGTCGTAGCCCACCGCGAGCCCCTGGGGCGACCCGGACGACCTGACCGCCACCAGGCCCGGCAGGTCCACGACGCGGGCCCAGGACCGGGTCGCGTCGAGCGTGAGGTCGAAGGCCTCGTGGAAGGTCCACGGCACCCCGGGCAACCGGTCGGCCAGCGCGGCACACAGCTCGGTGTCGACCTCGAGGTCGGCGTCGAGGAACCCGAAGGACACCCCGGCGGCACCGCACCCGAGGTAGTCCTCGGCGAGGCCGGCGAGCCGCGTGAGCTCACCGCCGGTGGTGGTCCAGGAGTCGTTGAGTCGCAGCAGGCAGAACACCGGCAGCTCGGTGTCGCGGCACACGGCGGAGGTGAGCTGCGGCTCGGGCGAGAGCGCCCCGGTGTCGGCGGGCTCGCCGACCAGGTGGAGCCGGTCGGCGCCGCCCTCGTCGGCCCCGGGCACGTCGCGCGGCGAGCGCACCTGGACCTCGAGCAGGGCCTTGCTCATGCCGCCACTGTAGGTCCGCGACGGCCGAGGGTGGTGTGGGCGCGCGGGGCACAATGGACGGATGGACCATCGGCTGTTCCTCGCGGTCAGGGCGCAGGTGCTCGCCGATCTGCACGCCAGGGGCCGCGCCTCGGTCGACCTGGTGTCCGCGCTCGAGGACGCCGTGGAGGCGCGTCGCTGGTGGGCCGAGCAGTGGCCCGAGGGCGAGGTGTACGTCGCCGGGCTGGTGGCGCAGGACGTGCAGGACGCAGCCGTCGACGCCGGTGAGCGGTGGCCGGTGTGCCGCAGCTGCGGTGAGGCCCCGGAGCACGCCCTCCACATCCACCCCGATCTCGGGGGCCCGGACCCGGTGTGGGTGTGCGAGGAGTCAGGGGTGCCGGTGGCCGGCTTGGGTCGGCTCAGCCCCGACCCAGGTGGACCCACCACGTGAACCGGTCGGCCCGGTAGACCGACCGGGACACCTCGACGATCTTGTCCTCCGCGAAGGCCCGCCGCGAGTGGCGCATGACCGCCGCGCCCGGGTCGATCTCCAGCAGCCCCGCCTCGTGCTCGGCGGCCAGGTCGGCGGAGATCGAGTCGTCGGACCACGTCGGTCGCAGCCCGCGCGCGTCGAGGGCCTCGTAGAGGCTGGTCGGCATCCCGGCCTGCAGGAAGCCCGGCAGGAGCACCTCGTTGAGGTAGGCGTCCTCCAGGCACATCGGCACGCCGTCCGCGCGCCGGAGGCGTCGCCAGTGGATCACCGGGTCGCCGGCGGTCAGGCCGAGCGCTCGAGCGACGCCGGGACCGGACTGCTCGCGTCGGGCCAGCAGCGTCTGCGACTCGGCGAGCAGGCCGCGCGCCACCATCTCCTCGGTGTAGCTGAGCAGGCGTCCGATCTCCGGTCGCGGCCGGGAGACGAAGGTGCCCCGGCCCGGGATGCGCTCGAGCAGCCCCTCGGCGACGAGGGCGTCGACGGCCTGCCGGACGGTCATCCGGGCGACGTGGAACTGGTGGACGAGCTCGCGCTCGGAGGGGGCGGGGGTGCCGGGTTCGGCGTCGCGGATGAGGCCGCGGACGTACTCGCGGACCTGGACGTGCTTCGGCACTCCGGACCCCACCAGCAGACCCTCCATTGCTCAAGGCTACGACGAACCGCCCCGCCCCGTCCCGCGTTCGGGGAGACGCACCGTTACCACGTGCTCGGTCGCACGACGCCGCGACGCGCCGACATGTCTCGGATCCGAACACGTGTTCGATCCCGTGCTAGCGTCGGCCCATGCAGTTCCAGAGCACCCTCTTCGACGCCGGGTCCGACCTGCCGCCGTCGCTGGCGCCCGAGCGGACCGACCTCGGGGCGGGTGCCTGGCTCGACGTCCAGCGGACGTGGCTGCCGGAGGCCGACGAGGTCTTCGCGACGCTGGTCCGCGACGTCCCGTGGCGGGCCGAGCAGCGCCAGATGTACGACCGGCTCGTCGACATCCCGCGGCTGACCTACACCTACATGATCGGCGAGGAGCTCCCCCATCCCGCGTTGTCCGCGGCTCGTGAGGCGCTGAGCGAGCACTACCTGCCCGAGCTGGGTGAGCCGTTCCGGACGGCGGGCTGCTGCTACTACCGCGACGGCCGCGACAGCGTCGCGTGGCACGGCGACACGCTCGGCCGGGGCAGCACCCACGACACCATGGTGGCGATCGTCTCCGTCGGCGACCCTCGCCGGCTCGCGCTGCGACCGCGCGGTGGTGGCGACTCCCTCGCCGTCGAGATGGGCCACGGCGACCTGGTCGTGATGGGTGGCTCCTGCCAGCGGACGTGGGAGCACGCCGTGCCCAAGGTCGCCCAGGCCGGGCCGAGGTTGTCGGTCCAGTTCCGGCCGTTCAACGTGTTCTGAGCCGACCGACCTAGAGGATCAACCAGACGACCACCGCGACGATCACCACCACCGCCAGGGCCTGCTTCCAGTACGCCCGGGCAAGCACGGGCAGCACGGTGCGCCCGAGGTCCAGTGCTTCCTCGTTGCGCGGCGCCGAGGACGGCCGCTCGGGCCGGGCACCAGGTGCTCCCCGGGGGGGTCCACCAGGCTGTCCACCCCCCGGCGCCCCACTGGTGGCCTGCCCCGCCGGCGCGGGCGGCGGAGCAGCCGGGTCGGGGACCGCGCCGCCACGGGGGCCCTGGTCCCCGGACGACGTCGGCGCCTCGGGGTCCGGCGGCGCGACCGGCCCAGTCGCCTGACCGGTCGCCTGACCGGTCGCCTGACCGGTCGCGTCCCCCGGAGGAGGTGCAGGGTCCTCCTCCGGGGGACGGCCCGCGGGCGCGGCGAGCTGCTGCTCGAGGCACGCCACGAACTGCCCGAGCAGCTTGTCGGAGACGTCCTTGACGACGTTTGCGCGACCGAACTGGGCCGCCTTGCCGGTGATGGTGAGGTCGGTGTCGACCGACACCTCGGTGGTCCCGGCTTCGACCTCCCTCATCGTCGCGGTGACCATCGCGCCGGCCGTGCCGTTGCCGCGCTTGTCCTTGCCGCGCGCGTCGATCACCATCCGGCGCGCGGCCTCGTCCTTCTCGACGAAGGTGCCGGTCCCGTTGTAGACCAGCGCGATCGGACCGAGCTTGACCTTCACGGTGCCCGCGAACGACTCCGCGTCGGCCTCGGTCACCACCGCCCCGGGGAAGCACCCGGCCACGCCCTCGATGTCGGTGAAGTGGGCCCAGGTCTCCTCGAGGTCCGCGGGGACGGTGAACCGGTGCTGGAGCTCCATCAGCGCCCCGCCGCTGCCAGCACCGCCCGCCGCGTCAGCACGGTCGCGAGGTGGCGCCGGTAGTCGGCGTCGCCGTTGAGGTCCGCCGGCGGGTCGGTGCCCTCGGCCGCCCGCTCCGCCGCCGCGCGTACGCCGTCCTCGGTGGCCGCGACGCCGGCCAGTGCGTCCTCGACGGCCGTGGCGCGCACCGGGGTCGACCCCATGTTGGTGAGCCCCACGCGCGCCTCCGCGATGGTGTCGCCGTCGGTCCGCACGGTCGCAGCGACCGCCACGATCGGCCACTGGTGCTTGACCCGGACGAACTTCTCGTAGCGCGCGCCCCAGCCGGTGTGCTTGGGGATCCGCACCTCGGTGAGGATCTCGTCGTCACCGATGGCGGTCTCGAAGAGGTCGACGAAGAACTCCGCCGCCGGCACGGTCCGCGTGCCACCGCTGCCGGCGATGACGAACTCCGCCCCGAGCGCGAGCGCGGGAGCGCCGAGGTCGCCTGCCGGGTCGGCATGGGCGAGGGCGCCCCCGAAGGTCCCCCGGTGGCGGATCTGGTCGTCGGCGAGCTCGTCGGTGGCCAGCGCGATGACGGTCGCGTGCTCCCGCACCAGGTCGTTGGTGCGCACGTCGTGATGGGTGGTCATCGCACCGATCACCAGGGCGTCGCCGTCCTCACGGATCCCGCGTAGCGTGTCGATCCGGCCGAGGTCGATCACCACCTCCGGCGCGTTGAGCCGCATCCGCAGCACCGGCAGCAGGCTCTGGCCGCCCGCGATGATCTTGGCGTCGTCACCGTGCTCGGACAGGGCGGCGAGCGCGTCCTCCACCGAGGTGGGTGCCACGTAGTCGAACGGGGCGGGGATCATGCTCCGGCTCCTTCCGTGCTGTCGCGGCCCGGTTCGGCGTCGTCGAAGTGGGGCATCGCCGCGCCCTCCGTCGAGCCGCCCGCTCCGTCGGCATGGATCGCGCGCCACACGCGCTCGGGCGTGCAGGGCATCTGGACGTCGGTCACCCCCAGGTGCCGCACGGCGTCGACGACCGCGTTGACGACCGCCGGCGTGGAGGCGATGGTGCCGGCCTCGCCGACGCCCTTGGTCCCGAGCGTGTTGGTCGTCGACGGCGAGGTGGTGTGGTCGATGTCGAAGCTGATCGTGTCGGCCGACGTCGGCAGCAGGTAGTCGACGAAGGACCCCGACACCAGGGTGCCGGCCTCGTCGTGGACCGCCTCCTCCCACAGCGCCTGGGCGATCCCCTGCACGAGGCCGCCGTGCACCTGCCCCGCGACGATCAGCGGGTTGATGATGTTGCCGATGTCGTCGACGCAGGTGTACTTCCGCATCCGCACCTCGCCGGTCTCGGTGTCGACCTCCATGGCGCACAGGTGCGTCCCGTGGGGGTAGGAGAAGCTGACGGGGTCGAAGGTCGCCTCGGAGTCGAGGTTGGGCTCGATGCCGTCGGGCAGGTTGTGGGCGGCGAAGACGGCGGTCGCGATCTCCGCGAGCCCCATGCCCTGGTCGGTTCCGCGGACCGAGAACCGGCCGCTCTCGAACTCGATGTCGTCGGCGGAGGCCTCCAGCAGGTGGGCGGCGATCGGCTTCGCCTTCTCGATGACCTTGTCGGCCGCCCGCACCAGGGCCTCGCCGCCCACGACCAGCGAGCGCGAGCCGTAGGTGTCGTAGCCCTTGGTGGAGATCTGGGTGTCGCCGTGCAGGACCTCGACGTCCTCGAAGGGGACGCCGAGCCGGTCGGCGACGATCTGGCTGAAGGCCGTCTCGTGGCCCTGGCCGTGGGCGCTGGCGCCGGTGACCACCTCGACCTTGCCGGTGCCGCCCATCCGGACCTGCGCATGCTCCCAGCCGCCGGCGCCGTAGTTGAGCGCACCCAGCACCCGGCTCGGCGCCAGGCCGCACATCTCGGTGAAGGTCGAGATCCCGATCCCGAGCTGCACCCGGTCACCGGACTCGCGGCGCTGCCGCTGCTCGGCCCGCAGCTCGTCGTACCCGAAGCTCTCCTTGGCCTTGGCCGTGGCGGCCTCGTAGTTGCCGGAGTCGTACTCCAGGCCGGCCACGGTGGAGAAGGGGAACTCCTCGTGACCGATCCAGTTCCGCTCCCGGATCTCCAGGGGGTCCACCCCCACCTCGGCAGCGAGCTCGTCCATGAGCCGCTCGATCGCGAAGGTCGCCTCCGGCCGACCGGCTCCGCGGTAGGCGTCGGTGAGCGTCTTGTTCGTGTAGTAGTTGGTGCAGTTGAACTGGTAGGCGGGGAACTTGTAGATCGCGTTGTACATGAACGCCCCGAGGATTGGTACGCCGCCGCCCACCGTGCCGGCGTAGGCGCCCAGGTCGCACAACAGGTCGACCTTGAGCCCGGTCACCGTGCCCTCGCTGTCGGCGGCGAGCGTGAGCCGTTGCCACTGGTCCCGGCCGTGGTGGGCCGCCATCAGCGACTCTGAGCGGGTCTCGGTGTACTTGCAGGGCTTGCCGGTCCGGCGCGCCACCAGCACCGTGATGATCTCCTCGGGGACGAACTGCAGCTTGCCGCCGAACCCACCCCCGACGTCGGGGGCGATGACCCGGATCTTGCTCTCCGGTATGCCCAGCACCGCCGCCAGGAAGAACCGCGTGATGTGGGGGATCTGGGTCGCAGACCACAGCACCAGCTGCTCGCCGTTGGGGTCGCACACGAAGGAGCGGGGCTCCATGAACGCCGGGATCAGCCGCTGCTGGCGGTACTCGCGCTCGATGAGGATCCCGCCGGACCTGGCCTGCTCGATGGCCTCGTCGATGCTGCCGCCGGTGCCGGCGCCGGCGGAGTCGAACTGCCAGAAGGCCGACTTGTTGGTCCCGAGGTCCGGGTGGGCGAGGGTGCTGTCGTCGGCCGCCTTCTTGAGGTCGAGGACGGCGGGGTGCTCGTCGTAGTCGACGTCGACGAGCTCGGCGGCGTCGCGCGCCGCGGCCGCCGACCGTGCCACCACGGCTGCGACGACCTCGCCGGCGAAGGCGACCCGGTCGACCGCCATGGCGGGGTGGGGCGGTGACTTCTGGTCGGTGGTGATGTTCCAGGCCGTGGGAATGCTGCCCTGGACGTCGGCGAGGTCCCGGCCGGTGACGACGGCCACCACATCGGGGGCGCCCGCCGCGGCCTCGGTGTCGATGCCGGTGATGGTCGCGTGGGCGAAGGGACTGCGGACCATCGCGAGGTGCAGCATGCCCGGCAGCGCGATGTTGTCGGTCCAGCGGGTCCGGCCCGTGATCAGCCGCTGGTCCTCCTTGCGCCGCCGGTCCCGGCCGATCTCGGCGGTGGGACGATCCTGGGTCGCGGTCATTGCGCACCTCCCGCACCCGCGGTGCTGCCCGAGTGCTCGGCGGCGTACAGCACGCTCTTGACGATGTTGTGGTACCCGGTGCAGCGGCAGAGGTTGCCCTCGAGGCCGAGCCGCACCTCCTCCTCGGTGGGCTGCGGGTGCTCGTTGAGCACGTCGATGGCCTGCATGATCATGCCGGGGGTGCAGAAGCCGCACTGGAGCCCGTGGCACTCGCGGAAGGCCTCCTGCACGGGGTGCAGCTCGTCGCCGTCGGCGAGCCCTTCGATGGTGGTGACCTCGTGGCCGTCGGCCTGGACGGCGAGCACGTTGCACGACTTCACGCTGCGCCCGTCGAGGTGCACCGTGCACGCGCCACAGTTGCTGGTGTCGCAGCCGACGACGGTGCCGGTCTTGCCGAGCTTCTCGCGCAGGTACTGCACGAGGAGCATGCGCGGTTCGACCTCGTCGGAGACGTGGTCTCCGTCGACGTCGAGGCTTATCCGGACCATGGGTGTCCTCCTCGCAGGACTGGGACCTGTGACTCCCGTCACGCTAGGTCCGCGAGGTTGGCGGATGGTTGGCTAGCCTCGCCGCGTGCCGCCGCCCGACCGCCCTGCCCTCGACGTCGCCCTGGTGGCGGCCGGCGGGGCGCTCGGCAGCGTCGCCCGCTGGTGGCTCGCCTCGCTCCCCGGGCCGTGGCCCACCCTCGTCGCCAACATCACCGGCTGCTTCGTGCTGGGGCTGCTCTCGGGGTGGCTGCTGGTGCACCGTCCCCGGCTGCGTCGGTTCGCCGGCATCGGGTTCCTCGGGGGCTACACCACCTTCTCGACGCACCTGCTGGACGCACAGCGGCTGGCTGGTGACAACCTGCTGTCCGCCCTCGCGTACGTCGCCGGCACCCTCGTGCTCTGCCTGGCTGCTGCGGCCGCCGGGCTGTCGGCCGGCCGGCGGCTGGAGCGTCGATGACCGTCGTCCTCGTCGCGGTGGGCGGCGCCCTGGGGGCGGCGCTGCGCTACCTCGTGGGCCGCGCACTCGCCACTGCCCGCTTCCCGTGGGCGACGCTGCTGGTCAACGTCGCGGGGTGCCTCCTGCTGGGTCTCGTCGCGACCGCGGCCGATGGGAACGCCCGCACGCTGCTCGGGACGGGCGTGGCGGGGGCGCTCACGACGTACTCCGCGTTCGCGTTGGACACCGTGCTGCTCGACCGCAACGGGCACCGGTGGCGCGCCCTCGCCAACGTCGGGCTGAACCTGGTGCTCGGCGTCACGGCCTTCGCGACCGGCTGGTGGCTGAGCCCGGCCTGACGTCAGGCCACACCACTCCTTCAGCGCCAGCGCGGCCAGACCATCAGCCCCTGGAGCGGGAAGCTGCTGCCCGTCCCCTCGGCGCGATGGAACACCAGGCGGCAACGTGCCACCCGCGTGGAGATCCCGAGCGCGACTGGCCGGTTGCGCGCGAGCCGGTCGCCGCGCTCGTTCACGTCGAGGAGCCGGGGCTGCCGCGCGCACGACGTCGTGAACTCGTAGCCGCGCTGGCGTCCGTCCCACCGCGGGAGCGTGACCAGGAACCCCACGGCGTTCCCGTGGCGCAGGCCGGGGAGGACGACGCGACCGGCACCTCGCGTGACCAGGGCCCGGCCACCCCACATCCTGTCGTCCCGCACGGCCGACACCCGACCCTCTCGACGCAGCATCCCCGTCGGGAAGGCCCGCGTGGAGCACTGCGGGTCGCTCCAGGTGCTGACGGATCCTGCGGCCGTGTGGCCACGCACGGTCACGCAGAGGGTCGACCCGGGACGCGTCGGCAGTCGGAACCTCTCGTCGGTCCCACCCTGCAAGCGGGCCGGTCGCGCCCACGGGGACCGGCGACCTCGTCGCGGGTCGGTGCGGGACACCCGGACGTCGTACCCGGCGACCTCCTCGTCGCCGAACCAGTCGATCTCGACGAGTGCCGTCGGCGCCATCCAGTGGCGGGCGTTGACGTAGACGTCGGGCTCGAGGGCAGGGTCCGGCCCGGTGCCGTGCGCAGGGGACGAGGCCAGCAGCGAGCCGACCATCACGAGGGCGAGGAGGAGGTGCCGAGTCACGGCGCGCAGCCTAGGGAGCGCCGCGACCGGGCGGACCAGCGGGCCCGCCCCAGATCACCTGCCGCCGGCGGCGAGCCTCCCCTTGAGCAGCGCCTTGGCCGGGTGGTCCTGCGGCCCCAGCGCCTCGAGGCACCGCTCCACCACGGCCACGTCGTACGGCGCGAGCTCGCTGTAGCGCAGCACCGCCCGCGGCTCCGGCCGCGCCAGCAGGGCCTCGCGGACCGCGACGGCGAGGTAGTCGGCGAGCTCCTCGAGGGCGGGGGCGTCGGTGCCGGGCAGCAGGTCACCGCCGTAGGCGGCCACCGCGCCGCTCACGTCGCCCCGCCCGAGGAGGTCGATGACGTCCTCGACGTCGGTGCGGACCGGCATCATCAGCCGGTAGGGCCGGGAGGCGAGCTGGCCGCCGAGGGCCGACCGGAGGTGGGAGACCTCGGCCTTCAACGTCGACTGCGTCACCGGCTGCTCGCCGTAGACCATGCCGTGGAGCCGGTCGAGCGAGAGCCCCTCCGGGTGCAGGGTCAGCACGGCGAGGATCTCGGTCTGCCGCCGGTTGAGCAGGAGCCGCTGACCGTCGAGCCACGCCTCGGCCGTCCCGAGCAACGAGAGGGTGAGGCCCGGCTCCCCGGGCGGCAGCTGGCCGGCGGACGTCCCCCAGGGGCGCGAGCGCGGCATCGCCGTCTCGATGAGCCGCGCCAGGACCCGAGCGGTCGCCAGGCCGATCGGATGGGTGCGGTCCCAGGTGGTGCTGAGGTCGATCACGCCCAGCTGCTCCCCCGTTGCCGGGTCGTGCATCGGTGCGGCCCAGCACACCCAGTTGTGCACGATCGGTGCGTAGTGCTCGGCACTGAACACCATGGACGGCTCGCCGGTCCGGGCCGCGATGGCAAGGGCATTGGTGCCGACGCTCGCCTCGTCCCAGCGCGCGGCCGGGACGAAGTTGACCGTCTCCGCCTTCCGACGCATCACCCGGCCCCCGTAGGTCCACAGGATCCGGGTCTGCGCGTCGGTGACCGCCAGCACCAGGTCACCGTCCTCGGCCGTACGTCGCAGCTCCGGCTCGACCCGGTCGAGCGCCAGCTGCAGCGGCGAACCCCGGAGGTACGCCGCCGTCTCGGCCTCGTCGTCCAGCGGGGCCTTGGACACGTCCGGGGTGATCGCGGCGGTGGAGAGCTGCCAGCTGTCCAGGATCTGCGGCCGCACCAGCGCCTCGACGCCGTCCCCGTGCTCGACGAAGGCGGTCCACGCGCGGACGGAGTCACGCCGGCGGATGCGAAGCTCCTCGTCGGCCCTCAAAGACGCCCCCCGTGCCAGGTGGTGATGGTGGTCACGGTAGCGCGGCGCCCCGCATCCGGGCAGGCCAGCGAGGGTGCCCGCCCGCGCGCGGGGCGGCTTCTCAGTAGGGTGACAGCACAGGCGTCCACCGAAAGGCAGCCGTGGGAGCACTCAGCAGCTGGTTCACCTATGTGCAGGACAACCTCGACTTCATCCTCGAGGAGACCCTGGCCCACGCCCGGATCGTCCTGATCGTGGTGGCGCTGGCCACCGTCTTCTCGGTGCTGCTCGGGGTCGCCGTGCACCGGAGGCCCGTCGCCCGCGCGCTCGTGCTGGCGGTGGCGGGGGTCTTCCTGACGATCCCGTCGCTGGCCCTCTTCGCGCTGTTCATCCCGCTCGTGGGCATCGGCAACCCACCCGCGATGTTCGCCCTGTTCCTCTACGCACTGCTCCCCATCCTGCGCAACACCGTCACGGGCCTCGACTCGGTCAGCCCGGCGGTGGTGGAGTCGGCCAAGGGCATGGGCATGAGCTCGACCCAGCAGCTGCTCAAGGTGCGGATGCCGCTGGCCTGGCCCGTCATCGTGACCGGGGTCCGGGTCTCCACGCTCCTGACCGTCGGCATCGCGGCCATCGCGGTGCTCGTGGGCGGCGACGGACTCGGCTCCTTCATCCAGTCCGGGCTCACCCGACGCGGCCTGCCCAACGCCGAGAACTCCGTGTGGGTCGGCGTCGTCTTCACCGTGCTGCTGGGTCTGGTGCTCGACGCCGTGCTCGCGACGACCCAGCGGCTGACCACGTCCCGCGGCCTGCGCATCTGACCACCGTCCCACCGATGGAGAGGAACCCCATGAGCTCCGAGGCCAAGATCCACCTGGACCGGGTGACCAAGACCTACCCCGGGACGAAGGTGCCGGCCGTCGAGGAGCTCAGCCTCGACGTGCACGAGGGCGAGATCCTGGTCCTGGTCGGACCCTCCGGCTGCGGCAAGAGCACGACCCTGCGACTGATCAACCGCATGATCGAGCCCAGCGGCGGCCGGATCCTGCTCGACGGCGAGGACGTCACCCAGGCCAACCCCGACAAGCTGCGCCGGCGGATCGGCTACGTCATCCAGCAGATCGGCCTCTTCCCCCACCAGACCATCGCCCAGAACATCGCGACGGTGCCGCGCATGCTGGGCTGGGACAAGGAGCGCACCACCGAGCGGGTGGAGGAGCTGCTCACGACCGTCGGGCTCGACCCCGAGCAGTACCGCGGCCGCTACCCCAAGGAGCTCTCCGGTGGCCAGGCCCAGCGGGTGGGCGTCGCCCGGGCGCTCGGCGCCGACCCCGACATCATGCTCATGGACGAGCCGTTCGGGGCCATCGACCCGATCACGCGGGACCGGCTGCAGAACGAGTTCCTGCGGCTGCAGGACCAGCTGCACAAGACCATCGTCTTCGTCACCCACGACATCGACGAGGCGATCAAGATGGGCGACCGGATCGCGATCCTCGGCGACCGCAGCCAGATCCGGCAGGTCGACACCCCCGAGCGGATCCTCGCCTACCCCGTCGACGAGTTCGTCGACGACTTCATCGGGACCGGGTCGACCATCAAGGGCCTCAACTTCCTCAAGGTCGCCTCGCTGAAGCTCACCGAGTACCCCTCCCTCACCACCTCCGAGTCCGCCGACACCGCGCGGGCCCGGCTGCAGGAGACCGGCGGCGAGTGGCTGGTGCTGCTCGACGACCAGCGACGCCCCCTGCGGTGGCTGCACGAACGCGACCTGAGGGGTGAAGGCTCCCTGCTGGAGCGTGGCGACGAGCTGGGCGACCAGCTGCAGTCCGACAACACGCTGTTCCAGGCCCTGGAGCAGATGGTGCAGAGCGCCTCGGGCTGCAGCGTGGTGGTCGACGAGCACGGCACCTTCCAGGGGTGCGTCGAGATGCCCGCACTCTCCTCGGCGATCAGGCGGGCGCAACGCGAGGCGCAGCTCCACTACGAGGAGCTCGAGGGAGCCCAGGCATGAGCTCGCTGCCCCCGGTCGCCTACCAGCGGGATGACCAGTTCACCCGCCAGGACCCACCGGCACCCGAGCCGGACGACGGCCCCGACGCAGCAGCGGCCCCGACCGCGCAGCGGCGCGCCCGACAGCTCCGCGAGGCCGGCCTCTGGCTGGCGCCCTTGTTCATCGCGGGCCTGGCGGGGCTGCTCTACCTGTACGTGCGCAGCCTCGACCTCGAGAACGCGACGATCCAGCAGCGCTCGGCGCTGGCGTGGGAGGCGAACCTGTGGCCCCAGACGGTCGAGCACCTCCAGATCGCGTTCTGGTCCACCGTCATCGTCGTGCTCGTCGCCGTCCCCCTCGGCATCGGGCTCACCCGACCTGGGTTGCGGCGGATCAGCCCGGCGGTGCTCACGGTCGCCAACTCGGGGCAGGCGCTCCCGGCGTACGGGTTGCTGGTGATCTTCCTCAACCTGATGGGCCAGGGGAAGATCACCGTCATCTGGGCGCTCGCCCTCTTCGCGCTGCTGCCGGTGCTGCGCAACACCATGGTCGGGCTCGACGGGGTCGACCGGAGCATCATCGAGGCCGGACGCGGCATGGGTATGACCCGGCTCGGGGTGCTCACCCGCATCGAGATGCCGCTGGCGGTGCCGATCATCGTCGCCGGCATCCGGACCGCCATGATCATCAACATCGGCATGGCCACGCTCGCGTTCCTCATCGGGGGCGGCGGGCTCGGCATCACCATCAACTCGGGACTGAAGCTCAACCAGGACCCGGTGCTGATCGTCGGCGCCGGGCTGGTCGCGCTCGTCGCGCTCAGCTTCGACTGGGTCGGCGCGGTGGCGGAGAAGTACCTGCACCCACGGGGCCTCTGACCCGGCCGAACAGACCCCCCGGACGCGACGACGCCGCCAGACCCTCGGGGTCTCGGCGGCGTCGTACGTCGGAGCGGCGGGCCTCAGAGCAGCCCGATCTCCTCCAGGTACTGCTCGGCCACCCGCTCGGCGGGCTGGCCCTCGACGTCGCGCTGCGCGTTGAGCTCGGCCATTTTCTCGTTGTCGAGGCCCTCGAGGATGGTGCTGACGATCTGGTCGTACGCCTCAGCGTTGGCCTGGTAGAGGTCGTCCTTCATGGTGAAGGAGACGTTGTAGATGATCATCACGCCCGGGTCGTCGACCAGGTCGAGGTTGAGGGCGGTGATGCGGCCGTCGGTGGTGAACACCTCACCGAAGTCGCAGTTGCCCTCCGAGGTCTCGGTGTAGATCAGGCCCGCGTCGAGGATCTTGGTCTGCTCGCGGGGCAGCTCGTAGCCCGTGGCCTCCTCCCACAGCACCAGGCCGTCGGGACGGTCGGGGAACTCGGTCTCCATGCAGACCGTGGCGTCGGGGTTGGCCTCCAGGTAGTCGGCCATCGACTGGAAGTCGAAGCCGCCCTCCTGCTCGGCCAGGTCACCGTTGGCCGCGAAGCCGTAGGTGTCGTTGAACTCCGAGCGGCCCACCCACTTGACGTTGTTCTCCTCGAGGTCGGCCTCAGAGGTGACGTCGAAGAGCTCCTGCGGGTCGCTGCTCGGGTCCTCGTTGCCGAGGTGAACCGTCCACCCGGTGCCGTTGTACTCCGGGTAGACGTCGATGTCACCGCTGATCAGCGCGTCGCGGTTGACCGAGGTGCCGCCCAGGTTGATCTGGTTCGTGACATCTGCCCCCGCAGCGGCGGCCGCCTGGGCGAACATCTCGCCCAGGATGATGTTCTCCGTGAAGTCCTTGGACCCGACGGTGATGGAGACGCCCTCGAGCGCGTCCCCGCCCGGCGAGGCGCTTCCTCCCCCATCGTCTCCGCACCCAGCCAGGGTCAGTCCCAGGGCTGCGGCGGCAAGTCCGCTGACAAGCTTCTGTCGGTTGCGCATCTCTCTCCTCCGGTCGTTCCGTGGACCCGTCGACTACCCGGGCCAGCGACGTGCGGCCGTGCCCCCGGAGAGGCACTCCGGGGCCCGACGACGGGCCCCGAGCGTCACTGCGGTGTGCTTCGAACCTAGCGGGCATACCGCGTAGGGTGCTGCGGTCGCACCACCAGATGGGGCAACAATTGCGTCTCGATTCGCCCGCGCCGGTCGGATCAGTGGTGGATCCGACCCTCCCGTGAGGCCAGCCGGTCCCCGGTGCCGCCCCACTGCAGGGCGACGATCTCAGCGGCGATGCTGACGGCCGTCTCCTCCGGCGTACGGGCGCCCAGGTCCAGCCCGATGGGGCTGGAGAGCCGGGAGACCTCCTTCTCCGTCAGCCCGGCCTCGCGGAGCCGCTCCAACCGGTCCTCGTGCGTACGCCGGCTCCCCATCGCACCGACGTAGGCGACCTCGGGCAGCCGCAGCGCGACCTCGAGCAGCGGGACGTCGAACTTCGGGTCGTGGGTCAGCACGGTGATCACGGTGCGACCGTCGATGCGGCCGGCCTCGACCTCGCCCTGGAGGTAGCGGTGCGGCCAGTCGACGACCACCTGGTCGGCGTCGGGGAACCGGCTGCGGGTGGCGAACACGGGCCGGGCGTCGCAGACCGTCACGTCGTACCCGAGGAAGGATCCGACCCGCGCCACGGCGGCGGCGAAGTCGATCGCCCCGAACACCAGCATCCGCGGCTTGGGGGCGAAGGCCCACACGAAGACCCGCATCCCCTCACCCCGTCGCTCGCCCTCGGGGCCGTAGGTGAGGGTGGCGTTGTGGCCGGCGGCCAGCAGACCCAGCACGTCGTCGTGGACCGCGTCGTCGGCCCGCTGCGACCCGAGCGACCCGGAGGTGTCGGCGTCCGGCCGGACCACCAGCCGTCGGCCGACCCACGTGGGGTCGGGGTGGTCGATGACGGTCGCCAGCGCGACCGGGCGGCCGGCGGCGACGTCGGCTCCGATCTCACCGAGCTCCGGGAAGGTCTCGCGCGAGACCTTCTCCACGAAGACGTCGAGGATGCCACCACACGTCAGGCCCACGGCGAACGCGTCGTCGTCGGAGACGCCGTAGCGCTCCAGCACCGGCACGCCCGTCTCGACCACCTGCTGGGCGGCCTCGTAGACCGCGCCCTCGACGCAGCCGCCGGACACCGAGCCGACGGCTGACCCGTCGGGACCCACCAGCATCGAGGCGCCGGCCGGCCGGGGCGCGGACTGGAACGTCGCCACGACCGTGCCGACCCCCACGGTGTCCCCGGACTCCCACCACCCCAGCAGCTGCTCCAGGACGTCACGCACGGGACACCAGCTCCGTCAGCTCGGCGAAGGTGGCCAGCGAGTGGCCGGCCACGAAGTGGTCGCAGTGGGGCAGGGCGGCCACGACACCGGCCTGCACCGGCTCGTAGCCCGCCTTGCCACGGTGGGGGTTGACCCACACCACCCGATGGGCGATCCGCCGCAGCGCCTCCAGTTGCTCGGCCAGCAGCGTAGGGTCGCCGCGCTCCCAGCCGTCACTGAAGACGACCACCACCGCCCCCCGCGCCAGCCCGCGGCGGCCCCACCGCACGAGGAACATCCGGAGCGTCTCGCCCAACCGGGTGCCGCCGGACCAGTCGGGCACGGTGTCGCCCGCGGCCACGATCGCCCGGTCCGGGTCACGCAGCCGCATCGCCCGGGTCACCCGGGTCAGCCGGGTCCCGACGGTGAAGGTCTCCACGACGGCGCCGCCGGTCTGGGTCCACCGGTGCGCCAGCCGCAGCAACGCGTCGGCGTACCCACTCATCGAGCCCGACACGTCGACCAGCAGCACCAGCCGCCGGGGGCGGGTGCCGCGGCGGCGCCACGCGATCTCGGCCGGCTCGCCCATCCGCCGCAGGCTGGCGCGCAGCGTGCGGTGGGCGTCGACCTCGCCCCGGTGCCAGCGGCGGTGACGGGCGGTACGCCGCAGGGGTGGTCGGCAGGTGAGGGTGGCGAACATCGCGGCCAGCCGCTGCTTCTCCGCGGCGCTGAGGTCCGCGACGTCGCGGTGGCGCAGCACCTCGCTCGCGCTGGCGCGGGCCCGGACCACGTCGGACTCGTCGGGACGGCCCGGCCCGTGCGGCTCGGCCTCCGGGAACGAGGTCACCGGGGCTGCCGGGCTCGCCCCCGGTCGTGCCACCGGCAGCCCGTCGCGGCTGCTGAACCAGGCGTCGAAGACCTGGTCGTAGCGGTGGAGGTCGTCGGGGCTGCCGCACAGCGTCGCGCGGCCGGCCCAGTAGGTCGCACGGCGGTCGTCGAGCCCGGCGATCGCGGTCGCATCCAGGTAGCCCTGGGCACGGTCGGCGGTGACCGGGACGCCCGCCGCCCGGAGCGCGCGCGTGAAGCCGAGCAGGATCTCCTCGGGCGCGTGGGCGGTCTCGACGTTCATCCCGCCAGCATCCGGTCCAGGGCCTCGCGCACGCGGTCGCCGTCCTCGCGGTACTTCACCAGGGCTCCGAGGGTCAGCGACGCCGTCTCGAGGTCCAGGGTCGTCGTGCCGAGGTGCTGCAGTGCCCGGGCCCAGTCGAGGGTCTCGGCGACGCCGGGCGGCTTGAGCAGGTCGTCGCGGGTGCGCAGCTGCTGGACGACCCGCACCACCTGGTCGGCGAGCTCGGCCGACACCTCCGGCGCGCGGGAGCGCACGATCGCGACCTCACGCTGCAGACCCGGGTGCTCGATCCAGTGGTAGAGGCAGCGCCGCTTCAGCGCGTCGTGGAGCTCGCGGGTCCGGTTGGAGGTCAGGACCACCACGGGTGGCTCGGCGGCGACGACGGTGCCGAGCTCGGGGATGGACACCTGGTAGGTCGAGAGCACCTCGAGCAGGAACGCCTCGAACTCGTCGTCGGCGCGGTCGACCTCGTCGACGAGCAGCACCGCGGGTGCCTGCTGCAGCGCCTGCAGCACCGGACGGGCGAGCAGGAACCGCTCCTGGTAGAGGGACTTCTCGGCCTCCTCGACGCTCTGTCCCACGCCCTCGCCGTGGACGGCCTCGAGCGCGCGCAGGTGGAGGATCTGGCGGGGGAAGTCCCAGTCGTAGAGCGCCTGGGTGGCGTCGATGCCCTCGTAGCACTGCAGCCGGATCAGGGGCAGCTGCAGGGCCTCCGCGACGGCCTCGGCGAGCGCGGTCTTGCCGGTGCCGGGCTCGCCCTCCAGCAGCAGCGGTCGCTGCATCCGCAGCGCGAGGTGGAGCACCGTGGCGAGCTCGTCGTCGGCGAGGTAGCCGGTCTCGCCGAGGCGGGCCGCGAGGTCGGCTGCTGCGTCCATGCCCCAAGGCTACGGTGGCGGTGTTGGCGCGCGGTTGGCTCGGGACCTTCGGCCCTGTCCGGGCGCGTCCTGCCCGTCGGAGAGTGGAGCATGGCCAGGGAACCGATCGAGCTGAGCACCTGGGAGTGCGAGTCGCTGCTCCGCGCGCACGTCGTCGGACGGGTGGCACTTGCGGCACCCGACGGCCCCTACGTCTTCCCCGTCAACTACTCCGTGGTCGACAGCACCATCCTGCTGCGGACGGCGCCGTACGGCGTGCTGGGCCGGCTCGGCCGCGAGGCGCCACTGGCGTTCGAGATCGACCAGTTCGACCACGAGCGGCAGCGTGGCTGGAGCGTGCTGGTGCGTGGGCGCGGCGAACCGGTCACCGACCCTGCCGAGATCGCCCACATCGACCGGGTGTGGCCACCGCAGCCGTGGGCGACCGGAACCCGGCCGCTGCACATCCGACTGCGGTGGAACGAGGTGAGCGGCCGCAAGCTCGGCTCCGGCTGGGAGCCCCGCGACACCGCGGAGACACGCCGGGTGGTCTGAGCCCGGGCGTCAGTCGGGCAGCCCGGCCACCTTGTCGAAGAACGCGACGTACTTCTCGTGCGTCGCGAACGACTTGACCATGGCCACGAGCTCGTCGTTGCCGCGCGGGGGCTCGCTCCAGTTCTCCGAGCCGGCCCACACCCGCGTCACGGGGTCGCCACCGCGGCCGCGCCAGCGGGCGGTCATGTACTTGTGGTGGTGGTAGCGCCGCTTGCTCCACCAGCCCTTGTGGACGGGGATGCCCGCGCCCCGCAGGATCGAGCGCACGTCCTCACCCATGGGCTTGCTCGCCAGCACCCACACGTCGCGCCCGCGCTGACCGCGCTCGTGGGCGGCCACCGCCTGGGCGATCCGGGCCCCGCGGGGGCCGTACCAGGCGGAGTTGGCGATCCGGACGCGTGCGTGGGGCGGCAGGTTCTCGATGCGGCCGACGACGGGGTCGGCCATGGTGGGCGAGTTCCACGGCGAGAAGATCAGGGCCGCGTGCTTGCTCCCCCAGCGGATGAACGGCTTCGGCACCTTCTTGTCCCGGGTCTGCTTCTCGAACACCGTGCGCAGCTTGTCGTAGACCCGGTCGTTGCCCACGAACTGGATGGCGTCCATGAACTGGACGTCGGTGGCGTTGTCGGTGGGGTTGGCCGAGGCGACGATCGACACCCGCCTGCTCGCTCCGGTGGTCGAGAACGTCCACGACTTCTGGTGCAGCGTCGTGTACTTCCCGGCGAACCGCTTCGCCCCGCGGGCCGAGTTGCGGGAGCCCCGGAGCCACGACTGGTCGTGGGCCGCAAGGGCGGTCTGGAGACGGGTGGCGGTCTCGCCCATCTGGCCGCGCGCCATGAGGACCCGCACCACGACACCTCGGTCGGCGGCGTCACTGAGCGCGTCGGCGATGGCGCCGTTGGTGAACGACCAGGCCACCACCCGGATCCAGGCGCCCGACGGAGTGTTCTCGATGTTGCGCAGCAGCAGGTTGGTGAGCTTGCTGTTGCGGGGGGTCTCGAAGTGGGCACCGGGCTTCGCCTCGTAGCCGGGGTCGACGGCGTGGGCGGGTGTCGTGGTCAGGAGGGGGATCAGCAGCCCCGCCGCCAGGATCCCCGACAGGACGCGTCCCACCACCGTGTGGGCCCGAGAAGTGTGCACGCGCCGGAGCCTAGGGCACCGGAGCGCGACGGCCGCGTGCGGCCTACGGCACCGGCGGGGTGTCGACGTCGTGGCCGGTTGCGAGGTCACCGCACTCGACGTCGGTCACCGCGTGGCGGGCCAGGTAGGCGCGGGCCCCGGTGTCTCCCTCGGCAGAGCCGGCCGCGCCGGCCCAGTGGTGCCGGCCCAGGAGCACGGGGTGGCCCGGCCTCCCGGCGTACGTCGCTCGCGCCAGTGCGTCGGGACCGGTGGCGGCGTCCAGCACCCGGCGACAGACCTCCGGCCCGACGTCTGGGAGGTCGACGAGGGTCACGAGGACGGCGTCGGCGTCCGTGGCGGCCAGGGCCGCGAGTCCGTTGCGCAGCGAGGCCCCCATGCCGGCCGCCCAGTCGTCGGCCACGACGACCCGGGCCGACCCCTCGGGCAGCAGCGACGCCGCCTCGTCGGCGGCGGCGCCCAGCACCACCGTGACGGCCTCGCAGCCGCCCGAGAGCAGCGCTTCGACCGCACGGGTCAGCCACGGTGTCCCGTCGTCTTCGACGACCAGCGCCTTCGGCCGCCCCATCCGGGAGCCGGCGCCGGCCGCGAGCAGCAGGCCGTGGACGCTCATGCCACCAGCCTGTCAGACCTCCACCCCGCCGCCGCGCGGAAAGCGTGGCCGGACGGAGCGACGGGGGCAGGTGGCGGTGAACCGACCTGGACCCTGCCCTCAGGCGGCCCGGAGCCCCGCGGCGGCCTCGGTGAGCGACTCGAGCTCGTCGAGCAGGACGCCCAGCTCGCCCTCGCGACGCTCGCTCGGCACGAAGCCGTGGTCGCCGAAGTCGGTGAAGAGCGATAGCGCCAGCTGGTTGCGGGCGTCGAGCATCGCCATGTTGGCGGTGATGGTGCGCCAGTGCTCCACGGCGCGGACGCCGCCGTCGGCGCCGTAGGCCACGAAGCCGATCGCCTTCTGCCGCCACTCGGGACCGAGCACGTCGAAGGCGTTCTTCAGCGCGGCGGGCACGCCGTGGTTGTACTCCGGTGTCACGAAGACGAAGCCGTCGTAGTCGTCGACGGTCTCGCTCCAGCGCTGGGTCCGGGGGTTCTCGTACTGGCGGTTCGCGGCTCCGGGGACGACCGGCTCACCGAGGAGGTCGAGGTCGAAGTCCGCCACGTCCAGGAGGTCGTAGGTGGTGCCGTCGCGGTCGGCGGCCTGCTTGGCCACCCACTCCGCCACGCCGGTGCCGAGGCGACCGGGTCGGGTGCTGCCGAGGACGATGCCGATCTTCATGAGTGCTCCTGGGGGTGGGGGTCAGGACTCACCCCACCCAACAAGTTGAAACGGCAACTATTCCCTCAGGCGCCGAACGCGTCGGCGTAGAGCGCGGCGAGCTCCGAGGAGTACGGCGCCGAGAACCCGCACACCAGCAGGTCGCCGTCCCGGGTCGCGGCGAGCAGGTACCGGTCGCCGACCTCGAGGGTCGGTGCGCCGATGAGAGGCGTGCGTCCTGCCTCGACGGCGTCGACGCGCAGCTCGTCGGTCGGCTCGCTGGCGTACCACCGGCTCACCGCGAGCGTGGCGACGGTGCCGGTCACGCCGGTGACCTCGCCGTCCACGGCATGAGCTGCTCCGGCGAGGGTCTGGGCGTTGGGCACGAGGCACCGCCCGGGCGCGGTGGCCGGCAGGGTCAGCTCGGTCACCGTCGGGTCCGGCTGGGCCGCGGGCGGCGGGGTCGCAGGATCCCCTCCCGTGAGCGCGAGGACGCCGACGCCGGCGATGACCAGCGCGGCGGCCGCGGCCACCACCCAGGTGAACGGGCTGCGGCCTCGTGTGCCGCTCTCGCGCGACTCGGTCGTGGTGTCGTGCCCCACGACGTCCTCCAGCATTCGGTCGACCCGGTCGCCCCCGAGCGGGGGCAGCGAGGCCGCCGGGTCGGCACGGCGCAGCCGCGCCCGCAGCGGGTCGTCGGGTTCCTGCCCCGTCATCGGCGACCTCCTTCCGGCTGCTCATGTCCGGCTGTGGCGCCGTCCTTACCGAGCTCCTCCCGCAACCGGGTCCGGGCGCGGTGCAGCCGCACGCTCGTCGCGTTCGCGGTCACACCGAGCACCTGGGCGATCTCCCCCGGGGTCATCTGCTCCCAGGCCCAGAGCCGCAGCAGCTCGGCGTCCTCGGCGCGGAGCCGGCCCAGCGCCGCGTGGAGGACCGGGTCGCCGGCGTCGGGCCCCTCGACCGCCTCGACGGGCGGGTCGACCGCCGCCACCCGCGCGGCCACTCGCCGCTGCCGGCGGGCGGAACGCTCGGCGTTGGCGAGGCAGTTCCGCGCCACGCCGTAGGCCCACGGCAGCGCGGGGTCGGGGGCCTCGTCGAGGCGGCGCCAGCAGACCAGCAGGGTCTCGGCCAGGACGTCGTCGGCCGTCGCAGGGTCGGTACGCCGGTGGAGGTAGCGACGGATCGGCTCGATCAGCTCGTCGCGGGCCAGCGCCTCGAAGCGCGCGCGGCGAAGGTTCGGGTGCTCGACGGTCCCCACGCGTCCACCGTGCCACACCGGCCACGAGCCGCCGGCCGGCTCACCCGCGTCCGAGCTCGCGCCGCAGGAAGCCGATGGTGCGGTCCATGGACTGCCGCCACCGGGCGTCGAACGTGTGCCCCTCCCCCGCGTACCAGACCAGACGGGAGTCCACGCCCTCTCGCCGCATCAGCCGCTGCGTCTGCCGTGCCCACCGGGGTGGGCAGGTGTCGTCGAGCCGGCCGTGGTGGACCAGCACGGGCTCGGTGATCCGGTCGAAGTACGTGCGCGGCGAGAGCTGGCGGTAGAACCCCGGCCGCTGCCGCGGCCGACCGAAGCGTTCGTAGAGCGGCTTGCCCTCCCCGGGATCGGTGAAGTGCTCGATGTTCTCCACGATCTCGGAGCTGACCGAGGCGTAGATCACCGCCGCGTCGACCAGCCCCGGCTGCGCCACCAGGGCGTTCATCGTCACCCCGCCCCCCATCGAGCGGCCGAGCATGGCCAGCCGGTCGTCATCGACGTAGGGCAGCGCGCGGAGCGCGGCGACCGCGTTGATGGCGTCGGCGGCGTACCCGATCCGCGCGGAGCGCTCCGCCTCTCCCGCCGGGTCGGAGGCAGCGTGGCCGCGGTAGTCGGTGTGGAGCACCACGAACCCGGCTCGGGCCAGCGCGTCCTGCTCGCGGGCGAGGCCCTGGCCGGGCTGGTAGACCGACGGCTCGATGTAGCCGTGGTTGAGCACGACGGCCGGGAACGGTCCCCGCCCCCGTGGCCGGATGAGGACGCCCGAGACGTCGATGTCGCCGCTGCGGTAGAGCACCTGGTGGCGGGTGTAGCGGTCGGTCGCGTACTCCGTGGTCGTGATCCGGGGGCGCCCACTGTCGGGCCGCTGGCGCATCAGCGCGGGCAGGGAGGGCCGGTGGCGCACCGGCGGCAGCGGGCCGCGGGCCCGGGTCGGCGAGGTCGCCGGCCGCTCGCTCAGGGACGGGCCGGCGTCGGGGGTGGGTGCCGCTCCCGACGTGGGGGCAGCCGGTTCGGCCCGAGGCGCCTCGGTCCTGGGCGCCTCCGGGGCAGAGCACCCGCCGGCGAGCAGGACCAGGGCCGCCAGGAGGGCGGCGGGCGACCGGGACATGGATCCAGTGTGTCGGCCCGACCCACACCGCCCGCTGACGGTCAGACCGGTCGGGACCGGTCGCGCTCCAGCACGCGGAGCCCGTCAGCGGTGTCGAGCCGCAGTCGGCCCTTCGCGGTGAAGGAGAGGTAGTGGTCGAGACCGGGGACGTACCAGGTCGTCTCGTCGAGCGGGAACACCTGGTACGCCGGCCCGCCGGCGGGCCGGAACCGCACCCGGTCGCTGCCGTCGAGGACCAGGCTCACGTCGGTCTCGTCGCCGCCGTAGGTGCCGAGGTGCCCGACCAGCTCCTGACCCCCGACGACGTCGGACGGCGGCTCGGGCGGCACCGCCGGTCCGCCTGCGGCGACGTGGCGCAGCATCCGCACCAGGGGCCAGCGCAGGCCGTGAGGGGTGTCGCTGGTCGAGGTGAGGCCCACGCAGCACCGCGTGGCACGGTCGACCAGGACGACGGCGAAGAAGCCCTGCAGCACCCCGGGGTAGTGGCGGGTCGTCCCGCCACCGGAGACGTACCAGCTCAGCTGGTCGAGTCGCCCGGTGGCGCCGCTCGGGTAGTCGACTGGCTGCGCCGCGCGCGCCAGCGTCCGCCCTGACACCGGGAACCGGTCGGCCTCGAGCAGGCTGCGCCCCCAGTGGTGCAGGTCGCGCGCACTCGACCACACGTTGGATCCGCCGTGGAAGCCCTCGCCGTCCTCGATGTCGTGCTCCTCCCAGCCCTCCGGCGTGGGTCGGTAGCCGCGGGCACGCTCACCGGGCCAGTCGGCGACCCGGGCCGGGCGCACGAAGGTGCCGGCCATGCCGAGCGGCTGGGTGACGCGGCTGGCCAGGAGGTCGGCGTACGAGGTGTCGAGGGCCCGCTCGACCACGAGTGCGGCGAGGTCGTAGCCGGTGGAGTCGTAGTCGAAGCAGTCGTCCCGGTCGCGCTCGGGCGTCCAGCCGCCCGCGACCGTCAGCTCGTGCAGGTGGCGGTTGGTGAGGCACTCCCCCTCGGGCAGCCGCGAGAAGTACCAGCCGTAGTCGGGCAGCCCACCGGTGCGGTGGGTCAGCAGGTCCAGGACCGTCAGCTCCGACGGCAGCCCCGGGAGGTACGTCGCCACCGGCTCGGTGACGTCGAGGGCACCCTCGTCGTGGGCCTGCCAGACCAGTGCGGCGGTGAAGGTCTTGGCCACCGACCCGGTGTCCGCAGGTGTCGTGGGCGTGAAGAGCCGGCCGACCTCGAGGTCGGCGAGCCCGACGGCCGCCTCGACGACCCCGCCGTCCGGGCCGGACAACGCCACCGCCCCCTGGAACCACCGCCTCCCGGCCAGCTCCTCGAGCGCCCGCTGCAGCCCCTCGACGTCCACGCGCGCAGCATGGCGTCGGGCGTGCGGACACGCAACAGGGCCCCGGTTCGGGAGAACCGGGGCCCTGTGCGTCGTGCTCAGCCGAGCAGCGGGAGCTTCCTCAGAAGTCCATGCCGCCCATGCCGCCCATGTCACCGCCACCCGGCATGGCCGGGGCCTTCTCGGGCTTGTCGGCGACGACAGCCTCGGTGGTGAGGAACAGTGCGGCGATCGACGCGGCGTTCTGCAGCGCCGAGCGGGTCACCTTGGCGGGGTCGAGGATGCCGGCACCGATCATGTCGACGTACTCGCCGGTGGCGGCGTTGAGGCCGTGACCGGCCTCCAGACCACGCACCTTCTCCACGATGACGCCGCCCTCGAGCCCGGCGTTGACCGCGATCTGCTTCAGCGGCGCCTCGGTCGCGGCGCGCACGATGGCGGCACCGGTGGCCTCGTCGCCGGCGAGGTCCAGCTTCTCGAAGGCGGACTGGGCGGCCTGCAGGAGCGCGACGCCACCACCGGCGACGATGCCCTCCTCGACCGCGGCCTTCGCGTTGCGGACCGCGTCCTCGATGCGGTGCTTGCGCTCCTTCAGCTCGACCTCGGTGGCCGCGCCGACCTTGATGACCGCCACGCCGCCGGCGAGCTTGGCCAGCCTCTCCTGCAGCTTCTCGCGGTCGTAGTCGGAGTCGCTGTTCTCGATCTCGGCGCGGATCTGGTTGACCCGACCCTCGATCTGGGCGGCGTCGCCGGCGCCCTCGACGATCGTGGTCTCGTCCTTGGTGATGACGACCTTGCGCGCCTGGCCGAGCAGCTCGACGCCCGCGTTCTCCAGCTTGAGGCCGACCTCCTCGGAGATCACCTGGCCGCCGGTGAGGATCGCGATGTCCTGCAGCATGGCCTTGCGCCGGTCACCGAAGCCGGGAGCCTTGACGGCGACCGACTTGAAGGTGCCGCGGATCTTGTTGACGACCAGCGTGGACAGAGCCTCGCCGTCGACGTCCTCGGCGATGATGACCAGCGGCTTGCCGGACTGCATGACCTTCTCGAGCAGCGGCAGCAGGTCCTTGACGTTGCTCACCTTGGAGTTGGCGATGAGGACGTAGGGGTCCTCCAGCACCGTCTCCATCCGCTCCGGGTCGGTGACGAAGTACGCCGAGATGTAGCCCTTGTCGAAGCGCATGCCCTCGGTCAGCTCGAGGTCGAGCCCGAAGGTGTTGGACTCCTCGACGGTGATGACGCCTTCCTTGCCGACCTTGTCCATCGCCTCGGCGATGATCTCGCCGACGGTGGTGTCAGCAGCGGAGATCGACGCGGTCGCGGCGATCTGCTCCTTGGTCTCGACGTCCTTGGCCATGCCCAGCAGCTGCTCGGCGACCGCGTCGACGGCGGTCTCGATGCCGCGCTTGAGGCTCATCGGGTTCGCACCCGCGGCGACGTTGCGCAGACCCTCGCGCACCATCGCCTGGGCCAGGACGGTCGCGGTCGTCGTGCCGTCACCGGCGACGTCGTCGGTCTTCTTCGCGACCTCCTTGACGAGCTCGGCCCCGATCTTCTCGTAGGGGTCCTCGAGCTCGATCTCCTTGGCGATCGACACACCATCGTTGGTGATGGTGGGCGCGCCCCACTTCTTCTCGAGGACGACGTTGCGGCCCTTGGGACCGAGCGTGACCTTGACCGCGTCGGCGAGGGTGTTCATACCCTTCTCCAGCCCGCGGCGGGCCTCCTCGTTGAACGAAATCAGCTTCGGCATAACTCCTGTGATTCCTTCTGGGAGTCGTATGGGTGACCCGGTGGGTTGCCCGCGACGGACGGCCCGTCCGGAGGCGGCGAACCCTGCTCGCCGGACCGGGGGCGGACCTCAACGTCACCGCGTCGGTTGTTGTCACTCTCATGCTACGAGTGCCAGCTCAATGTTTAGCACTCGGGGTGGTCGAGTGCAAACAGTCGGGGGACCCGTTCGGACCACGTGTCGTGAGTCTTCCTACCCATGTGGCGCCGGCGGCGGAGGAGGACGCTGGAACCATGAACACCGACCTCGTCCACCGCGACGACACCCACGTGGCCACCCCGGCCCAGCTGGCGTGGCTGCGAACCCAGCTCGACGAGTGGCGCCGGGAGGGGCTGCTCGCCGACGACCAGGCCTCCGCGATCTGGGGCCGCTACCGCGTCAGCCGGCGGTTCTCGGTGGCCCGGCTGCTGCTCGCGCTCGGCGGTCTCTTCGTCGGGATCGGTCTGATCTGGCTGGTCGCCGCCAACCTCGACCAGCTCTCCCCCCTGACCCGGTTCGGCCTGATGGTCGCCATCTGGCTCACCCTGCTGTTCTCGGGCGAGCTGCTCGCCCGGCGGGCGCAGGCCGGACGGGCGCCGGTCGCGCTGGTCTTCTCGCTCCGGCTGGCGGCGGCGCTCGCGGTCGGAGCGGTCCTCTTCCAGGCGGCGCAGAGCCTCCAGGTGGCGGCGTACGAGCCGAAGCTGCTCGGCTTCTGGGCCGTGGCCGCCCTCCTGCACGCGTACGCCGCCCGGTCGCTCGGCCCGCTGCTGGTCGGCCTGGGCGCCGGCGTGGTGTGGCTGGTCTGGGAGGCCGCGTGGTCCGAACCGAGCGTGATGGGGGTGATCCTGTCCATCCTGCTGGCCGCCGTGGTCCTCCTCGGCGTGGCCGCCGTCCACAGCACCCGGATCACCCACTTCGCGCCGGCGTACCGCGAGCTCGGTGCCGCGCTGGCGCTGGTCGGGCTGTTCGTCGCGGCGCTCCCCGACATCACGACCGAGGACTTCGCCTGGACCGCGGGGCTCGTGGTCGCCGCAGTCGCCGCGGCCCTGGCCGTCGGCGCCGGCACCGCGCTCGCCCGGGGCACGCAGCGGCTCGAGCCCGTGGCGGCCGTCGCCGTCGCCGCGGTCGGCATCGGCCTCGTCCTCTGGGACCCCGACGTCGACACCAGCGCCCTGGACCTCCAGGACTGGCTCCACGCGCTGGTCAGCGTCGGGGTGTACGTCGTCGTCGCGGTCGGCGTCGCCGTCCTCGGGACGCTGCGCGACAGCTGGCGGCTGACGGCGCTCGCCACGGCGGGGCTGGTCGTGTTCACGACCGTGCAGGCCTTCGCGGTCTTCGCGCAGATCATCCAGGGCGCGTGGCTGTTCGTGGTGCTCGGCCTGGTGTTCCTGGGCACCGGGTTCCTCTTCGACCGGGCCCGCCGTGAGCTGGCCTCCGCACTCGAGGGAGACGACCGATGATCATGTCGACGACCCGGATCGTGGCCCTGGCGGCCGCCCAGCTCGCCCTGGTGGGTGGGGCGGTCGCACCCCAGCTGATCAGCCGCACCACCGGTGAGGACTACCGCATGCGCGTGGCACCGGTCGACCCGATCGACCCGTTCCGCGGTGCCTACGTGACCCTCGGCTACCCCGACCTCAGGCTGGGCGAGGATCGCGGGACGCGAGGCGAGGACGGCGAGGTCTACCTGACGCTGGTCGAGGAGGGTGGCTTCTGGGTCCTCGACGAGCGGACCCGCACCCGGCCCGAGGACGGCCCCTACCTCACCTGCCAGGACCGGAGCTGGGAGCTGCGCTGCGGCATCGAGTCCTTCTTCGCCCCGCAGGACGAGGCGCTCCGGCTCGAGGAGGGGCTCGCAGATGGCGGCGTCGCCACGGTGCGCATCGACGACCGGGGCGTGGGCACCGTGATGGCGGTCGACGGCGAGTGAGCCGTCACCGGCCGGGCGATCAGCTGGGGAGCTGGATGAGCTTGATGCCGCCGCTCGCAGAGGTGATCGCCGTGACGAACACCGACGCCATGTCGTCGCCGCTGGCGGCACAGAAGAAGAAGTCGCCGTCGCTGTTCTCGATCGCCCGCTGGGCGACGTTGCTGCAGGCGTTGTCGGCGTCGCTCGGAGCGCCGCTCGGGTCGACCGACGCGGAAGCCGCGAGGGTGCCGGTCACGGTCGGTCCGCTGCTGCCCTCGCACCGTTGGGTGGTCAGGTTGTAGGCGACCGTGATGACCAGGACGTTCTGCGCCTTGGCCCGGGTGGCCACGTCGCGCAGGTTGTTGCAGGCGTCGTCGCCGTCGCCGTCACCGGGGTAGCTCGCGTTGTTGAGGTCGGTGCTGCCTCCGGAGAACTTCTCGTTGGGCTGCCCGTCGGTCTGGAAGATGATGACCTTCCGCGGCGTGCCCGAACGCGCGGGCAGGCTGCTCAGGTTGTTGGCGTCCTTGCCGAGGAGGTAGCGCGCGGCCCCCTTCATCGGCGCGGCGAGGTGCGTGCCCGTGCTCGAGGCGCGGGTGAGGCAGGTGACGGCCTTGACCAGGTTGCTGTTGTTGTTCACCACGCCGGGGGCGCTCTGGTAGTCGTTGTGGAACGGGAGGCTCATCCACTTCCAGCTGGTCCCGCTGGAGGACAGCGACCCGCTGTAGGGGTCGGTGCGGCAGACAGGATCGCTGGCCGCCGAGGTCCGGGCCGGGCCGATCGTGCCCAGCGAGACGTACTGCTGGGCCGGCGTCATCACCGAGAACATGCTCTTGATGCCGGCGATCATGGAGTTCTTGTCGGCCGAGCTCATCGAGCCGGTGCGGTCGGCCACCACCGCGACGTCCATCGGGTTGGGCGCACCTGTGCCGCACGAGCCCTTGCACGCCGTGCTCACGACGACGCCCGTGCTGCCCTCGTCGTAGCCGAGCACCGGCGCGAAGGCGAACGGCACGTCCTTGGAGTCCGCCACCCGCAGGGTGTTGCACGTGTCGCCCTGGGCGGGGACGCAGGGGATGGCACAGATGGAGTCGTCGCAGACCAGGCCGGGATAGGTGATGGCGGTGTAGGGCGCAGGTCCCGGGTTGCAGGACGAGGGGATGTGGGCGACGTTGACGGTCGGGGGCGTCCCCACGGAGCCCACCACGCACCACAGGTCGGCCACCGGGTTCGCCGTGGGGTCGTTGGCCTTGGCCATGGCCACGGCCGCAGCAGCGGCCCCGGCCCCGTTGTCGGGCAGCTCGTAGGCGCCGGCGTGGGCGGCGGTGTCCATCGTGTCGCGCAGCGACTGCTTCTTCGCGACCTGGTGGGCGATGTCGACGCCCATGGCCGCCATGCCGAGCAGCACCACGGCCAGCACGGCGACGATGAGGGCGACCGCGCCGCGCTCCTGGCCACGCCGCGCTGCGCGGCGTACGACGCGCTTCACTCGATCCTCATCTCGGCGGTCCGCGAGAGGTTGATCGAGTCGGCGAAGATCGCCGCGACCGGCGTGATCATGTCGTGGACGTAGGTGATGGTCACCACCGCGGTGCCCCCGCTGTCGGCGTCGGTGTCGTAGCTCCCGCAGTTCGAGCCGTCCGCCTTGCGGCACGTGACCGTGACGCTCGTGCCCGGGATCCCGTTCAGCGCCTGGGTTGCGGTCGCCGAGACCTCGGCCTCGGTGCCGTTCAGGCTCGCGACCCGGGCGGCGTCCCGCGCCGCGTTGTTGACGACCGACACCCGGTTGATCAGGTAGCCGAAGTCGATGATGCCGAAGACCAGCATGATCAGCAGCGGCACGACGAGGGCGAACTCGACGGCGGCGGCTCCCCGGTCCCGCGCTTGACGACGCATACGGGCCTCACTCCCCAACATGACCCCACGTCCGGGCACCCACGGCCCGGACAATCCCCACCCCGAGAATCCCCAGACCCATCAGTAAAGCCACCCGACGCCGCGGACGCCCGGTTTCCGGGGATTCTTTACGCAGCCGTCTAGTCGGTTTGGCGGGGCGCGACGAACCACGTCTCGACCGCCAGCCCGTCGACAACGACGGGCTTCCCGCGGCTGCGGACGACGACCCGGATCCGTCCGTTGTGGACGCCCGCGAAGCTCGCCAGCGGGATCACCCGCCGGGTGCGGCGCGAGGGCGCCTGCAGGTCGAACTCCCCCAGTCGCCGCCCGCCGAGGAAGGCCGTGACAGAGCCCGCCCGCGGGCCCACCGAGGCCACGAGGGCGAGGGCGCGTACGTCGATGCCCGGGGTGCTGAGCGTCGCACCGCGCCTGGTCGCTCGCAGCAGCGTCCCCCGGTAGGCGGCCGGCTGGCGGCCGCGCCGCCACCCGGATCCGACGTCCAGGTGCCGGTCGTCGAGGGGGACGGTCCAGAAGCGCGCCGCCGGGCTGGGGTCCTCGCCACCGTCGGGATCCCGTGCGGCGACGGTGAAGCCGTGGGTGCCCGGCCCGAGGCCGGACAGACGCAGCTCCCCGTCCTCGCACGGCACGGCGCGACGGTCGAGCGTGCAGCGCGTCGGGAGCCCCTCAGGCGTGCTCGCCCAGGTGAAGCGGGAGCTGCGGCGTGGCACGACGCCGCGCGGCCGGGGTCCCCGGGTGATCCGGGTCTCGGGTGGGGGGACGGTGCCGGCGGCCGGGGGCACCCAGGCGACCGTGGCCCGCTGCTCCCCCGCGGCGGCGGTCACGCCGGTGGGTGCCTCCGGCTGCGACGGTGCTGAGGTGCTCACCGCTCCCGGGGTGAGGACGCCCTGGCCGAGTACGAGCACCGTCGCCACGAGGGCGTGGGTCCGGTGCGGCACGGGGTCATGGTGCCACCGCAGCCGCACCGCCGGGGCCGATTCGAGGGATCGGGTCCGGTCCCTGCGGATGGCTGCTCAGCAGCCGCCCGCGACCGCCGGGATCACCGAGACCTGGGTGCCGTCGGGGGTGGGTGTGGCGAGGTTGTCGAGGAAGCGGACGTCGTCGTTCCCGACGTACACGTTGACGAAACGACGCAGCTCGCCGGTCTCGTCCACGATGCGACCCCGGATGCCGGCATAGCTGCCCTCGAGGTCGTCGAGCACCTCGGCGAGGGTGGTGCCGCTCGCGCTCACCTCGGACTCGCCGCCGGTGTAGGTGCGCAGGATGGTCGGGATCCGGACCTGGACGCTCATGGGTCTCCTCTCTCCCAGGGTGGTCAGCCGGTGAGGCCGGTGGCGGCAAAGGCGTCGTAGGAGGGCTCGATGGTGGCCGCCGCCCCGACCCGGTCGGCGACGGCGTCGAGCGTCTTCAGGCCCATCCCGGTGTTGATGACGACCGTCTCGAGGTCGGGGTCGAGCCGGCCGGTCGCGACCAGCTTGCGCAGCACACCCACCGTCGTCCCACCGGCGGTCTCGGTGAAGATGCCCTCGGTGCGGGCCAGGAGCAGGATCCCCTCGCGGACCTCGTCGTCGCTGACGTCCTCGACCGCACCGCCGGTACGTCGGCAGATGTCGAGCACGTAGACGCCGTCGGCGGGGTTGCCGATCGCGAGGCTCTTGGCGATCGTGTCCGGCCGCACCGGGCGGACCGCGTCCGTACCGGACTTGAACGCGGTGCTGACCGGCGAGCAGCCGGTCGCCTGGGCACCGAAGATCCGGTACGGCTTGTCCTCGACCAGACCCAGCTCGACCAGCTCGCGGAACGCCTTGTCGACCTTGGTGAGCTGGGAGCCGGAGGCGACCGGGATGACGACCTGGTCGGGCAGTCGCCAGCCGAGCTGCTCGGCGATCTCGTAGCCGAGGGTCTTGGAGCCCTCGGCGTAGTAGGGCCGCACGTTGACGTTGACGAACGCCCACCCCTCCTCCTCGCCGGCGATCTCGGAGGCGAGCCGGTTCACGTCGTCGTAGCTGCCGTTCACCGCCACCAGGCGGTCGGTGTAGACGGCGGAGTTGACCTGCTTGGGGTGCTCGAGGTTGCTGGGGATGAAGACGACCGTCCGGATGCCGGCGCGGGCCCCGGCGGCGGCCACGGCGTTGGCGAGGTTGCCGGTGCTGGGACAGGCGAAGACGCTGGCGTGCAGCTCCCGGGCGGCGCTGAGCGCGCAGGCGACCACGCGGTCCTTGAAGGAGTTGGTGGGGTTCGTCGAGTCGTCCTTGACCCACAGCCGGGTCAGGCCGAGCTCCCGGGCGAGGTTGTCGGCGCGCAGCAGCCGGGTGAAGCCGGGCTCGGTGTTGGGGCTCTGCTCGATGTCGTCGGGGACCGGCAGCAGCGCCTTGTAGCGCCAGATGTTGCGGGGCCCGGCCTCGATCTGCTCGCGCGTCACCGTCGGGAAGTCGTAGGCCACCTCCAGCGGGCCGAAGCACTCCGGACAGGCGTAGTGGGGGCCGAGCGGCGCCTGGTGCCCGCACTCGCGGCAGGACAGGGTCCGGGCGTGGCCGAAGGCGCCCTCCCGGGTCGGGGTGGTGGGGTCGGCGACCGGTCGGGTCGTCAGGCTCACGGGGATCCTCCTCCTCATCTTCCCCGCGGCGACTCTCGCCGTGGGCCGGACTTGGCACCGTCTCCACTGCCGGTCGGAGCTGGCGGTGGCGGTTGCCGGGACGTCAACGGGCCGTTCCCTCGGTCCCTCTCGATGAGCTGGTCACGACCCTACGGCGGATGTCTCAGCATCCGTACGACGGTCCCGCATGCTGGATGGGCGCTCCAGCGGTCGATCGCGGGTAACGCAACGGCGGTGCTGCTCCCGGCACGTTGCGGCGTACCGGGAGCGGCACGGACGTTGCGTTACCCGGAGATCTCCGCAGTGGCGCGGCGGGTCAGGTCGCGGAGCAGGTCGAGGACCCCGTCGGGACCGTCGACGACGACGTCGGCCCGGTCGGCCAGCGCCGACTCCTCATCGGAAAGCGAGCACACGAGCAGGGTCGGCATGCCCTCCGCGCGCAGCTTCTCGACCGCGGCGAAGGCCTCGAGGTCACCGAGGTCGTCACCGGCGAAGAGGAAGCCGCCCGCGTCCAGCTCCCCCACCAGGGTCTCGACGGCGTGACCCTTGGTCATGCCCGAGGAGCGGACCTCCACCACGTTGCGCCCCGGCTCGACCACGAGACCGTGCGCCTCCGCGAGCTCCCGCATCGCCGGCAGCAGCCGCTCCCGGGCACCGGCCGGGTCGGGGAGCCGCCGGGTGTGCACCGCCACCGCGAGGCCCTTCTCCTCCACGTGCGCCTCGGCGGCGTCGGCTCGGCGGAGCAGACCCGGCAGCTCGCGCTGGAAGGTCGCCAGGCCGTGCGGCGGTCGTGGGGAGATCACCCGACGCTGTGTCGAGGACCAGCGCTCGTTGCCGTACTGGCCGAAGACGAACAGCTCGCGCCCGTGCTCCCCCATCTCGGCGCCGAGGTTGTCGAGGTCACCCAGCGCCAGCGCCTGTCGGGCGGGTCGGCCCGTGATCACCGCGATCGCGCGGACGACCTCCGCGAGGTCGGCCAGCACGGACGCCGCACCGGGGTGGATGTGGGCCTGGGACGGGTCCTCGACGATCGGGGAGAGGACGCCGTCGAAGTCGAGCCCGACCACGGTGGCGGCCAGGGCGCCGCCGAGGTCGGCGTAGCGCTGCTCGGCCTCCGGCGACGTGAACTCCACCGTCCCATCTCACCACGGCTCGACCCGGGGGGAAGGGTCGGTCAGGCAGCATCCCCGGTCAGCACGACGGTCAGCCGGTCGAGGCGCATCGAGTCGATCGCCGGTACGACGCGCTTGATGCCGAGGTCGAGGGCCAGCAGCTTGCCGGCCGCCTCGAGCCGCGCGGGGTAGTAGACGGTGGAGGCGGTGACGGTGCCGTACCAGTTGTCCGAGCCGACGACCTGCCAGCCGACCTCGGTGGCGGTACCGGCGTAGCGGCCGGCCAGACCGGTGATCCCGGAGTTGTTGTAGACCTCGACGTAGACGTCGCCCCGGACGACCTGGGGCCGGATCTTCTCGGGCTTGGCCGAGGGCAGCTGCTGGGTCGGGGTCGGGGAGGCCTTGCCGGCGTCGGGCTGGGCGACAGGCGTGACCTCGCGCTCGGTGGGCTCCTGGCCCTGGGTCGCGACGAAGGCGACGCCGGCCATGGCCACGGCGATGATGCTGAGGATCGCGACCGGGGAGGGGAAGGCGACGCCGCGCTGGCTGCGCGACTTCGGCGGCCGCACCGTCACACCTCGAAGCCGAGGCGCCGCGCCGAGCGCTGGCGCTGGCGTGCGGCGCGGAGCCGGCGCAGCCGGCGGACGAGCAGCGGGTCGGCCTCCAGCGCCTCCGGACGGTCGATGAGGGCGTTGAGGACCTGGTAGTAGCGGGTCGAGGACATGTCGAACTTCTCGCGGACCGCGGTCTCCTTGGCCCCGGCGTACTTCCACCAGTGCCGCTCGAACTCGAGGATCTCGCGGTCGCGGTCGCTCAGGCCCGGCTGGCCTCCGGCCTCGTGGCCGTGGAGGGCGTTCGCGGCGTCCATGCGCATCTCCCCTGGGATCGACTCGTTGCTGAGCGTCACTCTAACGGTCCGAACCACAACGGTGTCATTCGATCGGGGCGAGTCGTCGCACAAGTCGCACAGCTCGCCCCCGTCGCAGCGGGTCGCGCATGAGGTTGGATGGACCGATGGAGGAACCCGTGCGCTGGGGCGTGCTCGCCACCGGCAAGATCGCCGAGAGCTTCGCCCGTGAACTGCGAGAGGTTCCGGGCGCCCGCCTCGTCGCTGTCGGCTCCCGGACCCAGGCCTCGGCCGACCGATTCGCAGCCGCCTACGGCGGGCGGCCACACGGCACCTACCGCGCGCTCGTCGAGGATCCCGAGGTCGAGGTGGTCTACGTCGCCACCCCGCACGCGCTGCACCTCGAGGACACCCGGATGGCCCTCGAGGCAGGCAAGCACGTGCTGTGCGAGAAGCCGCTGACCCTCAACCTCTCCGAGGCCGAGACCCTGGTGGCGCTCGCCTCGACGCGCGGGCTCTTCCTCATGGAGGCGATGTGGATGGCCTGCCACCCCGTGGTGCGGGCGGTCGCCGATGGGCTCCGGTCGGGCCGTTTCGGCGCGCCCCGGCAGCTCCACGCCGACCTGGGCTTCGTGGTGCAGGTGCCGCCGGAGCACCGGCTCCGGGACCCGGCCCTCGGTGCGGGGGCACTGCTGGACATGGGGGTCTACCCGCTGACGCTGGCCGACCTGCTGCTCGGGCCGGCCACGGAGGTCCGCGCGACCGCGGTGCTCGACGAGCGTGGCGTCGACGTCGACGTCGCGGTGGCCGCGCGCCACGGCGAGGCGGTGTCGGTCAGCACCGCCTCGATGACCTCCGCCTCCCCGCGCACCGCCAGCCTCGCCACCGACACCGGCCGCATCGACCTGCCCGGCGACTTCCACCACCCGGCGTACGCCGTCTGGACCCCGGTCGGTGGTGAGCCGGAGCGGATCGACCCACCCGAGCCGGTCCTGGGTTCGGGCCTGGGCAACGAGGCCGCCGAGGTCGGCCGGTGCGTCCGCGAGGGCCTGGGTGAGAGCCCATGGGTCCCCCACGCGCGGTCGCTGCGGGTCATGCAGCTCATGGACGACGTCCGGCGGCAGATCGGCGTCCGCTACGGAGCGGACGCCGCTGGTGTGGCGACCTAGGCTGGGCCCCGTGACCTCTCGGAGCCAGCTCGTCATCGTCGCCAACCGGCTGCCGGTCGACCGCGTCGACCTGCCCGACGGGTCGCGGGGCTGGCGCCGTTCCCCCGGCGGCCTGGTCAGCGCGCTCGACCCGGTGATGCGCGCCAACGACGGCGTCTGGATCGGCTGGCCCGGCGGCACGGAGACGGACCTGGAGCCGTTCGAGGACGACGGCCTGTCGCTGGTGCCCGTGGAGCTCACGGCCGAGGAGGTCGAGGAGTTCTACGAGGGGATGTCCAACGCCACCCTGTGGCCGATCTACCACGACGTCGTCGCCAAGCCGGAGTTCCACCGCGAGTGGTGGGACGCCTACGTCCGCGTCAACGAGCGCTTCACCGCGAAGGCGGTCGAGGTCGCCGAGGAGGGGGCGACCGTCTGGGTGCACGACTACCAGCTCCAGCTCGTGCCGCAGATGCTGCGCGAGGCGCGGCCCGACCTGCGGATCGGCTTCTACCTGCACATCCCCTTCCCGCCGGCGGAGCTCTTCGCGCAGCTGCCGTGGCGCCGACAGGTCCTCGAGGGCCTGCTGGGCGCCGACCTCGTGGGCTTCCAGATGTCCGGGGGCGCCCAGAACTTCGTGCGGCTGGTGCGGCAACGAGTCGGCCACAAGACCCACCGCGACCTCATCTACCTGCCCGACGACCGCACGGTCCGGGCCGCGGCGTTCCCGATCTCCATCGACACAGGCTCCTTCGAGGAGCTGGCCCGGCAGGACTCCGTGGCGGCGCGCGCCAAGGAGATTCGCGAAGCGCTCGGCAACCCCACCAAGGTGTTCCTCGGGGTCGACCGGCTCGACTACACCAAGGGCATCCACGCCCGGCTCCGCGCTTTCGGGGAGCTGATCGAGGACGGCCACTTCGACGTCGAGGACGCGGTGTTCGTCCAGGTCGCGAGCCCCTCGCGGGAGCGGGTCGAGCAGTACCGCATCCTCCGCGACGAGATCGACCGGCTCGTCGGTCACGTCAACGGCGACCTGGGACGGATCGGCCGCCCCGCCATCAGCTACCTCCACGCGGCGTACCCGCGCGAGGAGATGGCCGCGCTCTACCGTGCCGCCGACATCATGGTCGTCACGCCGTTCCGTGACGGCATGAACCTCGTGGCCAAGGAGTACGTCGCCTGCCGCTACGACGACGCCGGCGCCCTGGTCCTCTCGGAGTTCGCCGGGGCGGCCGCCGAGCTGCGGCAGGCCTGGCAGGTCAACCCCTACGACATCAACGGCATCAAGGCGGCGATGCTCGAGGCCTACCGGGCCGACGAGAAGGAGACCACCAAGCGGATGCGGGCCATGCGCAAGACGGTCCTCACCCGTGACGTCACCGCCTGGGCGGGCAGCTTCCTCGAGGCCCTCGCAGACATCCGTCCGGGGCACGGCAAGGCCGTGAAGCCCGTGTCACCCGAGTGAGGCACCAGAGCCCCGGCGACCGGTCACCGGGCGATGGGCCCGGGGTCGGGTAACTTCGGCGCCATGGATCTGATCCCCAAGCCCGATCAGGTCGTGTCCGCGGCCGGCAACGTCGCCCACAAGGTGCTCTACGGCGGCCTGGCCGACCTGCGCCCCATGCCGCGGACGCTGATCGACGAGGGGACGCTGCGCGAGCTCTACCACTACCGGCCCGTCGCGCAGGTGCGCGAGCAGGGCGACCCCGTGCTGCTCGTGATGCCGCTGGCCGCCCCGTCCCTCTGCTACGACCTGCGGCGGGGCTGCTCCGTGGTGGAGCACCTCGTCGACGCCGGGCGGCCCACCTACCTCGTGGAGTACGGCGCGGTGTCCTTCCGCGACCGCAACCTGGGCATGGAGCACTGGATCGAGGAGGTGGTCCCGGCCGCGGTCCGGGAGACCTCCGCCCATGCCGGGGGTCGGCCGGTGCACGTCGTGGGGTGGTCCCTCGGGGGGATCTTCACCCTGCTGGCCGCCGCCGACGCCCCCGACCTGCCGATCGCCTCGCTGACCGTGGTGGGCTCGCCCTTCGACATCACCCGGGTGCCGCTGGTGGCACCGCTGCGCCCCCTGCTGCGGGTGACCGGCGGGCGCGGCGCGATCACCCGGGCCTACCAGGCGATGGGCGGGGCCCCGAAGCCGCTGGTGAAGTGGGCCTTCCAGCTCTCGTCGTTCCAGAAGCTCGTGACCAAGCCGCTGGCGATCGCACAGAACCTCGACGACCCCGACTTCCTGGCCCAGCTCGAGGCCGTCGACCGGTTCACCGACAACATGATCGCCTACCCCGGCCGGTCCTTCGGCCAGCTCTACCACCGCTTCATCAAGAACAACGCGCTGGTCGACGGCACCTTCGACCTCGACGACCGCACCATCCGGCTCGGCGACGTCACCGCTCCGGTCCTCGTCTTCGGGGGCTCGACCGACGGCATCGCGCCGATCCCGGCGGTCAAGGCCGTGGTTCCTCTCCTGAGCGGCTCGCAGGAGGTCCGCTTCGAGGTCGTTCCCGGGGGTCACCTCGGGATGCTCACCGGCCGCGACGCCCGCGGGTCGACGTGGGTGGTCATGGACGAGTGGATCGACCGGTGGTCGACCGACACCACCGAGCCCGTCACGACTCCGGCCGGTCGCGCGCAGCGCCGCGGCGGGCCGTCGCGTGACGCCATCGGCGCCAACCCCCGTCGTCGCTACGGCTCCGGCGGGTCGCGCGCACTGTCACGCTGAGCGGCTAGCTCTCCAGCCCTCGTTCCTCGAGCCACCGCCGGGCGGCCGTGCGGGAGGCCCGCGAGAGCCACGCGTCCTGGACGACCTCGGCGAGCTCGTCGTAGGAGAGCCGTCCCACGTGGGCACCCCGCAGCAGCACCGAGGGATGGCCGTCGAAGTGGGGCGTGGTGAAGAAGGGGGTGCTCTGGTCGAGGACCAGGGCCTGCTTCGCCTCGTCGGACTCCACCCAGAGCACGATGACGTCGTCGTAACGCTCCCCCGTCTCCGGGTCGACCGCGTCCGGACGCGGGTTGCGGAAGAACACGAAGCTGCGGCCCGACACCTGGTAGACCGTCCTCCCGCCGGCAGCCACCCGGGCGCCGGGCATGGCCCGGGCAAGGGCATGGACGTCCTCGACCGTGGCGCGGCGACCCATCGGGCCAGCGTAGGCCCGCGCGGCGTACCGCAAATGAGGGATTACCCGACGGTGATCGTCCTCTAGCCTCGCGAGGGTCCGACGTCGGTGACGGTGCCGAGGCAGCGGACTCGATGCGACCGTCAGGCCACATCACCAGTGGTTCGGGGGGAGGCGGTCGGCATGGAGGGACGACGAGTCCGGTCCCGGGGAGCCGCGGTGCTGATCGCCGGCGTCGGGGCGTGTCTCGCCGCGACCCTGCCGGGCCCCTTGCCGGACGACAGCGCCAGCGGCGCCGCCCCCGTGAGCTCCACCGTGCTGGTCGTCGTCTCCCGGCCCACCACTCCGAGCGCCGGCGACCAGGAGATCCTGGCCCGGTTGCAGTCGCTCGGGCTGACGCCGGTCCTCGCCGACGACAACACGGTGGGACCGGGCGACGCCACCGGCCATGCCTTCGTCCTGGTCGCGCAGACCGCCAAGCACTGGCTCGCCGGCGTGGCCTCTCTCTCCGCCGCGACCGCGCCACTGGTCGTCGCGCAGCCACAGCTCTTCGACGACTACGGGCTCACCGGCCCGACGCTCGGCACGCACTACGGCAACCGCCGGGCCACCGACGTGGTCATCACCGATCCCGCCCACCCGCTGGCCGCCGGGTACAGCGGCACGGTGACGATCCAGACCGGGTCCACGACCCGCATGTCCTGGGGCGTGCCGACCGCGTCGGGCCACACCGTCGCCACCAGCGGACCACGCTCCACCATCTTCGCCGTCGCCGCCGGCGACCCCCTGTTCTCGGGGCAGCCCGCTCCCGCCTGCCGGCTCTCGTTCCCGGCCGGCGACATCGGTGTCCGCCGGTTCACGGCCGCGGGCTGGGCGATGTTCGACGCGGCCGCGACCTGGCTCGCGGCCGGCTGCAGCACCCCGCCGCCGGAGCCTCCGGCCGACCCGCCCGGCGAGGACGTCACCCACGTCGTGGCAATCTCCGTCGACGGCCTCAGCCCCGCGGCGTGGCCGCTCCTGGGCCCCGCCGACATCCCGAGCTACCACCGGCTGGCCGCCGAGGGGTCGAGCACCCTCAACGCCCGCACGATGATCGAGGTGACCCGGACCCTGCCCAACCACACCTCGATGGTCACCGGCCGGCGCATCGACCTGCCCGGTGGTCACGGCGTGACCTTCAACTACAAGAGCACCGTGACGGTGCACCAGGCCGCGGGTGAGTACGTCCACAGCGTCTTCGACCTGGTCCACGACGCGGGCGGGACGACCGCGCTCTACGTCGGCAAGCCCAAGTTCGACGTCCTCGACCAGTCGTGGAACGCCGTCAACGGTGCGCCCGACACCACCGGGCCGGACAACGGCCGCGACAAGATCGACATCTACGTCAACCACGTCGACTCCGGCCGGCTCACCGAGCTGCTCGTCGAGCGGCTGCTGAGCAACCCGCCGTCGTTCAGCTTCCTGCACCTCGACAACCCCGACGACGCCGGGCACACGCACGGGTGGCTCTCGCCGGAGTACCTGCAGGCGGTCCGGCGCACCGACGAGCTGGTGGGGGCCGTCCTGGACGCCGTCGCCGGCGACCCCGGCCTCGCCGCGAGCACCGTCGTGGTGCTCACCGGCGACCACGGCGGCACCGGCACGGGACACCTCGACACCACCGACCCGGCCAACTACACGATCCCGTTCTTCGTGTGGGGCGACGGAGTCCCGGCGGGCGAGGACCTCTACGTGCAGAACCCCGAGCGGCTCGACCCGGCCACCGGCCAGCCGGCGTACGACGTCGTGCAGCCGGTGCGCAACGGCGAGGTCGCGAACCTGGCGACCGGGCTGCTGGACCTCGGGGCGATCCCGGGAAGCGAGTTCAACGCCGACCTCGGGCTGGGCCCTGCTGCTCCCTAGCGGTCCAGCGGGACCCCGGTGCGACCGGCGGGCGTGGCGTACTGCTCGAGGTAGCCGGCCACCATCGCCATCCCCTCCTCGACGAGGAAGTCGTCACCGCGCAGGTCCTTGTCGTAGGCGAGCTGGAAGACCCGGTCGCCGATCTCGACGGCGAGCTCCGCGGCCGCCGGAGGCAGGTCTGCCTCCGCGATCCCCGCGTCGACGGCGAACTCCCGGAGCATGCGCGCCACCCGCCGGTTGTGGTCGCGACCGAAGCGGTGGACGGCGGTGTTGGTACGACCGCGCAGGTAGATCACCACGAACGCCCGCCTCCGGTCGTAGACCCGCCGGAAGGACTGCATGACGCTGCGGACGAGGCCCTCGACGGTGAGCGGGTCGACCGCGGCGAGGTCGGTCATGACCTGCTCGTCCATCTCCGCCATGTGGCGCTCGGCGAGTGCGATCAGCACGTCTTCCTTGGCGGCGAAGTACTGGTAGAGCGATGCCACCGGGACCTGCGCCGCCTGCGCGACGTCGCGGGTGGTCAGGTGCTCCACGCCGTGCTCGAGCACCAGCCGCTCCGCCGCGTCGAGGATCATCTCGACGCGGCGGCGGCTGCGTTCCTGCGTGGGGACACGTCGCTTCGGGGGAGGTCGCTCGTTGTCCCGGACCACAGGCACGCGCACCAGTGTACCCTGAGACCCGAATCTGACACAGGTTCATGTTTCTGGAGGGTGAATGTCCCCGTCGACCGACCTGACCCGCCGCACGCTGCTGGGCGGCGCCGCCCTGGGTGGCCTCGCCGCCGGCGGCCTGACCACGGGCATCCTCACGGCCCCCGCCGTCGCCGGACGGATGGGTCCGTTGCCCCGCTCCACCGACGTGGTGGTCGTGGGCGGCGGCATCTCCGGCCTGGTCACCGCCCGCAAGCTGGCGCGCCGCGGTGTCGACGTCGTGCTGGTCGAGGCCCGCGACCGCGTCGGCGGGCGCGTCCTCAACCACCACCTCGACAGCGGCGGCGTGGTCGAGTCCGGCGGCGCCTTCGTCGGCCCGACCCAGAACCACATCCGCAAGCTCGCCCGCCAGCTCGGCGTCGCGGAGTTCAAGGAGTACGTCGACGGCAACTCCGTCTACATCTCCTCCACCACGGGGCGGGTGGAGTACCAGGGCACGATCCCGCCCGACCCCACGATCCTCCCGGACGCGGGGATCCTGCTGAACCGCATCAACTCCTACGCCGCGGAGATCCCCGTGGACGCGCCGTGGCGCCACCCGCGCGCAGCCGAGTGGGACGCCATCACCCTGCGGGAGTGGATCATGGACAACGCCGTCAACGGCGAGGGCGTCTCCAACCTCATCGAGTGCTGGACCCAGCCCGGCTTCGGGGCCGAGCCCGCCGACCTCTCCTTCCTCTACGTGCTGTGGTTCGTGGCCTGCTCCGGCAACGAGCGCAACGTCGGCACCTTCGAGCGCAACAGCGAGACCACGAACGGCGCCCAGGAGCGTCGCTACGTCGGCGGCTCCCAGCTGATCCCGCTGCGGCTGGCCCGCCAGCTCGGCGACGTCGTGGCGCTGGAGGCGCCGGTGCGGCGCATCGTGCAGCGTGACGGGCACGCCGTCGTGCACACCGCCCGCGGATCCGTCCGGGCGAAGCGCGTCGTCGTCGCCTGCCCACCGCCGCTGGTGCTCGACATCGACTGGCACCCTCAGCTGCCCCGCCAGCGAGCCCGGCTGCTGCGCCAGCTCGACATGGGTCGGCTGATGAAGTGCGACGCCGTCTACGAGAAGCCGTTCTGGCGCGAGGCGGGGCTCAACGGCTTCGGCCTCAACGACGCCGGGGCGGTCCGGGTCGCCTTCGACAACTGCCCGCGCCGCGGGGAGCCGGGGGTGCTGCTCGCCTTCGTCGGCGGTGCGACCTGGCAGGAGTACGGCATCCGGTCGCGGCGCGAGCGTCGGCGTGCCGTCCTCCAGGGTTTCGCCGACATGTTCGGCGAGCAGGCCCTCGACCCGATCGAGTACGTCGAGCAGGACTGGTTCGACGAGCCGTGGACCCGCGGCGGACCGATCGCCAACTACGCGCCCGGGACCATGACGGCCCACGGCCCGGCGATCCGTCGGCCCTTCGGCCGCGTCCACTGGGCCGGCACCGAGACCTCCACCTACTGGGCCGGCTACATGGACGGCGCCGTGCGGGCCGGCAAGCGTGCCGCGCTCGAGGTGCTGGAGCGGCTGCGGTGACCCGGTTCGCCGCGGCGGCGCTGGCCCTGGCGCTGCTGCTGCCGGTCGCGCCGGCGCAGGCCGCCGAGCGGGAGCGGTGGGACACGCGGGTGCTCGCCCGGGTGGGCGCACCGGGCTTCCCGGCGTACGTCCACGTCCACCGCAACGGCCGGGTCTACGCCGGCACCTACACCGACCCGCGCGGCGACACCACGCCGTCGCTGGTGCGCGAGTGGACCGGCGACGGAACCCTGCTGCGGTCGTGGACCGTGCCGGGGCAGGACCTGTCCCGCGACCACGGCGTGCAGGTCGCCCACCAGGACCGCCGCGGCCGGCTGGTGCTGCTGGAGAAGTCGACGGCCCGCGTGATGACGCTGAACCCCCGCACCGGACGGTTCCGGACCTGGGCCACCATCCCGGACCTGCCGGCCTGCGGGGGCGGGGAGGCTCCCTGCTCGCCCAACGTGCAGGACGAGGCGCCGATCCCGAACTACGCCACGTGGGGCCCCCGCGGCGCGCTGTTCGTCACCGACTACGCCCAGGCCGTGATCTGGCGGATCCCCCGCCGGACCCGTCAGCCGCAGCCGTGGTTCACCTCGCCCCGGCTGGACGGCACAGACTTCGGCACCACGGGCATCGTCTTCCGGCCCGGCCGGCGTGACCTGCTGATCAGCCAGCAGTCGACGGCCACCGACGGCACCGCGCCGACCAACGGCAAGCTCTACCGACTGCCCGTCCGCCGCTCGGGCGGTCCGGGTCGCATGCGGACGTTGTGGACCTCGCTGCCGAGCGACCTGCCCGACGGGTTCGGCATCGGCCGGCGGACCGGCCGGATCTACCTCGCCAACGCCGGGCCGACCAACCAGCTGGTCGTGCTGTCGCCGACCGGGGAGGAGCTCGACCGGTTCCCCGACGCGCCGGGCACGGGCGAGAACGGCTCCCCCATCCCGTTCCACACCCCGTCCAACGCGACCTTCCTGGGCCGGCGGGTGCTGGTGGCCAACCAGTCGTACGCGGGCAACCGCGACCACCACGCGATCCTGGACGTCTACGTCGGTGAGCGGGGTCGCCCGCCCCACCTGCCGCGCCGCGCGTACTGGCGCTGACCTGCCACGGGCGGTCGGCTAGCGTCCCCGTCGTGAGCGCGCTGGCGGGGCTGGTCGACCGGGGGCTGGTGGCCCCCGACTGGGCCGAGGCGCTGGCGCCCGTCGACGACCGGATCGCCGCGATGGGGCGCTTCCTGCGCGAGGAGATGGCCGCCGGCCGGCCCTACCTCCCCCACGGCGACCACGTGCTCCGCGCCTTCGAGCGGCCGATGGCCGACGTCCGGGTGCTGGTCGTCGGCCAGGACCCTTACCCGACTCCGGGCCACCCGATCGGGCTGAGCTTCGCGGTCGCCCGCGACGTGTGGCCGATCCCGGCGAGCCTGCGCAACATCTACGTCGAGCTCAAGGACGACCTCGGCGTCCAGCCGCCCCGTCACGGGGACCTCACCGCGTGGGCCGAGCAGGGAGTGATGCTGCTCAACCGGGTCCTCACCGTGCGGCCCGGCGAGCCCGCCAGCCACCGCGGGCAGGGGTGGGAGGAGGTCACCGAGTGCGCGATCCGGGCGCTGGCCGCGCGGGGTGGGCCGCTGGCCGCGATCCTCTGGGGCCGCGACGCGCAGTCCCTCAAGCCGCTGCTCGGTGGCGTCCCCTGGGTCGAGTCCGCCCATCCCTCGCCGCTCTCGGCCCGGCGCGGGTTCTTCGGGTCGCGGCCCTTCAGCCGGGTCGACCGGCTGCTGCAGGACCAGGGAGGCGAGCCGGTCGCGTGGGACCGCGGATGGGCTATGGTTGAATCCTGAACTACAGGAGCAGCCATGTCCGACCGGATGCCCGCCCTCTACCTGGGCCACGGCGCCCCACCACTCCTCGACGACCCGGTGTGGTCGGCCCAGCTCGCGGCATGGGCCGTCGACCTGCCCCGCCCCACCGCGATCCTCATCGTCAGCGCCCACTGGGAGTCGGCGCCGGTGTCGCTCTCGGCCAGTGGTGTCCCGCTGGTCTACGACTTCGGCGGCTTCGCGCCGCGGTACTACCAGGAGCGCTACGACACCCCCGACGCGTCGACCCTCGCCGCTCGCGTCGCCGCGATGATGCCGCCGGACGAGCCGGTCCACCAGCACGCCGGCCGCGGCCTCGACCACGGCGCGTGGGTGCCGCTCAAGCTCATGTACCCCGCGGCCGACATCCCCGTCCTCCAGATGTCACTGCCCACGCAGGACCCCGGCCGGTTACTCCGGCTCGGCGAGCGGTTGCGGCCGCTGCGTGACGAGGGCGTGCTGGTGATCGGCTCGGGGTTCCTCACCCACGGCCTGCGCTTCGTCACCGAGTTCCGCATCGACGCCCCGGCACCCGCGTGGTCCACCGAGTTCGACAGGTGGGCAGCCGAGGCACTGACCCGCGGCGACGTCGACACCCTGGCGGCGTACGCCGCGAGCGCGCCAGGCATGCCCTACGCCCACCCGACGGTGGAGCACTACACCCCGCTCTTCGTCACCCTCGGCGCCGCCACCGACCCCACCGAGCCGGTCACGCAGGTGATCGACGGGTTCTGGATGGGGCTGTCGAAGCGTTCGCTGCAGGTCGCCTGAAGTCCTGACCGCGATGGTCGGTCGGCCCCACACTGGGGTAACCGACCGGACCAGGGGGACCCCGATGACCACGCTGCCCACCCGCGCGAGCCTCGGGGTGTTGCTCCTGGCACTCACCGCAGGTTGCGGCGGGGACACCCCCGGGGCTTACGACGCCCGGGCGGACTCCTCGGTCTACGACCACGCCGCGGCTGACGACTCCTTCGACCTGGACTTCCGCCACCAGTTCGAGGAGCAGGCGACCCTGTCCGACGGGCGCAAGGTGCGGCTCTGGTTCGCCCGGTCCGGCGACCGACTGCTCGAGCAGCACTACTCGCCGGACGAGCAGGCCTGGACCGAGCCCCAGGTCGTCTTCGTGTCCGACGAGTCCCACCCCTGCCAGGGCATCGACATCGTCGAGGAGAACGGCATCGTCGCCGCGATCGCCGACTTCGGCCTGTGGTGCCATGAGGGCGAGCCCCCGATGCAGTCGCTCGCCGCCGTGTCGACGGGAGACCTCACCGAGTGGGACGTCGACGTCGTCGAGGGCTTCGACGGGTGGACCTCGCTGACCATGGACGACGAACAAGTCCGCTGGACCGGGCACGGCAGGTCGCTGAGCTGGACGTCCGACGGGGGCTTCGGCGAGGGCGAGTCCCCGGCGGGGTGAGCCTGCCGCGTTTGTGCGGCGGTGCGAGCGGCGGCAGGATCGTGGGATGCGCATCCTGTCGATCCAGTCCCACGTGGCCTACGGGCACGTCGGCAACTCCGCGGCCGTCTTCCCGCTGCAGCGGCTCGGCCACGAGGTGTGGCCGGTGCTGACGGTCAACTTCTCCAACCACACCGGATACGGCGACTGGCGCGGTCCGCTGCTCGACCCGGGCGAGGTCGCCGAGGTGATCATCGGCATCGAGGAGCGCGGCGTGCTCGGGAGCTGCGACGCGGTGCTGTCGGGCTACCAGGGCAGTCCCGCCATCGCCGACGTCGTCGTGGACGCGGTCAAGCGGGTCAAGGCGGCCAACCCGTCGGCGACGTACACCTGCGACCCGGTCATGGGCAACGCGAAGTCAGGCTGCTTCGTCAACCCGGAGATCCCGCCCATCATCCGCGAGCGGGTGGTGCCGGTGGCCGACGTGATCACCCCCAACCAGTTCGAGCTCGGCTTCCTGACCGGCACCGAGCCGTCCACCCTCGAGGAGGTCCTCGAGAGCGCCGACAAGGCGCGGGAGATGGGTCCGTCGACCGTGCTGGTCACCAGCGTCGAGACCGGTGTCGACTCGATCGGGCTGATGGCGGTCACCGACGACGGGGCCTGGCTCGTGGAGACGCCGCTGCTCCCGATGAAGGCCAACGGATCCGGTGACATCACCGCCGCCCTCTTCACCGCCCACCTGCACGCGACCGGCTCGCCGGACGAGGCGGTAGCCCGCACGGTCAGCTCGGTGTTCGCGGTGCTGCGGCAGACCCTCGACTCCGGCGAGCGGGAGCTGCGGCTGGTCGACGCCCAGCAGGCGATCGCCGAGCCGGCGTGCGAGTTCGAGGTCCGCCGGGTCCGCTGACCACTCGCGTGTGTCCCAGCGAGCGCTGGGGCGCACGCTGGGGCACACGCGGCGACGGGAGCCGCGTGACGGGATCGAACCGTCGACAACCGCTTTACAAGAGCGGTGCTCTACCAGCTGAGCTAACGCGGCGGAGGGCTCATCGTAGACGGGACCTAGGCTGACACCGTGAACGACGTCGACCAGTGGCCCGCGCTCGCCGACCTCGCCGACCGCTACGGCATCGCGCGCGACTACTGGGACTGGCAGGGCAACCGCGTCCCCGTCGCGATCACCACCGTGCAGGCCATGCTGGCCGCGCTCGACGTCGACGCATCGACCGACGAGGCGGTCCGCACCGCGATCGCGGCCCACGAGGAGGCCCCCTGGAGGCGGGTGGTGCCGCTCGTGACCGTCGGCCGGGCCGGCACCGCGGCCGAGGTGCTGGTGCACGTGCCCCACGGTGTCGAGGTCGCGGTGACGGTCACCCTCGAGGGCGGCGGTACGGCGAGCGCGACCCAGGTCACCCACGACGTCGCGCCGCGGACCGTGGACGGCACGGTCACCGGCGAGGCCCGGTTCCAGCTGCCGGCCGACCTGCCGCCCGGCTATCACACCCTGCGCGCCGACGGCGGCGACGTCGCGGGCGAAGGGCTGCTCGTCGTCGCCCCCGACCGGCTCGACCTCCCGCCGGCGCTCGCCCGACAGGTGTGGGGGCTGATGACGCAGCTCTACTCGGTGCGGTCCCGCGAGTCGTGGGGCGTGGGCGACTTCGGCGACCTCGCCGGTCTCGCGCGCTGGGGCGCCGACCTGGGTGCCGCGTTCGTGCTGGTCAACCCGCTCCACGCGGGCGAGCCGGTCCCCCCGATGGAGGACTCCCCCTACCTGCCCACCTCACGCCGCTTCCTCAACCCGATCTACGTGCGCGTCACCGACATCCCCGAGGTCGACGGCCTCGACCCGGCCGACCAGGGCCGGGTCGCCGCGCACGGTGAGGGACAGTTCGACGACGGCGACCTGATCGACCGGCAGGCGTCGTACGCCGCCAAGCTGGCCGCGCTCGAGCTCGTGCACGCGGTCCCGCGGTCGGCGGCCCGGGAGCGCGCTTACGCCGAGTTCTGCGCGCAGCAGGGTGCCGACCTCGACCGCTTCGCCACGTGGTGCGCGCTCGCCGAGTCGCTGGGCGAGGTGGAGTGGCCGGCCGAGCTGCAGGACCCCGACGACCCGGCCGTCGCCGCCGCCGCCGAGCGCCTCGCGGACCGCGTCGACTTCTTCCGGTGGCTGCAGTGGGTGAGCGACGAGCAGCTCGCCGCCGCCCAGTCCGCAGCCCTCGACGCTGGCATGTCGGTCGGCGTCCTGACCGACCTCGCCGTCGGGGTGCACCCGGCGGGGGCGGAGGTCTGGACGCTCGGGCGCGTGCTGGCCCGCGGGCTGACCGTCGGGGCACCACCGGACGCGTTCAACCAGCGTGGCCAGGACTGGTCACAGCCGCCCTGGCGCCCCGACGTGCTGGCCGAGCAGGGCTACGCGCCGTACCGCGCGGTGCTACGGGCCGCGCTGCGGCACGCCGGCGGCCTGCGCATCGACCACGTGATGGGGCTCTTCCGCCTGTGGTGCATCCCCGAGGGCGGCAGCCCCGTCGAGGGCGCCTACCTCCGCTACGACTACGAGGCGATGGTGTCCATCCTGCTGCTGGAGGCACACCGCGGCGGGGCGTTCGTGGTGGGCGAGGACCTCGGCGTGGTCGAGCCGTTCGTGCGCGACTACCTCGCCGAGCGGGGCGTGCTCGGCACCTCGATCCTCTGGTTCGAGATGGACGACGGCCGGGCCCGCCCACCCGAGACCTGGCGCGAGCTGTGCCTGGCCACCGTCACCACGCACGACCTGCCGCCGACGGCCGGTTACCTGACCCGCGAGCACATCAGGCTCCGCGAGTCGCTCGGGCTGCTGACCCGTTCGGTCGAGGAGGAGCTGGAGGCGGCCGCCCACGAGCAGGAGGCGGTCCTCAGCCAGCTGCGCGAGCGGGGCATGGTCGACGGCGGCGCGGAGGAGCAGGAGGTCGTGGAGGCGCTCCACGAGCTGCTCACCCGCTCCCCCAGTCGCCTGCTCGGCGTCATGGTCTCCGACCTGGTCGGCGACCGGCGTACGCAGAACCAACCGGGCACCCACCGGGAGTACCCCAACTGGCGGGTGCCGCTGTCCGGCCCCGACGGCAAGCCGTTGTTGCTGGAGGACCTCGCCGACCTGCCGCGCCCGAGGTCGCTGGCCGAGCGCCTCAACCGGACCCGCGACAGCTAGAGCGAGGCCGACGAGCCCGCGCGTGCGTCCGTCCGCCGTCCTCCGCCGCGCCGTGCGCTGCTCCGTCGCGCCCGGCTAGGCTGACGGCCATGGCGCTGCGGATCGTGGCCAGCCGCCCGAACCCGGCGATCGTCACCCTGCCGTGGTCGACGCCGCTGGAGGACTGGGGCGACGACGTCGTCGTACCCCTGCCCCGCGGCCTCTCCCGTCACGTGGTCCGCATCGTGCGGCTCGACGACCGCGTGTACGCCGTGAAGGAGACCGTCGAGGACATCGCGTTCCGCGAGTACCGGTTGCTGCGCGACCTGCAGCGGCTCGGGCTGCCGGCCGTCGTACCCCAGGGCGTGGTCACGGGCCGCACCGACGACCGTGAGGAGGAGCTGCCCGCAGCACTCATCACCGAGCACCTGCAGTTCTCGCTGCCCTACCGGAGCCTGTTCTCCCACGGGCTCTCGGTCGACAACGTCACGTCGTTGATCGACGCGCTGGTGGTGCTGCTCGTGCGGCTCCACCTCACCGGCTTCTACTGGGGCGACGTGTCGCTCTCCAACGTGCTGTTCCGGCGCAGCGCCGGTGACTTCGCCGCCTACCTCGTGGACGCCGAGACCGGGGAGCTGCGCGACGAGCTGAGTCCCCAGCTGCGCGAGCACGACCTCACGGTCGGGTGCGAGAACGTCTTCGGCGAGCTGATGGACCTGCAGGCCAGCGGCACCGTGACCGGCGAGGTGGCCGGCGCCGAGGTCGTGGAGAGGCTGCGCACGCAGTACGCCGCGCTGTGGGCGGAGCTGACCGGGGCCGAGGAGTTCGGTGCGGACGAGCTGTGGCGCATCGAGCAGCGGATCGAGCGGCTCAACGACCTCGGTTTCGACGTGGACGAGCTCGACATCGTCACCGACTTCGGCGGTGACACGCTGCGGATCCAGCCCAAGGTGGTCGAGCTGGGCCACCACCAGAAGGAGCTGCAGGCGTTGACGGGGCTCAACGTCGAGGACAACCAGGCCCGCCGGCTGCTCAACGACCTGGCGTCGTTCACCGCCAACTTCGATCTGGGACGCGAGGACCGGCACCTCGTGGCGAACCGCTGGCTCACGGAGATCTACGAGCCCATCATCGCGATGGTCCCGGCCGACGCCCGCGGGAAGCTGGAGCCCGCCGAGGTGTTCCACGAGATCCTCGTGCACCGCTGGTACCTCTCCGAGCAGGCGGGCAAGGAGGTCTCGATCTTCGACACCGCCCGTGACTACATCGACACCGTGCTCAGCACGAAACCGGAGGAAGCGGTCACCGCGACGCCGGACTGACCGACGGTGACGCCCGGCGTCACTCGCCTCCGTCCAGCCCCGGGTCCAGCTCCTCCTCGGGGTCGACCGGATCAGTGTCGGGACCCTCGGGCTCCTCGGGCTCGTGCGGGTCGGTGTCCTCCTGCTCGGGCGGGTCGACGTCACGCTCGGGCTCCCGGTCCTCCTCCGAGGGGTCTTCCTCGACGTCGTCGTCCACCCCGCCCGGCGCCCCCGGTGCCGGTCCCGACGCCCCGCCTTGCGGGGTGAGGCTCTCCCCGGGACCCGCGGCTCCGTCCCGCTCGGCCTGGTCCGGCTGCCCCTCTCCCCCGCCCTCGGGCACCAGGACGGGCGCGGGCACGAGCACAGAGCGAGGCCCGGGCGCCGGTTCGCGTCCGGGCACCGGCGCCGGGCGCAGCGTCTCCGGCGCGGGGTGCACGATCCGGTCGACCACGTCCTGCACCGGCTCCGGGAGCAGCCCGGCCGCCGCCGCGGCACCCACGAAGGTGGCGGACAGGAAGGTGGCGCCGAGCGCCGCCTTCAGACCGCGACGCCCCGAGCGGGGACGGCTCGACGGCAGCGGCACCAGCACCGGGTCCAGGTCGAGGTCGGGCTCGAGGTCGGGCAGCAGGCCGGTCCGGAAGAAGGCGTCGAGCTCGGGGCTGGGCGTCACCGGGGCCGTCGCGAGCCGGTCCCGGGTCGCGGCCACCAGCTGCTGCAGCTCGCGGAGGTCGTCGCGGCCGGAGACGTCGGCGCCGGTGAGCACCAGCTCGACGTCGAGGTCGCTGAGCGCGCTGCTGGTCATGATCGGGTTCCTTCCGTAGCGCCGGCGGGGCTCCAGCCGGCGGCCTCCAGGGATCGGCGCAGGTTCGCCAACCCCCGCCGCTGCAGCGCCTTCACGGCGCCGGGTCGTTTCCCGAGGAGCTCGGCGACCTGCGTGACGGTGAGGTCGCCGAGGAGTCGCAGCGTCAGCACCTCGCGCTGGTCGGGGGCGAGGGTCGCCAGCAGCGCCGACACGTCGACCTCCGCGATGCCGTCCAGGGCGAGCTCCTCCGCGCTCGGGGTGCACCGCCGGTCCGAGGTCGCCTCCCACGCGACCTCGGTCGGGCGGGCGCCGCGTCGGCGGTGCTCGTCCACCAGTCGCCGCCGGGCGATCGTGTAGATCAGGGCTCGCAGGCCCCCCTCGTCGCCCACGAACCGTGGCAGCGCCCGGAACACCGCCAGGAAGACCTCGCTGGTGAGGCCCTCCGGATCGACGGCCCCGTGACTCCGGACGAATCCGACGACGCCGGGGGCGAAGCGTTCCCACAGCTCACGGCAGGCCCACGGTGCGCCGCCGGCGGCTGCGTCGAGCAGCTCGCCGAAGGGATCGGCTGACGCGGGCACGACACCGGGTGCGTCCCGCCCCACGCGGGGGCGGGACGCACCGCGGTCAGTCGTCGTCGCCCTCGTCCTCGTCGTCGTCATCGCAGTCGTCGTCCGCGTCGTCGTCCTCGTCCTCGTTGTCGACGCCGTCCTCGTCCTCGTCCTCGTCGCCGTCCTCGATGCCGTCGTCGTCGGAGTCCGCGTCGCCGACCTCGAGACCGAGCTCGTTCTCGTCCTCGTCCGCGACACCGTCGCTGTCCGTGTCGTCGTCGTCGGCGCGGCACTGCTCGGTCGCGTCGTCCTCGTCCTCGTTGGCGACGTCGTCGCCGTCGGCGTCCTCGTCGCCGTCCTCGATCCCGTCGTCGTCGGTGTCGGACTCGAGCACGTCGGTCGAGCGGTAGCCGTCGTGGACCTCGTCGCCGTCGTCGTGGCCGTCGTCGTCGGTGTCCTCGTCGGTGGGATCGGTGTGCAGGCGGTACTCGGCGATGTTGCGCAGCCCGTCCTTGTCACGGTCGCGGGCGGCGTCGGCCCGGTTGGGGTTCAGGCCGTGCCTGAGCTCCCACCGGTTCGGCATGCCGTCCCCGTCGCGGTCGCCACCGGCAGCCATCGCCGGCAGCGAGGCCAGGGGCACCACGAGCGTGGCGAAGCAGGCCGTGAGCCCGATGGCGATCCGACGAGGCCGGGGGGTGGTGTCGTTCATGGGGGGGTTCCTCTCCGTGTGGTGGCGATCCGGGGGGTCGCTCACCCCCGTCATCGCACCGATGGGCGCGAGGGGTACGCCGGGCCGCGGCTGGTCTAGTCCGCGTCGACGGGCGCCGAGGACCTCAGGGGGTCAGCTCGAGGACCATCCCGCCGCCGGCCTCGTCGGCGGGCTCGCCCTCCGCCTCGGCCTGGTCGGGGTCCTCGGTGGGGTCGAGCTCGTCCGGCTCGTCCGTGGGCCCGGTGTCGTCCGTCTCGTCGGTCGGGTAGGTCAGCGGCTGCCACGGCTCCACGAGGAAGGTGCCGTTGGTCTGGAGGGTGACCGGCTGCAACCCGATCGGGCGGCCCTCGGCGTCGTAGGTGATCAGCGTGACCATGGCGTCGCGGCGCGGCTTGCTGCCGATCGCGATGGCGTACGCCGCCCCGCCGGTGGTGCCGGTGGTGAAGGCGTACCCGGTCTCACCGTCGGGTCCGGTCACGGCCTCCGGCCCGATCTTGACGTGCACGTGACCGCCGATCACCAGGTCGGCGCACCCCTGTTCGAGGGCGCTCCTCGCCTGGTTGGTGTCGTGCACGAGGACGGTGTTGACCCGCTCGTCGGCGGCGCAGATCTCCTCGCTGAAGCGCTCGGCGACCTCGGAGAAGCTGAGGCCCGTCTCGTCGCGCCAGTCACCGAGACCGCTGGAGCGCGGGTCGTCGAGACCGATGAGGGTCCCGCCACCGGGGCCCTCGACGACGGTGCCGTCGAGCATCGTCCAGCCGCGGTCCCCCAGGTAGTCGCGCACGAAGTCGCCGTGGTCGTGGTTGCCCGCCACGGCGAACCGCTGCAGACCCTCGAAGGCCGCCGACACCGAGTCGAGGCTGAAGGCCTCCCAGCGCTGACCAGTGGAGGTGTCGTCGCCCGCGTTGAGCACGACGGTCGCCCCCGCGCGGTCGGCGATCGCCCTCGCGACCGGGTCCATGCCGATGTTGTCGTGGCGGTCGGAGACGAGGACGGCGACCGTCTCCCCCTCCTCCGGCTCCCGCAGCTCCAGGTCGGCCGCCTCCTCGGCGGCGCGGTCGTAGAAGCGGTTGGCCTTGCGGTAGGTGGAGACGGCGCTGGCCACGAGCCGCCGCGAGTCGATCGCGCCGGCGCTGCTGCGCACCTCCACGGGGGGCAGGTCGGCGGGCAGCGGCACGTCGGGTCCGAGGAACTCCGCCAGGGTGAGCCACTCCTGCTCGGCCCGGACCGAGGGCTCGGCCTGCCGCCACGGCGCCCAGACCAGCAAGCCGGCGGCGACCACCCCGAGCACCAGCCCGATCTCGAGCAGCCGCCGGCGGCGTACGACGTCCCAGAGCTCCTGGCGGCGCCGGTGGCCGACCAGCAGCCAGATCCCGACGGGGACCAGCCCCGCGACGGCACCCCTGCCGGCGGCGTCGAGGGCCATGTCGGTGACCGCGGACTCCACCTTGGCCACCGACCCGTCGGGCTGGCCGGCGATGACGGCGTACCGCTCCACCAGCTGGCCCATGGTCTCGGCCGTGGTCTTGCCGAGGGTCACGTCGACGCCGATCCGCTGGTCGGTGTCGAGCCGCAGGTCCGGCAGCACCGGCCCGGTGCGCACGAGCACCTCGCCGCCGACTGTCGGGCGCACCACGGTGTCGTGGCTGGCGACGACGACCTCGCGCTCGGAGTTGAGGAAGACGGTGACGGCGGTCGCCACGGCGACCACGAGCCACACGGCCGCGAGCCCCAGCCCCCGGAGGAGCCGCTTGCGCGCCATCAGCGGGTGAGACCCCGCGCCTGGGCGATCGCGTAGAGGGTGACCGAGGCGGCCACGCCGGCGTTGAGCGACTCCAGCTGGTTGGCCATGGGGATCGACACCAGCTGGTCGCAGGTCTCGGCCACCAGGCGCGAGAGCCCGTCGCCCTCGGCGCCGACGACGAGGACCAGCGGGCCGGTGGCGAGCCCGTCCGGCGAGGTCAGCTCGGGGAGGGAGACGTCACCGTCGGCGGCCAGGCCGACGACCATGCAACCGGCCTCCTGGTAGGCCTTGAGCTGGCGGGTCAGGTTGACGGCCTGGGCCACGGGGATCCGGGCGGCGGCGCCGGCGCTGGTCTTCCAGGCGGCCGCGGTCATCCCGGCGGCACGCCGCTCGGGCACCAGGACGCCGTGGGCGCCGAAGCCGGAGGCGCTGCGGACCACGGCGCCGAGGTTGCGCGGGTCGGTCACCGAGTCGAGGGCGACGACCAACGGCTCCTCGCCGGCGTCGGCAGCCCGGGCCAGCAGGTCGTCGGGGTGCGCGTACTCGTAGGCCGGGATCCGTGCCGCCAGACCCTGGTGGACGGCACCGTCGGTGAGCCGGTCGAGCTCGGTGCGGGTCACCTCCAGCAGGCTGATCCCGTGGTCGGCGGCCAGCTTGAAGGCCTCGCGCAACCGGCCGTCGCGGTCGGTCCCCTCGGCGACGTAGATCCCGGTGACGGGGATCCCGGCGCGGAGCACCTCGACCACGGCGTTGCGGCCCGCCACCCACTCGGCATCGGTGCCACTCTTGCGGCGCGGTCGGGCGGCCTGCTGACGCGCCGCCTGCTGCCGGGCCTTGTAGGCCTTGTGGTTGGGACGGTCCTTGGCCTTCGGCGTCGGCCCCTTGCCCTCGAGGCCGCGGCGCACCCGGCCGCCGGAGCCCGCCGTCGGCTTCTTCGAGCTCTTGCGCACCGAGCCCTTCCGTTGGCTGTTGCCGGCCATCACACGCTCCACTTCGGGCCGTCGGGGGTGTCCTCGATCTCGACACCGGCGCCCTTGAGCCGGTCACGGATCGCGTCGGCGCGCGCCCAGTCCTTCTCCGACCGGGCCTGCGCCCGCTCCTCCAGCATGCCGCGCACCAGGGCATCGACCACGCCGGTCAACTGCTCGTCGCCGTGGGTCTCCTCGAAGTCCTGGGGGTTCAGGCCCAGCACGTCGAGCATGCCCAGCACCGCGCCGTACGCCGCGGTTAGCTCCTCGGAGGGCCCGTCGGCGAGCAGCCGGTTGCCCTCCCGCACCGTGTCGTGGATGACGGCGACCGCCGCGGGGGTGCCGAGGTCGTCGTCCATCGCGGCGCGGAACGCCGTCGGGACGCCCGCGACCCAGCCGCCGGTCACGTGCTGTCCGGCCCGCTCGAGGAAGGACTCGATCCGCCGGAACGACGTCGCCGCCTCCTCCAGCGCCTCGAAGGAGAACTCGACGGTCGAGCGGTAGTGGGTGCTGACCATGTAGAACCGCAGCTCGATGCCGCGGACCCGCTCGAGCACCGAGGGGATCAGCAGCGAGTTGCCGAGCGACTTGCTCATCTTCTCGCCGGCGGTGGTGATCCAGGCGTTGTGGAGCCAGTACGACGCGAACGCGTCGCCGGCCGCGCGCGACTGGGCCTGCTCGTTCTCGTGGTGGGGGAATCGCAGGTCGACCCCGCCGCCGTGGATGTCGAAGGCGGCGCCGAGGTACTTCCGCGCCATCGCCGAGCACTCGATGTGCCACCCCGGCCGACCACGACCCCAGGGCGAGGGCCAGGCCGCGGTCTCGGGCTCGCTCTCCTTGTGGCCCTTCCAGAGCGCGAAGTCGCGCGGGTCCCGCTTCCCGCGGGGGTCCGCGTCACCGGCGGGCTCCATGTCGTCGAGCCGCTGCCGCGTCAGCTCGCCGTAGGCCGGCCACGAGCGCACGTCGAAGTAGACGTCGCCGGAGCCGTCCTCGGCGGCGTAGGCATGGCCCTTCGCCACCAGCCGGTCGATGAGCTCGAGGATCTCGGGCACGTGACCGGTCGCCGCGGGCTCGTAGCTGGGTGGCTGCACGTTGATGGCGGCCAGGGCCCGGTCGAGCTCGCGGTGCATCGCCTGCGCGAGCGCGTACCAGTGGATGCCCCGGTCGGCGGCCTTGGTGAGGATCTTGTCGTCGATGTCGGTGACGTTGCGGATGAAGTCGACCGCGTAGCCCTCGTGGGTGAGCCACCGGCGCAGCACGTCGAAGTTGACCGCCGAGCGCACGTGACCCACGTGGGGCTCGGACTGCACCGTCAGGCCACACACGTAGATCCCCGCCCGTCCCTCGCGCAGCGGGACGAAGTCGCGGACCTCGCGGGTCGCGGTGTCGTAGAGCCTGAGCGTCACCCGGCAGATTCTAGGGGCGGGCCGCGGACCGGCCCGCATCGCCGACCGACACCGACTCGTGTGACTTGTGGGACAGGAGTGACGTTTCCGCCGTACCCTCGAGGGGTGTCCCCCCGCCTGCTGCCCGCGCTCGTCCTGGCGCTCGTCGCACCGCTCGCCGCCGCGCCCCCCGCGACCGCCGCCCCCACACCGCGCCGCGTCGACTACACCGAGTGGCGCGGCCAGGACCTGGGCGACGGCCGCCGCTTCGGCACCGAGGTGCGCCGGGGCAAGGTCCGGATCGTCGCGCCGGTCGGCACTCGCCGCGTGGGCAGCACGACCTACGACGTCGGACGCTGGCTCTCACCGTGGCACGAGCCCGGCTTCGACCTGACCCAGCTGATCGCGTCGTGGACCGCGACCACGCCCGGCAACTCCTTCATCGAGGTGCAGGTTCGCGGGCGCACCGCGTCGGGCCGGCGGTCGAGCTGGGACACCCTGGCCCGCTGGGCCGCGACCGACAACCACGTGCGGCGGACCACGATCAGCGGCCAGGCCGACGACCTGGCCCGGGTCAACGTCGACACCTGGGTCGCGGGTGGCGGCCTCGCGCGCTGGCAGCTGCGCGTCAACCTGCTGCAGGCCGGCAAGCGCTCGCCGCAGCTGCACGCGATCGGTGCGATGGCCTCGCGGCTCCCCGACGTCGACGACGTCGCGACCTCCAAGCCCCGCTTCCGCCGGGGCACGGTGCTCGACGTGCCCCGCTTCTCGCAGATGGTGCACTCCGGTCACTACCCAGCCTGGGGCGGAGGCGGCCAGGCGTGGTGCTCCCCGACCTCCACGTCGATGGTGCTGGGCTACTACGACGCCCTGCCCAAGCCGCGCGACTACCGGTGGGTGGCCGACGGGCACGGGGAGGCGTGGGTCGACCACGCGGCCCGGATGACCTACGACCACGGCTACCGCGGCACCGGCAACTGGCCCTTCAACACGGCGTACGCCGCCCGGCAGACCGGTGGCGAGGCGTTCGTGACGCGGCTGACCAGCCTGCGGCAGGCGGAGCGCTTCATCCGCAAGGGGATCCCGCTGATTGCGTCGGTCTCCTTCCGGTCCGGCGAGCTCTCGGGCGCGCCGATCAGCTCGACCAACGGCCACCTGCTGGTCATCGCCGGCTTCACCGACGGCGGTGACGTCGTGGTCAACGACCCCGCGGCCCGGAGCAACGGCTCGGTGCGGCGGACCTACGACCGTGGTCAGTTCGAGGACGCGTGGCTGCCGACGTCCGGCGGCCTGGTCTACGTGATCACCGACGGCGACCGGGCGCTGCCCGGTGGCCGGCAGACGAACTGGTGAGGCTCAGCCGGCGGAGAACCTGACGGTGTGCCACCCGGTGGCGCCGTCGGGCACCACCTCACGCTCCACCCCGGTCTGCACCTCGCCCGCCTTGCTGACGGCCCGGACCCGCAGCTCGTGGTCGCCGCGGTCGACCGTGACCCTGCCTCCCCACTGCACCCAGGTGTCGTCGCTGGGCGACCCGGCGACCTCGACCGGCTGCCAGGGCCCGCCGTCGAGGGACACCTCGACCCCCTCGATGCCGGTCTGCTGGTGCCAGGCGACCCCGCCCACGGGGAGCTCGCCCGCCTCGACGTCGACCCCGTCGCGGGGCACGTCGATCCGTGACGCCAGCCGGACCGGCGCCTGCTCGGCCCAGCCCTTCCCGGTCCAGTACGCCGAGATCCGGTCGAACCGCGTGACCTCGAGGTCCACCACCCACTTGCACGCGGAGACGAAACCGTAGAGGCCGGGCACGATGGTGCGCACCGGGAAGCCGTGCTCGACCCGGAGCGGCCGCCCGTTCATGGCCACCGCCAGCATCGCGTCCCGCTCGTCGGTCAGCGCGGCCAGGGGCGTCCCGCACGTCCACCCGTCCTCGGACGTCTGCAGCACGGCGTCCGCCTCCGCGAGCGGTCCTGCCTCGGCGAGCAGGTCGGCGAGCCGCACCCCGCTCCACCAGGCGTTGCCGATGAGGTCGCCGCCGACCGGGTTGGAGACGCAGTTGAGGGTGATCCAGGCCTCGCTGCGCTCACGGGCGATCAGGTCGGCGTAGCTGATGGTCACCTCGCGCTCGACCAGCCCGTGGATGCGGAGCCACCACTCGTCGGGCGCGATCGTGGGCAGCGCGATGGCGGTGTGGATGAGGTAGAAGTCCTCGGCAGGGGTGGCCCACGGGGTGACGCCGGGGACCCCGACCCGCGTGGACTCGGGCACCCGCGGCTCGGTCACGCCGGTGATCCGCAGCAACCGCCGGGCCTCCTCGACGCCGCGGCGGCCACTGCCCCAGACCCGGCCCAGCACCGCCACGCCCACCGCCACCACGGCGACCGCGCCGGCCCCCAGGAGGAAGCCGCGGCGCGAGGACTCGCTACCGGTCCGCGCCGGTCGGTGGAGCCGCTCGGCCAGCAGGCTCAGCACGACGACCCATGTGACGAGGCCGACCGCGAGCGGGAGGTAGGCCGCGGTGGCGGGGGCCTCGGTGACCGCCGTGGCCACCACCCCGATCGCCGCCAGACAGGCGAAGACGGCCACGGGCGCCCACCACCGGCGGGCCGCCAGCCGGCCCGCCCAGGCGAAGGCCAGGGCCAGGAACACGAAGATGCCGGCGACCAGGACCGTCTTGTCCTGGAACCCCAGGACGGCGATCGACTCCTCGATGACGCGGCCCGGCGTGATCTCGATGATCAGCTCCGCCACGGCGACCACCGGGGAGGAGCGGACCGCCATCACGTTGGCGGTCGCGTAGCTGGTCGCGAGGCCGGCGGCACCCGCCGCCAGGCCTGCGACCGACCACGACCCGCGCATGGTGCCCATCGGATCAATTCTGCCTCAGGCATGATCAGAACCGTGGCTGCCACCTTCCGCGTCGGCATCGGTACCGACGTCCACCGCCTCGCCGACGGCATCCCCCTGCACCTGGCCGGCCTCGCCTGGCCCGAGGAGGCCGCCGGTCTGGAGGGCCACTCCGACGCCGACGTCGCCGCCCACGCCGCCTGCGACGCCCTCCTGTCCGCGGCCGGGCTCGGAGACCTCGGCAGCAACTTCGGCACCTCCGAGCCGCGGTGGTCCGGCGCCGCCGGGGTCGAGCTCCTCGCCGAGACAGTGCGTCGGCTCCACGACGCGGGCTGGCAGGTCGGCAACGTGGCGATCCAGGTCATCGGCAACCGGCCCCGGCTGGGGCCACGCCGGTCCGAGGCGGAGGCCACGCTCACCGCGGCGGTCGGTGCTCCCGTGACCGTGTCGGCCACGACGACCGACGGGCTCGGCCTCACCGGCCGCGGCGAGGGGGTGGCCGCGGTCGCCACCGCCCTGGTGCACCGCGAGCGGTGACGCTCAGGCGGTGACCACCCGGCGCGGACCCACGTGCACCGTGCCGTCGGTGACGAGGACCTCGTAGCAGGCCACCCGCACCCCCTCCTCGTCGAGGCACAGCCCGGTGCGCAGGTCGAAGGCGTGGCCGTGGACCGGCGAGGAGACGACCGGCACCGGGCCGCGGCTGCCGACGACGCCCCGGGCGAGGGCGGAGGAGCGGCCGAACGGGTCGTGGTTGGCCAGCGCGTGCACCGTCCCGTCCTCGGTGCGGAAGATCGCGACCGCGTGCCCGTGGACCAGGGCGGCCGCACCGTGGCCGGCCCGGAGGTCGTCGTACCGGCACACCGGCCAGAAGCGTTCCGGGTCGGGCACGCTCACTCGGGCACCTCCAGGACTCGCGGTCCTGACCGAACCTACGGAGCGCAGGTTTCAGGCGGGGTCCCTCGTGTTTCGGGCAGGTGACGAAACAGCAGCGGCCCCCGGGTGCTCCCGGGGGCCGCTGCGACGGACGGATGGATCAGCTGGCGAGGACCTCGTCGAGGATCGCCTCGGCCTTGTCCTCGTTGGTGTGCTCGGCGAGCGCCAGCTCCGAGACCAGGATCTGCCGTGCCTTGGCCAGCATCCGCTTCTCACCGGCCGAGAGGCCGCGGTCACGCTCGCGGCGCCACAGGTCGCGCACGACCTCCGACACCTTCATGACGTCGCCGCTGTGCAGCTTCTCGAGGTTCGCCTTGTAGCGGCGGGACCAGTTCGTCGGCTCCTCGACGTGCGCGGCACGGAGGATGTCGAACACACGGTCGAGACCTTCCTTGTCCACGACGTCGCGGACACCCACGAGATCGAGATTGCAGGCCGGAACCCGGACGACCAGGTCCTGCTGTGCGACGATCCGGAGAACGAGGTACTGGCGATCCTCCCCCTTGATCGTGCGAGTCTCGATGTCCTCGATGACTGCGGCCCCGTGATTTGGATAGACAACCGTTTCGCCGACGGTGAAGGTCATATGTCAAGTACCCCTTTCCAGGTGACCAGTCTAACACGGCCCGACCAGTGCTCCTGACGCGTTTGCGCAGGTCAGGAAGGCAATCGGGGGTTGACAGAACGCGGCACGGTGTGGTGGCACGAGCTCCGGACGACGCCGGCCGGGGTATATCCGTGCGAGTTCCGTGACCCATGTCACGCCGTGGTCGATACTGCCCCCATGGCTGCGACCGTGACCGCCCGACGACGTACGCAGGGCCGCGTCAGCAGCCTGTTCCCGGTGCTGCTGGTCCGGGCCGCCCACCCGCGGCTGGGCATGGTCAGCGCCCTGGGCCTGACCGGCGCGGCAGCCCTCAGCGGCCGCACGACGCGCGAGGTGGCGCTCGTGCTGGCGACGGTGCTGGTGGGGCAGGCGATCCTCGGGTGGCACAACGACCTGGTCGACCGTCGGCGGGACCACGCCGACGAGCGGGCCGACAAGCCGGTCGCCCTCGGCCTGCTCGACCCCGGTGACCTCGCCTTCGCACTGGCCTGCGCCGTGCTGGTCGTGGTGCCGTTGTCGATCGCCCACGGCCTGTGGGCGGGGACGGCCTACCTCGCCACGATCGCCCTCGGCATGCTCGGCAACCTGCTGCTGCGCCACACCTGGCTGTCCTGGTGGTCGTGGGCCGCGGCCTTCGCGCTCTACCCGGCGTTCCTGGCCTACGGCGGCTGGGCCGGCGAGGGCCGCAGCGCCCCGCCCGAGATCCTGGTCACCGTCCTCGCCGGCGCGCTGGGCGTCTGCGTCCACGTCCTGGTCGCCCTGCCCGGCCTGGTGCTCGACAACGAGGCCGGACGACGCCACCTCGCACTCCGGGTCGGGCTGCGGATCGGAGCGCCTCGGCTGCTGTGGCTGATGCTGGTCCTCACCGGGCTCGTCCTCGCGGGACTGCTCGCGGCCGGGGCCCAGGTCGGGTTGCGTCAGTAAGGGCACCGAGCGGACCGATAGCATGCCGCCCATGCACATGCGACGCTCCCTGGCGCTGGTGTCCGGCGCGCTCCTGCTGGCCACGCCGCTGACCTCCTGTGGTTTCGACCTGGCGACCGACCGGGTCAACACCATCACCGCGGGCACCTCCGACCGCGACGCGTCCGTCGACGTGCTCAACGCGGTCGTGGTCTCGGACCATGAGGGGTCGGGCACGTTCATCGCGACGTTCGTCAACAACGACACCGAGAGCGACGCCACCATCGAGGCTGTCGAGTCCGGCGCGGCCGAGGTCTCCTTCACGCCCATCCAGATCGCCGCGGGCGGCCTGCTCAACCTCGCGCAGGCCGAGGAGGAGGACGCCGTGACCGTCGAGGGCGACCTGGCCGCCGGCGGCGTGGTGCCGATGCAGATCCAGGTGTCCGGTGGGGAGCTCGTCGACCTCGACGTCCCCGTCGTGCCGGCGTGCGACGAGTGGGAAGGCCTCGACGTCAGCGGTGATGGCGGTGCGACGTCGTCGGAGGACACGTGCGAGATCGAGCACGAGGAGGGCGCCCACTGATGGCCCACACGCTCATCCTGCTCCGCCACGGCGAGAGCGAGTGGAACGCCAAGAACCTGTTCACCGGCTGGGTCGACGTCGACCTCACCGACAAGGGACGCGAGGAGGCGGTCCGCGGCGGCGAGCAGCTGCGTGAGGCGGGTCTGCTGCCCGACGTCGTCCACACCTCGCTGCAGCGTCGGGCGATCAACACCAGCAACCTGGCGCTCGACGCGATCGACCGCCACTGGATCCCGGTGAAGCGCTCCTGGCGGCTCAACGAGCGCCACTACGGCGCCCTGCAGGGCAAGAACAAGAAGGAGACGCTCGACCAGTACGGCGAGAGCCAGTTCATGACCTGGCGCCGTTCCTTCGACGTACCACCGCCGCCGCTGGACGACGACGCCGAGTGGTCGCAGGTCGGCGACCCGCGCTACGCCGACCTCGGCGACGAGATGCCCCGCACGGAGTGCCTCAAGGACGTCATCGCGCGGTTGCTGCCCTACTGGGACTCGGCCGTGGTGCCCGACCTGCGCGACGGCAAGGTGGTGCTGGTCTCCGCGCACGGCAACAGCCTGCGGGCCATCGTCAAGCACCTCGACGGCATCAGCGACGACGACATCGCCGGCCTCAACATCCCGACCGGCATGCCGCTGGTCTACCGCCTCGACGAGCAGCTGCAGCCCACCGTGGCCGGCGGCGAGTACCTCGACCCCGAGGCGGCCGAGGCCGCCGCTGCCGCCGTCGCCAAGCAGGGGCGGTAGCCCCCACCTCGACCCCACGCACGGAGGTCGAGCTGTCGATGGTTTCTACAGGCTCAACCAACGGGCCCCCACGGAGGTCGAGCCTGTCGAGACCTCGGTCGTGACGCCGGGCATCACCCCGCGGCGGGCCGGTGGGGCCGGCGAAGCGTGGCCGGGAGGCGCGCCGCGCCGGGTGCGGCATCGGAGTCGGCGAGGACGTCGTCCGGGTTGTAGATCCGGCAGTTCTGCAGCGACAGGCAGCCGCAGCCGATGCAGCCGTCGAGCCCGTCCCGCAGCCGCTCGAGGGCCGCGATCTGCTCGTCGAGGCGGCTGCGCCAGTGGCGGGATATCCGTGCCCAGTCAGCCTTCGTCGGCGTACGGCCGGCAGGCAGCCGGTCCAGCTCGTCGCGAATCTCCTGCAGGGTCAGCCCGACGTTGGCGGCCGCGCGGATGAAGGCCAGCCGTCGCAGCATGCCGCGCTCGAAGACGCGGCGGCCCCCCGGCGAGCGGGACGCCGTGATGAGCCCCTCGGCCTCGTAGTAGCGCAACGCCGAGGCGGCGAAGCCGCTGCGTTCGCTGACCTCGCCCATCGACAGCAGGTCATGCGAGTCCATCACACCCTCCTCCCCTTGAACTCAAGTTCACTTCAACTTGAATACTGTCAGCCATGACCACCGAAGACAACCGCACTGCACTCGTCACCGGCGGCTCGGAGGGCCTCGGGCTGGAGCTCGTCCGGGCGCTCACCGGCCGCGGCTGGACCGTCGTGACCGATGCCCGCGACGCCGCCCGTCTCCACGCGAACCTGGCGGACCTCCCCCGGGACCTCGTCCGCGCCGTCCCCGGTGACGTCACCGACCCCGAGCACCGCGCCGACCTCGTCGCCCTGGCACGCGACCTCGGCGGCCTCGACCTCCTGGTGCTCAACGCCAGCTCGCTGGGCCCGCTGCCGATGCGACCACTCCGCGCGCTGACCGCGGCGCAGCTCGACGAGACGCTGCGGCTCACCGCGGGCGCCAACGCCGCCCTGATGATCGAGGCGGCTGACGAACTGCTCCGCCGCGGCGGCACCGTCGTGGGGATCTCCTCCGACGCGGCGGTCGAGCACTACGAGACCTGGGGTCCCTACGGGGCGGCGAAGGCCGCCCTCGACCACCTGGTGCAGACGTTCGGCGCCGAGACCGGCCTCCCGGCGTACGCCGTCGACCCGGGCGACATGCGCACCCGGATGCAGCAGGACGCCTTCCCCGACGATGACATCTCGGACCGGCCGCTGCCCGCCACCGTGGTGCCGCGGCTGCTCTCGCTGCTCGACCGGCGGGCTCCGTCAGGCCGCTACCGTGCGAGCGACCTGCCGGTGGCCGAGGTGGTCGCGTGACCACGCTGGCGCTGCAGCCCACGACCACGTTCACCGCGCCGGCGGACGCGTTCGCGGCGGGGCCTCCCGAGTCGCGCGGGCTCGCCCGCGACGGCGTGCGACTGCTGGTCGCGACACCGTCCGGCCTCACCCACGCCCGCTTCTCCGACCTCCCCGACCACCTGCACCCGGGTGACCTGCTGGTCGTCAACAACTCCGCCACCGTCGCGGGCCAGCTCGACGCCTGTCTGCGACATCGGGCCAGGGTGGATCCGGTGGTGCTGCACGTGGGGGCGCGGCTCGACGACGACACCCGCGTGGTCGAGCTCAGGACCGCACCGGACGCCGACCGCTCGGTGCTCGACGCCGGTGCGGGCGACGAGGTGCACGCCGGCCGGGTCCGGCTACGGCTGCTGGCGCCGTACCCCGAGCCCGGCTCCTCCCCCACCGGCGAGGGCAACCGGCTCTGGCGCGCGGCCGTCGCCGGCGACCTGGACCGCCTGCTGCGGCGACGCGGCCGGCCGATCAGCTACGGCTACCTCGACCACCACTACCCGCTCGCGGCCTACCAGTCGGTCTTCAGCACCGTGCCGGGCAGCGCCGAGATGCCCTCGGCCGGGCGCCCGTTCACCACCGACCTGGTGACGGCGCTGGTCTCGCGCGGCATCGGCATCGCCCCGGTGACCCTGCACACCGGCTTCTCCTCCCAGGAGGCCGGAGAGGCACCGCAGCCGGAGCGGTACGACGTGCCGGCGGCGACGGCCCGGCAGGTGAACGCCACGCGCGCCGCCGGTCGCCGGGTGGTCGCCGTCGGCACCACCGCCACCCGCGCCCTGGAGTCGGCGGCCGGTAAGGACGGCCAGGTGGCAGCACGTCGCGGCTGGACCACCCGCGTGGTCACCCCCGCGGAGCCACCGCGGGTCGTGGACGGTCTGGTGACCGGTTGGCACGACCCCGGCGCCTCACACCTGCTGCTGGTCGAGGCGGTCGCCGGACCCGCGCTGACGCAGGCGGCGTACGACGCCGCGAGCACGCAGGGCTACCTGTGGCACGAGTTCGGCGACGCCGGCCTGCTGCTGCGGGGTGACTGAGGCCGCTGCGCCGGACGGGTTTCGAGACGGTCCGCCGCGCTTCGCGCGGAGGACCCGTCTCAGGCGTCGACGGGCTGCTGGCCGGTGACGACGAAGACGATCCGGTTGGCGACCGACACGGCGTGGTCGGCGATCCGCTCGTAGTAGCGGCCGAGCAGCGCCACGTCGATGGCTGCCTCGATGCCGTGGGGCCACTCCCCCTCCAGCAGCTCGCGGAAGCTCTGGCGGCGCAGCCGGTCCATGACCTCGTCGTCGCGGCCGAGCTCGATGGCCGACTCGACGTCCTGGTTGCGGATGATCCGCGCGACGCGCGACACCATGTCCTGGGCCACCTCGGCCATCCGGCTCATGGTGGGCCGCAGCTGGTCGGGGACGGCGCTGTCGGGGACGCGCATCCGGGCGATCTTGGCGACGTGGACCGAGAGGTCGCCCATCCGCTCGAGCTCGCTGACCATGCGCAGCGCCGAGATCACGACCCTCAGGTCACCGGCGACCGGCTGCTGCAGGGAGAGGAGGGTGAAGCAGTTGTCCTCCACCTTCTCCCGCTCGGCGTCGATCGCGGCGTCGGAGCTGATCACCTGCTCGGCGACGGCGGCGTCGCCCTCGAGCAGGGAGTGCGACGCCTGGCGCACCGACTGCTCGACCTGCTCGCAGATGCCAGCCAGGTCGGTGATGATGGAGTCGAGCTGTTCGTGGAAAGCCTCACGCATGGTCCCACCGTAGACCGCCGAGGTGACGAGTCGGGGATGATCCGTGAACGGGTCGTGAACAGTGGGTGGACCCGCGTCCCTCGACGGAATGCCGGATGAAATCCTGCGTACGCTGACAGCGTGGACCAGACGACGCAGGCGTTCCTGGCTGCGCTGACCGGTGCGCTGGTCGCCGGCGGTGTCGTGCTCGCGTGGGCCCTGACCGACCGCCGGCAGCGGCGTGTCCCCACCGTGGGTGAGCCGGTGCTCCCCCCCGGCGTGGCCACCGTGCTCTCGGTGCTCCGCAGCAGCGCTGTCGTCCTCGGCGAGGACGACACCGTCGTCAAGGCCAGTGCGCCCGCCTACGCCATGGGCGTGGTGCGGGGCCACGCGCTGGCCGCGCCCGAGCTCGCCGAGCTGGTCGGCCAGGTCCGCCGCGACGGACAGATCCGCGAGACCGAGCTGCTGATGAGCCGTCCCGGCATGACGCCGCGCCACGTGACCGCCCGGGTCGCGCCGCTCGGCTCCCAGCTGGTGCTGCTGCTGGTCGAGGACCGCACCCGCGAGCGGCAGGTCGACGCCGTACGCCGCGACTTCGTCGCCAACGTCAGCCACGAGCTCAAGACGCCGGTGGGCGCCATCCGGCTGCTCGCCGAGGCCGCCAGCGACGCGGCCGACGACCCCGAGGCGGTGCAGCGGTTCAGTGACCGGATGATCCTCGAGTCCGACCGGCTGGCCCGCCTGGTGCAGCAGATCATCGAGCTCTCGCGGCTGCAGGGCGACGACCCGGTCGACCACCCGGTGCCGGTGCAGGTCGACGACGTCGTGAAGAACGCGGTCGACGCCAACGCCATCGACGCGGACGCCCGGGACATCACGGTGGTCGTCGGCGGCGCCACCGGCCTGGAGGTCTTCGGCAGCTCCGAGCAGGTGACCGCCGCGGTGTCCAACCTCGTGGCCAACGCCATCACCTACTCCGGCGACGGGTCGACGGTGGTGGTCAACACCAAGGGCCACGACGACACCATCGAGGTCTCGGTGGTCGACCAGGGCATCGGCATCCCCGAGGACGAGGTCGAGAGGATCTTCGAGCGCTTCTACCGGGTCGACCCGGCTCGCCACCGGTCGACCGGCGGCACCGGGCTGGGACTCTCTATCGTGAAGCACGTCGCGGCCACCCACGGCGGCGACATCCGGGTGTGGTCGGTGGAGGGACAGGGGTCGACGTTCACCCTCACCCTCCCCCGCAGGAGACAGGAGAACAGCCGGTGACCCGCGTACTGGTCGTCGAGGACGAGGAGAGCTACAGCGACGCGCTCGCCTACATGCTCCGCAAGGAGGGCTACGAGGTGGCGCTCGCGACCACCGGCCCGGAGGCCCTCAGCGAGTTCGAGCGCAACGGCGCCGACATCGTGCTGCTGGACCTGATGCTGCCCGGACTGCCCGGGACCGAGGTGTGCCGCCAGATCCGGGCCGTGTCCAACGTGCCGGTGATCATGGTGTCGGCCAAGGACGACGAGGTCGACAAGGTGGTCGGGCTGGAGCTCGGCGCCGACGACTACGTCACCAAGCCCTACTCCCCCCGCGAGCTCGTGGCCCGGATCCGGGCGGTGCTGCGCCGCGGCATCGGTGACCCGGAGGTCGACCAGGCCACGCTCGAGGCGGGACCGGTGCGCATGGACGTGGAGCGCCACGTCGTCACCGTCAACGGCGAGGAGCAGCGGCTTCCGCTCAAGGAGTTCGAGCTGCTGGAGATGTTCCTGCGCAACCCGGGTCGGGTGCTCACGCGGGGCCAGCTGATCGACCGGGTGTGGGGTGCCGACTACGTCGGTGACACCAAGACCCTCGACGTCCACGTGAAGCGCCTGCGCGCCAAGCTCGAGCCGGACCCCTCCAGCCCGCAGCACCTGGTGACGGTCCGCGGCCTGGGCTACAAGCTCGACCTCTGATCGGCCTCTGATCGACCTCAGGATCTGGCCGTAAGTCGCGTCACGACGTCCGATATCCGCTGGTGAGGCCGGTTTCGCGCTGCCTACGCTCGCTGCGTGACGACTTCCCCCGCCCGCTGGGCCTGGCTGCCGCTGGCCGCCGTCTCCTGCACGCTGGTGTTCTGGGCCTCGGCGTTCGTGGCGATCCGCCACCTCGGCGACGACTTCTCGCCCGGCGCACTGTCGCTGGGCCGGCTCCTGGTGGGCGCGCTGGCGCTCGGCGCGGTCGCGCTGGCCAGTGGCCTGCCACGGCCCACGGGACGCGAGTGGCGCTCCATCGTGCTGATCGGGGTGCTGTGGTTCGGGATCTACAACCTCGCCCTCAACGAGGGCGAGCAGCGGGTCGACGCGGGCACGGCCGCGATGCTGATCCAGGTCGCCCCGGTGCTGATCGCGCTGCTGGCGGCGGTGTTCCTCGACGAGCGGTTCACCGCCACCCTCGGCATCGGCCTCGGGCTGGCGTTCGGCGGGGTGGCGCTGATCGGGCTCGCGGACTCACCGACCGGTGAGCGGGACGTGCTGGGGGTCGCCCTGTGCGTGGCCGCCGCGGCGGCGTACGCCGTCAGCCTGGTGCTGCAGAAGCCCCTGGTCGCCCGGTTGCGTGGCGTGCACGTCACGTGGCTGGCGTGCACGGTGGGCGCGGTCTCGTGCCTGCCGTTCGCGGGGCAGCTGTGGTCGGAGGCGGCCGTGGCGCCGGCGAGCTCGCTGTGGTGGCTGGTCTACCTCGGGGTGTTCCCGACCGCGATCGCGTTCTCGACCTACGCCTACGCGCTCAAGCACATGAGCGCCAGCAACCTCGGCGTGACGACCTACCTGGTGCCGCCGATCACCATCGTGCTCGGGCTGCTGCTGCTCGGCGAGACGCCGGCACCGATCGCCTACGTGGGCGGGGTGCTGGCGCTGGTCGGCGTCTCCGTCGCCCGGCGCCGACCGAGGCCGCGGGCAGAGGTGCCGCCCGCACCGCCGGCGCCGGCGCTCGCGGGACGCTAGGACTCGGTGCGCTGCCGGTCCGACTCCAGCCAGCCGCGGAACGCCTCGAGGTTGTGGGTGGGCTCCCCGCGAGAGGTGCGCCACTCCCACTCCTTGCGGATGGAGGAGGCGAAGCCGAGCTCGAGGATGTGGTTGAACGACTCGTCGGCATAGCTCAGCACCGAGCCGAGCAGCCGGTCGAGCTCCTCGGGGGTCACGGTGGCCAGCGGCAGCCGCGCGTCGAGGTAGATGTCGCCGAGCGGGTCGATGCCGAAGGCGACGGCGTACATCCGCAGGTTGCGCTGCAGCAGCCACCGGTAGACGCCCTCGGCGTTCTCGTCGGGTCGGCGGCAGACGAAGGCGTGGACGCCGAGCGCGTGCGGGCCCACGTCGAGCCGGACCGGCACCTGCAGCTTGCGCTCCCCGGGCATCGTGATGCTGAAGACGCCCTCGCCGATCTCGTCGTGCTCGACCTCGGCGTCGGCGAGGTAGGCCCGGATGGTGTCGGCGACACTCACGCGGGCACCGCCGCGGGCCGGCGCGCGGCCTCGTAGACGTCGAGGGTCGCCTCGGCGGTCCGCTCCCACGAGAACTCCGCCGCGTGCTCGTAGGCCCCGGTCGAGAGCCGCTCGCGCAGATCGTCGTCGGAGATCAGCCGGCGCAGCGCACCGGCCCAGTCGCGGGGGTCGTGGGTGTCGACGAGCAGCCCGGAGACGCCGTCGCTGACGACGGTGGGGAGCCCGCCCACAGCGGCGGCGACGACCGGCGTACCGGTGGCCTGCGCCTCGGCGGCGACCAGGCCGAAGGACTCGTTGTAGGACGGGACGGCGACCAGGTCGGCAGCCGAGCACCACTGGGCCAGCTCGGCCTGCTCCACGGGCGGCACGAACCTCACGACGTCGGCCACCCCGAGCTCGGCTGCGAGCTCGGCGAGCGACTCGGGGTGCTCGAGGCCGCTGCCGGAGGGGCCGCCGACGACGGGCACCACGAGGCGTGACCGCAGCCCCGGCGTCTCGGCGAGCATGACCGCGACGGCGCGCAGCAGGACGTCGGGAGCCTTGAGCGGCTGCAGCCGGCCGGCGAAGAGCAGCACGTGGCCGTCCTCGGGCAGGCCGAGGGCCCGGCGGGTGGCGGCCCGGGCGTGGGGGCGGAACACCTCGAGGTCGACTCCCGGGTGGACCACCTCGACCCGGGCGGGGTCGGCGTCGTAGAGGTCGACGAGCTGACGTGCCTCGATGTCGGTGTTGGCGATGAGCATGTCGGCGGCCTCGACCACCTGCTCCTCGCCGATGATCCGGCCGTCGGGCTCCGGGGTGTCGCCGTCGGCGAGCGCGGCGTTCTTGACCTTGGCCATGGTGTGCATGGAGTGGATGAGCGGCACGCCCCACCGGTCGCGGGCCAGGGCGCCGACCTGGCCGGAGAGCCAGTAGTGGGAGTGGACCGCGTCGTAGTGGCCGAGCGGCTGGGAGGCCTCGGCCCGCAGCACCTCGCGGGCGAAGGTGCACAGTTGGCCGGGCAGCTCCTCCTTGGCGAGCCCCTCGTAGGGGCCGGCAGCGACGTGGTGGACCTGCACCCCGTCGCCCGCCACCACTGTGGGCGGGAGCGCGGAGGTGGTGGCGCGCGTGAAGACGTCGACCTCCACCCCGCGGCGGGCCAGCCGCCGTGCGAGCTCGATCACGTACACGTTCATGCCCCCCGCGTCACCCGTGCCGGGCTGGTCGAGGGGTGAGGTGTGCAGGCTGATCATCGCCACACGCCCGATGCTGGTCACGCGTTCTCCTGTCGGTCCGGGGGTCCAACGAGGTACAACCCGGGCCGTTCCGCTGGCATTCCGTGCCTACGCTGGAGGGGTGCTCATCTACGACGGCCGCTGCGGCTTCTGCAAGCGGAGCCTGGGCTGGGCCCGCAGGCTGGGCACCCGGTTCGAGGCGGTGCCGTCGGACGAGGTCGACCCGGAGCCGCTGGGCCTGACCCGGCGCGACTTCGCCGAAGCGGCCTGGTGGGTCGACGGTGAGGGCGCGACGTACGGCGGCTACCTGGCCGTGTCGCAGGTGCTGCAGACCTCGCGTTGGTTGCCCGTGCGGCTCGCGGGTCGGGCGATCGCGAGCCGACTGTTGGCGCCGGTCGCCGACCGGGCCTACCGGTGGGTGGCGGCCAACCGCGGCCGGTTCCCGTCGTGGCTGGGCGATCCGGGCTGAGGCCCGCCTCTCAGCGCGCGGCGCGGCGGCCGGGCCGCTGGCGCGGCGCCTCGGACTCGCGCTCGCCACGCCCCCGCACCAGGCCGGCAGCACCCGCCAGGAGCGCCACGATGCCGAGCACGCCATCGAGCGTGGTGCCCTCGCCGTCGCCCCTGACCACCGCGTAGACCGACCACGCCAGCAGGGGCGCGGCCAGCGCGACGATCACCCACAGCCACAGCGCGCTCCTGCTCACCAGGCCGGCGCCGACCACGGCGACCGCGACCGCGAGCAGTCCGAGGCCGACCCAGTGGGCCACCCCGCCCCAGCCGGGGTCGCCGGCGGTGAGGTCGACGACCCACCGCACCAGCCAGCACAGCCCACCGACCACGGCGGCCGACGACGCGAGGACACGCAGGTTCATGCACGCTCCCGGAGCTCTTCGGACCGGCCAAGTCTGCCACCACCCGACCGGGTGAGGGGCGGGTACCCGGCACAATCTCCGGCATGACCGTGACCGCGCGCAACGCCGTCGTGACCGGAGCCAGCAGCGGCATCGGCGCCGCGACCGCCCGGACCCTGGCCGCGGCCGGGTTCCGGGTGTTCTGCGCCGCCCGGCGTACCGACCGCATCGAGGCGCTCGCAGCCGAGATCGACGGCGTCGCGATCGCCTGCGACGTCACCTCACGCGACTCCGTGGCCGGCCTCGCCGCCGCCGTGGGCGAGTCCCTGCACGTGCTGGTCAACAACGCCGGCGGCGCGTTCGGAGCGGACCCGGTGGAGTCGGCCGACCCCGAGCAGTGGCGGGCGATGTACGACGTCAACGTGCTCGGCACCCTCCAGGTGACCCAGGCGCTGCTGCCGGCGCTGCGGGCCAGCGGCGACGGGCTGGTCGTCAACGTCGGCTCGACCGCCGGCCGCATCGCCTACGAGGGCGGCGGCGGCTACACCGCCGCCAAGCACGGCGTGCAGGTGATGACCGAGACGCTGCGGCTGGAGCTGGTGGGCGAGCCGATCCGGGTCTCGGAGGTGGCGCCCGGGATGGTGCGCACCGACGAGTTCGCGCTGGTGCGCTTCGAGGGTGACCAGGAGGCGGCGGACGCGGTCTATGCCGGCGTACCCGACCCGCTGGTCGCCGAGGACGTGGCCGACGCGATCGGCTGGATCGCCACCCGGCCCTCGCACGTCAACATCGACGAGCTGGTGATCCGGCCGCGGGCCCAGGCGGCCCAGCACAAGGTCCACCGGGTCTGAGAGGCCCGCTGGCCGTCGCGGGATCCGTGACAGACTCAGCGACGTGCAGACCATCGGCCTCGTCGGCGGCATGAGCTGGGAGTCCAGCCTCGTCTACTACCGCGACCTCAACCTCGGCGTGCAGGAGCGGCTCGGCGGGCTCTCCTCCCCCAAGCTGGTGCTCAGCACCGTCGACTTCGCGGAGCTGACCGCGCTGGAGGACGCCGAGCGCTGGGACCGGATCGGCGAGCTGCTGGCCGAGGCCGCCCGGGGCGTCGAGCGGGCCGGGGCCGACTTCCTGGTGCTGTGCACGACGACGTTCCACAAGGTGGCCGACCAGGTGGCGGCCGCGGTCGGCATCCCGCTGCTCCACCTCGCCGACGTGGTCGCCGAGGCCGTCAAGGCCGCCGGTGCCGGCAAGGTCGGGCTGATCGGCACCACCGTGGCGATGTCCGACAGCTTCTTCATCGACCGGATGGCCGGCCACGGGGTCGAGGTGATCGTCCCCGCGCCGGCGCACCACGACTTCCTCAACACCGCCATCTACGAGGAGCTGGTGCACGGCAACGTCGTCGACGACACCCGCCGCCGGGTGGTCGGGATCGTGGACGAGCTCTGGGACGCCGGCGCGGAGGGGATCCTCGTGGGGTGCACCGAGCTGGAGCTGCTGATCCACCAGTCCGACATCGACCTGCCGGCGTACCCCTGCACCACGCTGCACGTGAACGCCGCGCTCGACCGCGCCCTGGCCTGAGGGGTCCCTCTCGGCTGTCGGCCTGCCTGCCCCCGCGGCGTGGGGGATAGTCCCTAACGAAAATGCTCCCGAAACGCCCTTCTGGGAGCCCTTTCGTTAGGGACTACCCACTTCTGGCAGCGGCACCCCGCATGCAGGGGGCCAGGCCGAGCCGCGTGGGCTGGCGGTCAGGCCTCCGGGGTCCCCTGGTGGAACCGCTGCAGCCAGCGGCCGTCCCGGCGTACCCACAGCGAGCTGCGCAGCGAGGGCTCACCGGTGGCGGGGACCGAGCGCCACACCAGCAGGAGTACGTCGCCGGCGACCCGCTCGACCGCCAGCACCTCCAGGTCGACCGGGTCGGCCAGCGGGCCGATCTCGGCCACCATCTCCTCCCGGGTCCACCGCCGCCCGGAGCGGCCGATCTCCTCCCACGCGGGATCGAGCAGCGCCGCGACGGCCGCGGGGTCGCCGCGCACCTCGTCGGTCAGCAGCGACCGCTCCAGCGCCACGACCTGCTCCTCCTCGGAGGGGGCCGACTCGTCGACCAGCGAGAACAGGTCGGCGTCCGGCTCGGGCGCCCGGGTGACCTCGAACGCGTGCTCCGACCGCGTGTCGCCGAACCCCGGTCCGTGGGCCGGCTGCTCACCGTTCTGGTAGGCCAGCGCGGCCGCGTTGGCGAGCCGGTCGGCGGCCTCGTTGAGCTCGTGACCGGCGTGGCCCTTCACCCACTCGAACCGCACCCGCCGACCCTGCATCGCCGCGTCCAGCGCCTTCATGATCTCGACGTTGGCGACCGGCTTGCCGTCGCCCTTCTTCCAGCCGCGCCGCTTCCAGCCGGGCATCCACTTGGTGATCGAGTTGATGGTGTACCTCGAGTCGCAGTAGACCAGCAGGTCGTCGTCGTGGCCGGCGGTCTGCTGGAGCAGGTCGAGCACCGCGGTCAGCTCACCCATGTTGTTGGTGCCGTGGGGCCAGCCGCCGCTGGCCCAGCAGTGGTCGTCGACGTACCACGCCCAGCCGGCGGGCCCGGGATTGCCGAGTGCGGAGCCGTCGGCGGCGGCGACGAGGGTCACCGCGTCATCGTGTCAGAGCGGCTGGAGCCCTCGGGCGGCGAGGTGGACGGTGCCGAGCAGCCAGCCTCGGGGGTCGGCCTGCACGTCGGCCTCGCCCGCGCGCTCCCACAGCTCGCGGTAGACCCGCCGCAGCACGGTCGCGGCGTCGGGGTCGGCCAAGCCGGAGCCGCGGGCGGTCAGCCAGGCGGCGCGGGAGGTGAGGTCGTAGAGCTCGCCGAAGGCGGCCCGGTCGCCGCCGGCGCTGCGACGCAACAGCTCGTGGACGCTCACGCGGGTCCCCATCAGCATCGCCATGACGCCCCTCCCCTCGGTTCTACCTCGACGTCTTGTTGAGGTTACTGTAGAGGTTCATCGGATGAAGCGCCACCCCCACCGATTCCAGAGCGGGCCCTCCGCGCGACTACGATCCGGTGGCCGCACCCCCTCAGAAAGTGACGTCCCCGCATGCCCACCACCCGCAGCGACCTGCGCAACGTCGCGATCGTCGCCCACGTCGACCACGGCAAGACCACGCTGGTCGACGCGATGCTCCACCAGGCCGGTGCCTTCACGGCCCACCAGGCCGAGGGCGTCGCCGAGCGGGTCATGGACTCCGGCGACCTCGAGCGCGAGAAGGGCATCACGATCCTCGCCAAGAACACCGCGGTCCAGTACGGCGAGATGACCATCAACATCATCGACACCCCGGGCCACGCCGACTTCGGCGGCGAGGTCGAGCGCGGGCTGTCGATGGTCGACGGCATCGTGCTGCTGGTCGACGCCTCCGAGGGTCCGCTGCCGCAGACCCGGTTCGTGCTCCGCAAGGCGCTCAACGCCGACATGCCGGTCGTGCTGGTCGTCAACAAGGTCGACCGCGCCGACGCCCGGATCAGCGAGGTCGTCGACGAGACCTACGAGCTGTTCATGGACCTGCTCGACGACACCCACCGGCAGGACGCGCTGGACTTCCCGGTCGTCTACGCCAGCGCCAAGGCGGGCCGCGCCTCCCTCGAGGCCCCCGCCGACGGCGGGCTGCCGGACTCCGAGGACCTCGAGCCGCTGTTCCGGACCATCCTCGAGACGATCCCCGCGCCGACGTACGACGAGGGCGCACCGCTGCAGGCCCACGTCACCAACCTCGACGCCTCCCCGTTCCTCGGCAGGCTCGCGCTGCTGCGGATCCACCAGGGCACCCTCAACAAGGGCCAGACCGTCGCCTGGATCCGCCGCGACGGCACCACCAAGAACGTCCGCGTCACCGAGCTGCTGGTCACCGAGGGGCTGGAGCGCAAGCCCGGCGAGAGCGCGGGCCCCGGCGACATCGTCGCCGTCGCGGGCATTCCCGACATCACCATCGGGGAGACCCTCGCCGATGCCGAGGACCCCAAGCCGCTGCCGCTGATCCACGTCGACGAGCCGGCGATCTCGATGACCATCGGCACCAACACCTCGCCGCTGGTCGGCCGGGTCAAGGGCGCCAAGGTCACCGCGCGGCTGGTCAAGGACCGGCTCGACTCCGAGCTGGTCGGCAACGTCTCGCTGCGGGTGCTGCCGACCGAGCGCCCCGACGCCTGGGAGGTGCAGGGCCGCGGCGAGCTGGCGCTGGCGATCCTGGTCGAGCAGATGCGCCGCGAGGGCTACGAGCTGACCGTCGGCAAGCCGCAGGTGGTCACCCGCGAGATCGACGGCACCGTGCACGAGCCGGTGGAGCGGCTCACCATCGACGCCCCGGAGGAGTACCTCGGCATCATCACCGAGCTGCTCGCCACCCGCAAGGGCCGGATGGAGCAGATGACCAACCACGGCACCGGCTGGGTGCGGATGGAGTTCCTGGTGCCGGCGCGGGGGCTGATCGGCTTCCGGACCGAGTTCCTCACCGAGACCCGCGGCACCGGCATCGCCCACCACGTGTTCGAGTCCTACGAGCCGTGGGCCGGCGAGATCCGCTCGCGCGCCTCCGGGTCGCTGGTCGCCGACCGGGCGGGTGCGGCGACGTCGTACGCCATGACGAACCTGCAGGAGCGCGGCGTGCTCTTCGTGGAGCCGACGACCGAGGTCTACGAGGGCATGATCGTCGGCGAGAACTCCCGCGCCGACGACATGGACGTCAACATCACCAAGGAGAAGCAGCAGACCAACATCCGCTCCTCCACGGCCGACAACTTCGAGAAGCTGGTGCCGCCGCGGAAGCTGTCGCTCGAGCAGTGCCTGGAGTTCTGCCGCGAGGACGAGTGCGTCGAGGTCACCCCCGACACGGTGCGGATCCGCAAGGTCGTGCTCGACGCCAACGAGCGGGCCAAGCAGGCCTCGCGCGCCCGCCGCGGCGCCGCCCCCGCCTGACCGGACCCCTCGCACGACCCCGGGTCGCCTCCGCCCGCGCCGAGGCGCGCGGGACGGCGTGGGAGTCAGTGCGTGGCCGGTGGGGTGCGTCGCACCAGCCGGAGCCCGGTCGCGACCAGGAAGGCCACCCACAGGAGGAACCCGGCGAGCGCGGCGACCAGCAGCGGGGAGCCGCCGACCACCCAGTACGCCGCGGCGCCGGCGAGCACCAGCAAGGCGCCGCCGAGCGGTGCGAGCACGGCGAAGGCCCGCGGTGTGATCCCGGCCGCCACCCCGGCGAGCCCGAGCGCGGCCAGGGCCAGGCCGAGGGCCGGGTGGGAGAAGGAGAAGGCGGCGTCGTGGACCGCCATGAGCCCCACCAGCACCCCGTCCTCGAGGTCGGCCGCCCGCGCGACCACCACGACCGGGACCAGGGCCGTGACCAAGAACATGGCCATCAGGCCCGCCACCCCGAACAGCCCGGCGACGGCCAGGGCCGGACGTCGCCCCCACGCCTCCTGCACGACCGCGCCGACGAAGAGCCCGAGTGCGACGAGGTTGAGGGCCACCAGGACCGTGACCAGCGCGGTCGAGACGGTGGCGCCGGCGGCCCAGGACTGCACCTCCTCGGCCGAGGCACCCACCGCGGGTGCGTCCGTGCCGCGGACGAGGTTCTGGACGATGACGCTGGCGGCGAAGAAGAGGCCGGCGGCGCCGCCGGTGCGACGCCAGCGCTGTGCCGCATCGGCGTCCCCGGCGAGCTGGCGGGGCCTCTCCGTCTGTGCGGCGGTCCGAGGGGCCGTCCGGGGGTCGGTCGAGGTGGTCGCGTCGCTGTGGTTCATGGGTCCTCCCGCGCACTAGAGTGACTGGATCGACGTTCCATTGACTTGAACACCATTACATTCACTGGAACGACCGTCAAGTGACAGGAGCAGCATGGGTCGACGTGAGGAACAGGCCGCGCAGACGCGACGGGAGATCGTGGCCGCCGCCCGCCGGCTCTTCGCGACCCAGGGCTACGCACGCACCAGCGTCACGCAGGTGGCGGCGGAGGCGGGGGTGTCGGTGCAGACCATCTACGACGCGGTGGGGTCGAAGGCCGCACTGGCGGCCGCGCTCAACGAGCTGATCGACGAGGAGGCCGGCATCGGCGAGCTGGCGCGCACGATCGGCACGCTGGAGGACCCCCGCGCGCTCGTCGCGCTGCCGGTGCAGATCACGCGGCAGCTCATGGAGCGGTGCGGCGACCTGGTCCGCGCCACGTTCGGGGCCGCGAGCTCCGAGCCACAGCTGGCGGAGGTCGCTGCCGTCGGCCGTCAGCGGCACCGCGCGGGCGTCGACGGCATCGCGGGACGGCTGGCGGGGCTCGACGCCCTCGCCGTACCCGCGCCACAGGCTGCCGCGACGATGGCGGTCCTCACCGACTCCCGCGTGGCGCTCACGTGTCTCGACGACTACGGCTGGTCGCTGACCGAGTGGGACCGCTGGACCCGAGCGGCCCTCGAGCGGCTCCTGCTGGCGTGAGCCGACTGCCTCAGGGCAGGGAGGACGCCCGTCGTCAGGCGGCGGTGACGAGGTGCCGGCTGTTGGCCTCGATGCCCATCCCGGCGAACGCGATCGTCGGGAGCAGGACCGCGAACGACGCCACGTCGGCCGGCACCAGCTGCGAGAGCGGCAGCGTCGCCACGTGGGCCAGCAGCAGCATCGGCACCCAGCGCGGCACCGTGCGGGCGCGCAGCAGCGCGATCGCGATCAGCAGCTCGCCGAGGTAGAACGCCGCGATCCAGCCGTAGAGGAAGATCGCGAACGTCCAGTCGCGGGTGAGCTGGTCGAGCACCTCGGCCACCAGCGCGTCGGCGTTCACCAGCGCCTTGTAGAACGCGAGGATCATCGCGTAGCCGGCCGTGCCGATGCAGCCGACCGCGAACACGGCGACGGCGGTCAGGCCGAGCCGGGGGTTGCGCGCGTCGAGCAGGGTGAGGATGGCCGGCATCCCGAGGGTCAGCGCCACCGACGCCAGGAAGAACATGCCCGCCACCAGCAGCCAGCGCGCGTCGCGCTGCTCGGAGGCGAGGCGCAGGGCCTCGGCGGAGCTCTCGGTGGCCGGGGTCAGCAGGGCGGCCACCGACAGCGCGGTGGCACCCGCCACCAACGCCGACGCCGAGAACGGCAGCCAGTCGATTCGCATGTTGACTTCTTTCGGGTCCCGAGCTGCGCGGAGGGGAGCAGTCTGTCGACTCTAGGGGTCGGCCGGGGACCCGGGGCAGGTACTAGGAAAAAGATGGCCCGTTCGGGTGGTGGGGCGGCTGGTCACACCCGGGCCGGGACCCGGCGCCGTCCCGCGTGGGCGTACGCCGCCAGCACCCCGCCCACGGCGCCGAACAGGTGCCCCTGCCAGCTGACCCGGGCATCGGTCGGCAGCACGCCGAGCAGCAGCCCGCCGTAGACGATGAAGACCGCGACGCTGACCAGGATCCTCGTCGCGCTGCGCTCGCGGAAGCCGGCCACCAGCAGGTAGGTGAGCAGCCCGAAGACCAGCCCGGAGGCGCCGATCGTGACCGACGCCGCGGGGGCGAGCAGCCACACCCCCAGGCCGCTGACCACCCACGACCACGCCATCACGATGAACCAGCGGGCGGTCGAGACGACCGCGACGAGGAAGCCGAGCACCAGCAGCGGGACCGAGTTGCCCTCGAGGTGTCCCCAGCCGCCGTGCAGCAGCGGGGCGACGAGGATGCCCCACAACCCGTCCTCGGAGCGGGGCCGGATGCCGTAGCTGTCCAGGGCCGCCGGGGTCACCGCGTCGGCGATCTCGATCGCCCAGAGCAGCCCGACGAAGCCGAGGTTGAGGACGAAGGCCGCCACCCAGTGTCGGGTCGGGTCGACCTCCGGCGTACGGGCGGTCACGCTCCTGAACCTACCCGGGGCGCGGAAACGGGCCCGGACTACTGTGACTACCGTCCCGACCCCACCCCTGGAGGACGACACCGATGCCCGCGACCCGGGTGATGCCGACCGAGGAGTCCGCCGAGCTGGTGCAGCTCGTGCGCGACTTCGCCACCAAGGAGCTCCTGCCCCGCAGCGCCGAGGCCGAGGCGACCGAGACCTTCCCGCGCGAGGTGTTCGCACAGCTCGGGGAGCTCGGGGTGCTCGGGCTCCCCTACCCGGAGGAGTACGGCGGCGGCGAGCAGCCCTACGAGGCCTACCTGCAGGTGCTCGAGGAGATCGCCGCGGTCTGGTCGAGCGTCGGCGTGGGCGTGTCGGTACACGCGCTGTCGTGCTTCGGGCTGGCCACGCGCGGCACCGACGAGCAGAAGCAGCAGTGGCTGCCCGACATGCTCGGCGGCGGGCTGCTCGGTGCCTACTGCCTCTCGGAGGCGCACGCCGGCTCCGACCCGGCCGCGATGCGCACCAGCGCCAAGCTGGACGGCGACCACTACGTCATCAACGGCGCCAAGGCCTGGACCACCCACGGCGGCCACGCCGACTTCTACAAGGTCATGGCCCGCACGTCGGAGGACCGCAACGGCATCTCCTGCTTCCTGGTGCCGGCCGACAGCGACGGGCTCTCCGCCGACCCGCCGGAGCGGAAGATGGGGCTGACCGGGTCGGCGACCGCGACGATGCGCTTCGACGGCGTCCGGGTGCCGGTGGAGCGGCGGCTCGGCGAGGAGGGCGACGGGCTGCGGATCGCGCTGGCCGGACTCGACGCCGGCCGGCTCGGGATCGCGGCGGTCGCCACCGGGCTCGCCCAGGGGGCGCTCGACCACGCCGTGGCGTACGCCGGTGACCGGGAGACCTTCGGCAAGCCGATCATCGACCACCAGGGGCTGGCGTTCGTGCTGGCCGACATGGAGGCCGCGGTCCAGTCGGCGCGCGCGACGTACCTCGCCGCGGCCCGCCGCAAGGACGCCGGCCTGCCCTACTCGCGGGAGGCGTCGGTCGCCAAGCTGGTGTGCACCGACAACGCGATGAAGGTGACCACGGACGCGGTGCAGGTGCTGGGTGGCTACGGCTACACGCGCGACTTCCCGGTCGAGCGCTTCATGCGCGAGGCGAAGGTGATGCAGATCTTCGAGGGCACCAACCAGATCCAGCGGATGGTGATCTCCCGCGACCTCGCCAAGGGCAGCCCGGGCACCATCACCCACCGCTGAGGCACCGCCGTACGTCGACCCGACCCCACGCCGGTCGAGCTTGTCGAGACCACCCGACCCCACGCCGGTCGAGCTTGTCGAGACCACCCGGTGTCGACAGGCTCAACCTCCGGACCTCCGCACGCCGACTCCCCCGTCAGGGTGGTCCACGGGCTTGATCGGCCTCCTACCGTCGACCCCATGACCACCAAGATTGCGTTCCTGACCGCGTCCGAAGGCATCGAGAAGGTCGAGCTCACCGAGCCGTGGGACGCCGTGACCGGCGCCGGCCACACCGCCGAGCTGCTCTCCCCCGAGGAGGGCGAGGTGCAGCTCTTCGAGCACCTCGACAAGGCCGACACCCGGCCGGTCGACCGCAAGGTCGCCGAGGCCAGCGTGGACGACTACGACGCGCTGGTGCTGCCCGGCGGTGTCGCCAACCCCGACGCGCTGCGGATGGACGCCGACGCGGTGTCGTTCGTCCGGGACTTCGTCGCCTCGGGCAAGCCGGTGGCGGCGATCTGCCACGCCGCGTGGACCCTCGTCGAGGCCGACGTCCTCTCCGGCAAGCGGCTGGCCGCCTGGCCGAGCCTGCAGACCGACATCCGCAACGCCGGCGGCACCTGGGTCGACGAGGAGGTCGTCGTCGACGGCAACCTCATCAGCAGCCGCAACCCGGGCGACCTGCCGGCGTTCATCAAGACGCTGCTCGACGCCGTCTGAGCCTCTCGCTCAGCGGTCGACCAGCCACCGGGCGAGCAGGGTGCCGTCCTGCTCGACCAGCGTGTGGAGCCGCAGCGGTACGTCGACGGGCGGGCCGTCCAGCATCCGCGGGTGGGTGCCGCCGATGAGCTGGGGCACCACGGTGGTGTCGACCTCGTCGACGCAGCCCTGGTCGAGCAGGTCGCGCAGCAGGTGCGGCCCGCCCTCGGCGAGCAGCTGCTGGTAGCCGCGGGCCTCGAGGAGCCGGCGCAGCTCGGCGAGGTCGACCCGGTGGGAGCCGAGGACCAGCACGTTGTCGGGCCCGAGGAGCTCGCGGGCGTGGTCGAGCTTGTCGGCACGACTGACGGTGGCGAGCAGCACCGGCCCGTGCTCGCCCTCGAGCAGGCTCTCGGGCACCGACGCGCTGCGGCTGACCACCACCATCGGCTTCGGGTTGGGGGCGTAGTTCTCCGACCGGGCCGTCCCGGCGCCGACGATGATCACGTCGGCGAGCTCGCGCAGCAGCGCGAAGACCTCGCTGTCGGCGTCGGAGTTGATGGTCTTGCTGGTGCCGGAGGAGCCGGTGGTGGCGCCGTCGACGGTGGCCACCATGTTGGACCGCAGCCAGGGCGAGCGGCTGGCGGCGTACACCTCGGGCAGGGCGGCGTCGGGTCCGATCAGCACTCTCACCCGCCCCACGCTAGTGGCACCCTCCTAGGCTGGTGGGGTGATCACGCTCGAAGCCCTCGCCCAGCTGTACGCCGACCACGGGGCCGAGCTGGAGCGGCCGGTGGCGCCGGTGCGGGTGAGCGACGACGTCACGGTCGGCGACGGCCACGTGACGATCATGGGGACGGTCAACCTGTCCCGCGACTCGACCTACCGCGAGAGCGTCGCGGTGTCGACCGCCTCGGCGGTGCGCAAGGCCCGCACCCAGGTGGCGCAGGGCGCCACGATCGTCGACGTCGGCGCGGAGGCCAGCGGCAGCGACGCCGAGCGCCGGGGGCCCGACGAGCAGCTCGACCTGCTGCTGCCCGTGGTGGAGCAGCTGGCCGACGAGGTAGCGGTGTCGGTGGAGACCTACGAGCCGGCGGTGGTGAAGTCGGTGCTGGCCGCCGGGGCGCGGATGATCAACCTGACCGGCACCGAGCACGAGGAGGAGATGCTCCGTCTCGTCGCCGAGCACGACGCGAGCGTGCTGATGTGCTTCAGCCAGGGCGACAACGTGCGCGACGCCGAGGACCTGCCGGCTGACGCCGACCTGGTGCCGGTGCTGCTCGACCACTTCGGGCCGCGGCTGGAGCGGGCACGGTCGCTGGGCGTGGACCGGGTCGTCATCGACCCCGGGATGGGGTTCTCCTTCCCCAACCTGAGCGGGGTCGCCAAGGCGAAGGTGCAGCTGCGGGTGCTGGTGCAGGCGCTGCGGCTGCGCGAGCTCGGCGTACCGGCGGGCCACGCGCTGCCGCACGCGTTCGACCTGTTCGAGGACGAGTTCCGCAAGGCGGAGGGGTTCTTCGCGGTCTTCGCCGCCCTCGGCGGCGCCCACCTGCTGCGGGTGCACGAAGTGCCCCACATCCGCACCGTGCTCGGCGCGATGGACGCGCTGGCGGTGCGGTAGGGGCTCCGCGGTTTCCCCGGTCGGCCGGGGAAACTGCCGGTTGTCAGGCGAAGCAACACCGGACAACGGCCAGAATTGCCTGACAACCTCGGCGGGCACCGACCCGCGGGCACTCCCCGAGGCAGCACCATCGCCACCACGTCCGGCGCGTACGCCGGCAGCCACCCAGGGCGCCCGCGACCCACCTCGACCCAGCCGAGGCCGGCGTACATCGCGGTCGCCGCCTCGTGCAGCGGCACCACGTCGAGGCACGGCCCCCGCCCGGCGGCCCGCAACCAGCCGACGGCGGTGTCGTGCAGCTGCCGCCCGAGGCCGGTACGCCGCTGGGCCGGGTCGACGAAGAAGCTGGTCACCACCCCCAGCCGCGGCGTCGGGAGTCCGTGCCCGGCCGACCACGCTGCCGCGAACCCGTCGTCGCCGACCTCGGTCACCGCCACGTGCCCCACGGGCCGGCCGCCGACCAGCGCCGTCCACGCCGCCAGCTCCCCGGGCCGCACGATGAAGTCGGCGACCGGGAACGGCAGCGGCCACCGCATCGGGTAACGGCTGGTCGGCTGCTGGGCGGCGAGCACCTCCCCGAGCACGGGTACGTCGCCGGGTGTGCGCGGCCGGACCTCGGCCGTCACGTCGGCGGCCGGCCGTGCGCGACCAGCTCGACGTCGTCGGGCGTCGACCACGGGCCGTCCCACCGCAGCACCGCGATGCACGAGGTCGGCATCGTGTGCCACTCCCCCGTCAGCGAGCGCAGCAGCTCCTCCATCGCCGGGTTGTGGCCGACCAGCGCGACCGCATCGAGCCGCTCGTCGAGGCCGCGGACGATCTCGAGCAGGTCCTCACCGTCGAAGGTGTAGGCCGCCTCGTGGATCTCGGCGGGCGGCGGGTCGGGCAGCTCCTCGGCGACCAGGTCCCAGGTGGCCCGGGCGCGGGTGGCGGGTGAGACGACGGCGACGTCGAGGGTGGGTCCGTGCTCGGCGAGCCAGCGGCCGGCCTCGGCGCCCTGCCGCTGGCCGCGCGCGGCGAGCGGCCGGTCGCGGTCGGCGCGGGTGGCGGACCAGTCGGACTTCGCGTGCCGGATGAGGACCAGGGTGGGCATGGCTCAGACGTCGGTGACCCGGATGCCGGCGTGGGACTGGTAGCGGCGGTTGATGGCGATCAGGTTGGCCGTGAGCGCCTCGACCTGGTGGGCGTTGCGCAGCCGCCCGCCGTACACGCCCCGCATCCCGGGGATCGCGTCGGCCAGCGCCCGGACCAGGTCGGTGGCGTCGCGGTCGTCGCCGAGGACCAGCACGTCGGTGTCGACCTCGGCCACCTCGGGGTCGTCGAGGAGGACGGCGCTGACGTGGTGGAACGCGCCGACGACGACGGAGTCGGGCAGCAGCGCGGCGGCCTGCTGGGCGGCCGAGCCCTCCTCGACGGCGAGCGCGAAGGGACCCTGCTTGTCGAAGCCGAGCGGGTTGACGCAGTCGACGACGACCTTGCCGGCCAGCGGCCCGGCGAGCTCGCGGAGCAGGTCGGCGTGGCCGTCCCACGGCACGGCGACCACGACCACGTCGCCCGCGGCCGCGGCGGCGGCGTTGTCGGCGCCCGTGACCCGGCCGCCGGTGTCGGCAGCCAGCGCTGCGGCGGCCTCCTCGGCCCGTTCTGCCGACCGCGAGCCGAGCACGACCGGCAGGCCCGCCGTGGCCCAGCGCCGTGCCAGCCCACGGCCCTGCGGCCCGGTGCCGCCGAGCACGGCCACCGTCCGGTCGGCCAGCGGCTCGGGGAGGTCGGTCATGGCGGGTGAGCCTAGTGGTTCAGTCCACGCCACCGACCGCTTACGCAGCCTCACTCGAATCCACGCGCGATCTCGATGGGGCGGAGACCGTTTCATTGATTTTGACGTAGAGGCCCCGACATCACCTCTGGTCTCTTGTTGCGGTCAGTTCCAGGGGCTGCGGGGGGACCGGAGCCAGCACCAGGGGGTACACAGATGAAGCGCAAGAAGCAGCTCCTCTTCAGCGGAGCCACGATCGTCGCGGCTGTCGGCCTCGTCGCCGGCGCGGGGACCTTCGCCGCACTCGTCGACGTCGACGACAACAACAACAACCAGCTGCGGGCCGGCACCCTGCTGCTGTCCGCCGACACCCAGACCGAGGGTGACAACGCCAGCGACGTGCCGCCGAACCAGTGTGACGACTACCAGCAGGACGACTACACGGCGGGCTTTCAGGCGCCGCCGTTCGACAAGTTCCGTCCTGGAGCCGGCGGGCGACGTGCCAGCGACGGCACCTACGCCGAGGCGTTCAAGGTGGTCTGCATCCGCAACGACGGCAACATCGACGGCAACCTGTCGATCGACATCCCGAACGGCACCGTCCGCGACTACGAGAACGCCCACCTCGAGCCCGAGCAGGAGGCCGGCGACGCGACCCCGGGCACGGGCGAGTTCGGCGACCAGGTGCTGCTGAGCTACATCCGGTGGGCGCCCAACGGCGACGGTACGTGCACCTTCGCAGAGGCCGCCCCCAACTCCACCGGCGTCAACAAGACGCTGAAGGACCTTGAGGGTGACCCCGACATCTCGCTCGGCAGCCTCAACGCCGGCCAGGCGTCGTGCGTCGGTCTCAAGTTCTGGTGGAAGGACGGCCCGGGCTTCGACCCAAACCAGGCCATGGACGACACGGCTGAGTTCGACATCCAGTGGACGCTGAACCAGGCCTGAGTCACACCTCGTGAGTCTCGGTGGGGGCCGCCCGGCGGCCCCCACCGAGCCACCGATTTCCAGGGGGGCTGGGATGACCAGAGCAATGCTGTTCGGCGTGGCCAGTGCCACGGCGGCACTGGGATTGTGTGCCGGGGTCGCGACCACCGCATTCCTGCTGGACGCCGACGACAACCCGGACAACCGGCTGACGAGCGGGTCCATCGAGCTCTTTGGCTCACCCCGTCAGGACGCGGCGGCGGCAGCTTCCTGCAGCCCGGCGGACCTGGCCGCCGACGACTGGCGCGCCACCTTCACCCTTCCCTCCTTCGGCGACCTGCGGCCGGGCGAGACACGCGCGACCACCGTCTGTCTCAGGAACGGCGGCACCATCGACGGCGCCGTCTCCGTCCAGGCGACCGATGTCCGAGATTTCGAGAACACCTGCATCGACCCCGAGAGCGAAGCCGCTGACGTGTCGTGCGGCCCTCTCCAGGGCGAGCTGTCGGACCAGCTGCGTTTCGGCATCGCCACCTACACGCCCACCGGCGCCAGCTGCCTCGCCACGCCTGCACCACAGCAGTGGTTGACGATGGACCAGCTCAAGGCGGGTACTGGCGTCTCGGCCCTGCCCGGCGGCGCGCACACCTGTGTGTCTCTCACAGTGGACTGGCCGATGGCGCCGGACGCTGTCGGCCCGCTCGATCGAGACCGGGCCAACGGGGACTCCGCGGAGTTCGACCTCGTGTGGACGCTGGCCCAGGTGGTGTGATCGATGCCCACCACCGACCTCACTGACCAGACCGCCGCGGTGGCGCCCTCGGCGCCGGTGAAGCGCCGCCTCTGGGGCCGGGTCGCGTCCGTCCTTGCGACCACGGTCGTCGCCTCGGCCGTCCTTCTGGCCCTGGCTGTCCCCATCGCGCCGCGGATCCTCGGCTGGGACATCATGATCATCAGCACGCCGAGCATGGAACCGACGTACCCCGTCGGCACTCTCACCTTCGTCAAGCCCGTCACTGCCGCGGACGTCGAAGTCGGGACCCCACTTGTGTTCACGTCGCCCACGACCTCGACGGCCACCGTGACGCACCGGGTCGTCGAGCTCGTCCCGGTCGAGGGCGTTCAGCACTTCCGTACCCAGGGCGACGCCAACGACACCGCCGATGCGGGACTGGTGCCACCCCGCGACGTCGTCGGTGAGGTGGCCTTCGACGTGCCCCGCCTCGGCTGGGTGGTTGATCGCCTACAGCGTGATCCCACGCTGCTGATGGGCCTCGTGGCGATCCCTGCGGGCCTCATCATCGCCGGCGAGCTGCGCAACCTGCGTCGCAACCTCGGGTCCACATCCCGCAGGCGTCCCGACGAGGAGGAGCAGTGAGGAGGCCCGGGGCCGTGGTCGTGGCCCTGGCGTGCTTCACGTCGGGGTTCTCGCTGGCGGGCGCGACGACTACGGCTGCGAGGCTCGGGGACGCCGACGCCAACCCCCAGAACCGCGTGGCGGCAGGCACGCGCCTCTCTGACGTCCCGACGGAGTGCGCGGGCATGGTCTTCGACAAGGTGATCGTCGGAACTCCGGGGCCGGACCTGCTCATCGGCAAGTCGAGCGCGCGGGACCTCATCCTGGGGCATGGCGGCAACGACAAGATCTACGGAGCGCACGGCAACGACTGTCTCGTGGGCGGCTCCGGCAACGACCTCCTGATCGGCGGCGGCGATGTCGACACCCTGCTGGGAGGAACCGGACACGATCTGCTCGTGGCTCTGAGCCTGCCGCACCAACCGGACCTGCCCGGCAGGGATGCGCTCTACGGCGGCGAGGGTTGGGACACGTGCTTTGGCTTCGCGTCCGGACTGATCGTCGACTGCGAGGAGGTCCCTCACCCGGCTCTCGGGGACACCGAAGACGACGACGAGGACGACGAGGACGACGACAAGAACCCCCAGGGCGACGAGGGGCTCGTCGAAGACGACGAGGACGACGACGAGGACGACCACGAGGACGAGGGCGACGGCAAGGAAGCGGCTGAGCAGACCGAGGACGAGACCGACCGGACCGGGTCGACCAGCGGGACGCAAGAGGGGCAGAGCAGCGAGCCCGGCCCCTCGGAGGAAACCGGGACCGACGTCACGGGGGGTGAGGAATGAGACATCGAGCTTCGAGGCCCCGGTTCTCACGACACTTCCGGACGGCACTGGTCCCGCTCGTGATCATCGTCGTCGCGGGAGGTGGCGCCTCATCCGATGCGGCCGGTCGAGGCGGGCCGCTCCACGTCATGCAGCTCGTCGAGGGCCGGTGGCAGCCTGCCGACGGTCCCCTCTTCACCGAGCTGGCCCTCGCGCCCGGGCAGCCGCTGACGAGGCAGGTCCGATTGATCAGTGCCACCAAGCTGCCGGTACGGGTGACCGTGTCCACGCACGAGCTCTCGCAGGCCGAGAACGGATGTACCGAGAACGAGAGGGAAGCCGGAGACAACACCTGCGACCCGCATCAGGGCGAGCTGCCCGGCCACCTCCAGGTGATGGTGCGCTCGAACGGCGCCCTGCAGTATCGCGGATCCCTGTCCGGCCTGGAGGACGTGAAGGTGGCCAACTTTGGACCCTCTGGTCGCACCGCCGGCGTCGCCGTGACGCTGTGGCTGCCCGAGGCCAGTGCCAACGTCGTACAGTCGGACTCCCTCGAGTTCGGTCTGCGATGGATGCTGACCAGCCGACATGGTCACGTGGTCGGCAGTCGCTCGCACTGACCGACCCGCACCAAGCAGTGCGGGAGCTATCCCAGGAACCGGCGTACGCCGGCCAGCAGCCCGGCCGCGGCCCGGGCCTGCCCGCGGGGCGAGGTCAGCAGCCGCGCGTCACGCCGGTCGCGGAGGTTGCCGAGCTCGACGACGACCGCCGGCACGTCGGAGAGGTTGAGGGTGGCGAGGTCGCCGCGGCGGTCGATCCCGCCGGCGACGTACGGCACGGTGCGGAACGACCGGCCCTGCAGCCCGGACCTCACGGCCACCGCCAGCCGTCGGGAGGGCCGGGCGATGTCGCGGGTCCACCGCGGCCGGGAGGTCGGCGTGACCACGTGGAAGCCGCGCTGCCCGGGGGCGGCGCCGTCGGCGTGGATGCTGAGCTTGAGGTCGGCGCCGATCCGGTTGCCGGCGCGGCCGCGGGCGTCGACGCACGGCCCCCACCGGTCGAGCCGGTTGCTGGTGCGGGTCAGCACCACCCGGGCGCCGAGCGCCTCGAGCCGCCGCTGCAGCAGCCGGGTGACCCGCCAGTTGACGGTGGTCTCGGCCACGCCGGTGGCGGTCTCGGTGCCGGTGGTGTTGCAGGGCTTGCGGAACCCACCGGCCGGCACGAGTCGGGTGGTCTGCCGCGGGTACCGCTGGTTGCCGAGCTGGTGCCCGGCGTCGAGGACGACCGTCCGCCCGGCGAGCGGCTGCGCGCGACCGGCGGCCGGACCGGGGTCGTCCTGCGCGGCGGCGTACGGCGCCGGCGACCCGGCCGCGAGCACCCCCGCGACCAGCGCCAGGCCGGCGCGCCGCAGCATCAGCCGGCGTAGCCCTGCGGGTTCTGCGACTGCCAGCGCCAGGTGTCGGCGCACATGTCCTCGACCGACTTCTCGGTGCGCCAGTGGAGCTCGGCGTTGGCCTTGGCCGGGTCGGCGTAGGAGGAGGCGACGTCGCCGGGGCGCCGGCCGACGATCTCGTAGGGCAGGTCGCGGCCGACGGCCTTCTCGAAGGCGTGGAGGAGCTCGAGGACGCTGGTGCCGCGGCCGGAGCCGAGGTTCCAGACGTTGACGGCGTCCTGGGTGCGGTCGAGCGCCTCGAGGGCGGCGACGTGGCCGGCGGCGAGGTCCGCGACGTGGATGTAGTCGCGGACGCCGGTGCCGTCGGGGGTGTCGTAGTCGTCGCCGAAGACCTGCAGCTTCTCGCGCCGGCCGACGGCGACCTGGGCGATGTAGGGCATCAGGTTGTTGGGGACGTCGGAGGGGTCCTCGCCGATGGTGCCGGAGGGGTGGGCACCGACGGGGTTGAAGTAGCGCAGCAGCGCGAACCGCATCTCCGGCGATGCCACCGCCACGTCGCGCATGATCTGCTCCTGCATGACCTTGGTCCAGCCGTAGGGGTTGGTGGCGAAGGTCCGCCGGTCCTCGGTGGCGCCGGCCTGGTCGGTGCCGTAGACAGTGGCGCTGGAGGAGAACACCAGCTTGGTCACGTCGTGGCGCTGCATGGCGCGGAGCAGCGAGAACGTCGAGCCGAGGTTGTTCTCGTAGTAGTCCAGCGGCTTGGCGACGCTCTCCCCCACCGCCTTGTAGCCGGCGAAGTGGATGACCGCCTCGAAGGCCTCAGCCGCGAAGAGGTGGGCGGTCTTGTCGTGGTCGGTGAGGTCGAAGGCGTGGCACGGGATCGCGGTCCCGGTGAGCGCCTCCAGCCGGCCCAGCACCGCCGGGACGGCGTTGCTGAAGTTGTCGACGATCACCACGTCGTGGCCGGCCTCCACGAGCCGCACCACCGTGTGGGACCCGATGTAGCCGGCACCACCACTGACCAGAACCTTCATGCGCGGCAGACTACTGGGCGGCGTGGGTAGGCCCGCCCGGTGGTTTCGTGGCTCGCTCCGCTCGCACCTCAACCTCCGGCGCAGCCCACGTCCGGACGTTGAGGTGCAAGGAGCCCTGGCGACGAGCCTCGAAACGCCCGGCCCCCCACACCCAAGCCACCCCACGGAGGTCGAGCCCGTCGAGATCCCACCACGCTGGCATGATTCCCGCATGCCGACCGCGCTGATCACCGGCATCACGGGTCAGGACGGCCTCTACCTCGCCGAGCTCCTGCTCGCCAAGGGGTACGACGTGCACGGGCTGATCCGCGGCCAGAACAACCCCCGCCGCGACCTGGTGGAGAGCCTCGTGCCCGACGTGCGCCTCCACACCGGCGACCTGACCGACATGTCGAGCCTGATCCGCGCGCTGCGCGACGCCGACCCCGACGAGGTCTACAACCTGGGCGCGATCTCCTACGTCGCCTACTCGTGGGAGAACGCCTCTCTCACCACCGACGTCACCGCCAAGGGCGTGCTCCACCTGCTGGAGGCGGTCCGGCTCCACACCGGCGACGACCCCGGCCGGGTCCGCTTCTACCAGGCGTCGAGCTCGGAGATGTTCGGCAAGGCGCAGGCTGACATCCAGAACGAGACGACCCTGCTCTGGCCCCGCTCGCCGTACGGCGTCGCCAAGGTCTTCGCCCACTACATGACCATCAACTACCGCGAGTCCTACGGCATGCACGCCAGCTCGGGCATCCTCTTCAACCACGAGTCACCTCGCCGGGGCCCTGAGTTCGTGACCCGCAAGATCAGCCGGGCTGTCGCTCGGATCAAGCTCGGGCTGCAGGACCACCTCACCCTCGGCAACCTCGACGTCCAGCGCGACTGGGGCTTCGCGGGTGACTACGTGGAAGCCATGTGGCTGATGCTGCAGCAGCCCCAGGCCGACGACTACGTCATCGCCACCGGCGAGGCGCACTCGATCCGCGAGTTCGTCGACGCGGCCTTCCGAGCTGTTGGCATCGACGACTGGACGCGGTACGTCCGGCACGATCCTGACCTGCGTCGGCCCGCCGACGTGGACCGTGTCGTGGGAGATGCCAGCAAGGCCGAGCGCGTGCTGGGTTGGCGGCCGACGGTGCGGTTCCCCGAGCTGGTGCAGATGATGGTGGAGGCCGATCTCCAGGCGTCGCGCCCGGGGTGACCGCGTGCCGAGAGCCGTGGGCCACTGACGCCGCTGCCTGAACTGGTGCTCGACTCCTGGTCGGGTGCGGCTGGTGCGGATCGGGGACTTGTCAGAAAAGGCGGGCGAGTGGTACGGATCGCCAGACCTCCGGGCCCCCGGCGCGGTAGAACTGGCCGCATGGGATCACCGATGACGTGCGTCTGGCGCGAGCCGGACGGGTTCGGGATGACCCCATGACGACGACCGTCGCCTCCAGGGTGCAGCTGCCCGCCGAGCCCCGGTATCGCGCCCTCGCCGCGCTCCCGGCAACAGCACTGCTCATCGACCTCGGGGTTGTCGGGATCTCGATCCTCGTCGCAGCACAGCTCCGGCGAACCGGATTCCTGCTCGACTCAGAGACAGCGCTGAACAACCTCACCGTGCCCGGCACCGTCATGGCGGCCGGGTGGGTTTGCCTGATCGCGGTCAGAGGTGGCTACGACCGCGATGTCTTCGGCGCAGGGTTCGACGAGTTCAAGCGCGTCGCAACGGCCTCGGCGACCGCGGCCGCCGCCATCGGTATCGGCTGCTACATGATGAAGTACCAGCTCTCGCGCGGCTTCTTCGTCTTCGCGTTCGTGGTGGGCATCCCGATGCTGCTGACCGGGCGCTACCTGCTGCGAAAGACTCTGCACCGCGCCCGGCGGCGCGGCCACCTGCGTCGCAGGATCCTGCTCGTCGGCCACATGGGCTGTGTCGACGACATCGCTCGCACCCTGCGTCGGGAGCCGTGGCTCGGCTACGAGATCGTGGGTGCACTCACGCCACAGACGGAGCTCGACTCGGAAACCAGGGTCGGAGTCCCGGTGCTCGGGAACGTCGACGAGGCTGTGCAGCTGGCTCCGCGCCTGGGAGCCGAGCTGGTCTTCTTCACGGGTGGGGGCATGTCCTCGGCCAAGGAGATGAGGCGCACGGTCTGGGAGCTCGAGCGCGACAACATCAACGTCGTCGTGGCGCCGAGCGTGACCGACGTGTCCAAGGAGCGCGTGCAGATCCGCCCTGTGGCGGGCCTCCCCCTGATCCACGTCCAGGGAACCCGCACGCTGCGCGCGTCGCGTTGGGGGAAGCGCAGCTTCGACGTCCTCGGCTCGCTCGGCCTCATCGTGATGACACTCCCTGCCCTGGCGGTGATCACCCTTCTGATCAAGAAGCACGACCGAGGACCCGTCCTCTTCGGCCACACACGCATCGGCAGGGACGGCGAGCACTTCCGCTGCCTGAAGTTCCGCACGATGGTGCCCGACGCCGATGCGCAGGTCGACGGCCTGCGACGACGGCTCGGACGACAGGCGCTGCTCTTCAAGGACAAGGAAGACCCCCGCATCACACGTCCCGGCAAGTGGCTGCGGCGCTACTCACTGGACGAGCTGCCGCAGCTCTTCAACGTACTCCGCGGCGACATGAGCCTGGTCGGGCCGCGTCCCCAGGTGGCTGCCGAGGTAGCCCAGTACGACGAGTTCATGGCCCGCCGTCTCCACGTCCGTCCGGGGTTGACGGGCCTGTGGCAGGTCTCGGGACGCAACGACCTCGATGTCGACGACTCGGTCAGGCTGGACCTCTACTACGTGGACAACTGGTCGATGATGCAGGACATCATCATCCTGATGAAGACCGTGCGCGCAGTCATCAGCGCGAAGGGCGCCTACTGATCCTCCTCCAGCAGCGCCATCAGGTAGTCCCCATAGCCGCTCTTCTCGAGCCCCTTGGCGGTGGCCCGGAGCTGTTCGTCGTCGATGAACCCCATCCGCCAGGCGACCTCCTCCGGGCAGCCGATCTTGAGCCCCTGCCGGCTCTCGATGGCGCGGACGAAGTCGCTGGCGTCGTTGAGGTCGTCGAAGGTCCCGGTGTCGAGCCACGCTGCCCCGCGGGGCAGTACCTCGACCTTGAGCCGCCCCTCCTCCAGGTACATCCGGTTGAGGTCGGTGATCTCGAGCTCGCCACGGGCCGACGGCTTCAGCTCGCGGGCCCGTTGGACCACGTCGGGGCCGTAGAAGTAGAGCCCGGGCACGGCGTACGGGCTGCGCGGCTTGGCCGGCTTCTCCTCCAGCGAGATCGCGGTGCCGTTCTCGTCGAACTCCACGACGCCGTACGCCGTCGGGTCGGACACCCGGTAGCCGAAGACGGCCGCGCCGTCGATGTCCCGGAACCGCCGCAGGTGGATGCCCAGCCCGCCGCCGTAGAAGATGTTGTCGCCGAGGACGAGGGCGACGCTCTCGCCGCCAATGTGCTCCTCGCCGATGGTGAAGGCCTGCGCGAGCCCGTCAGGGCTGGGCTGCACGGCGTAGGTGATCGTCAGCCCCAAGGCCGACCCGTCGCCGAGCAGCCGCTCGAACTGGTCGGCCTCGTGGGGGGTGGTGATGACCAGGATCTCCCGGATCCCGGCCAGCATCAGCGTGGACAGCGGGTAGTAGATCATCGGCTTGTCGTAGACCGGGACCAGCTGCTTGCTGACCGCCCTGGTGATCGGGTGCAGCCGCGAGCCGGTGCCCCCGGCGAGGATGATGCCGCGCATGCGCCAGACCCTAGCGTCGGGCCGCCGAGGCTCGAACGCTGATGCCGCGCGGGCGGCCGTAGACTGCTCGACCGTGCAGCGGATCCTGGTCACCGGCGGCGCCGGCTTCATCGGCGCCAACTTCGTCCACCACCTCGTCGGCCACACCGAGGCGCGGGTCACCGTCCTCGACAAGCTGACCTACGCCGCCAGCGAGGAGGCGCTCGCCGAGCTGCCCAACGATCGGGTGGAGCTGGTGGTGGGCGACATCGTCGACGCGACCGTGGTCGACCGGTTGATCGGGGAGCACGACGCTGTCGTCCACTTCGCCGCCGAGTCACACAACGACAACTCGCTGTCGGACCCGAGCCCGTTCGTGCAGACCAACCTGGTCGGCACCTTCACCATCCTCGAGGCGGTCCGGCGGGCCGGCACCCGGCTCCACCACGTCTCCACCGACGAGGTCTACGGCGACCTGGAGCTCGACGACCCCGCGAAGTTCACCGAGGAGACGCCGTACCGGCCGAGCAGCCCCTACTCGGCCTCCAAGGCCGGCTCGGACCACCTGGTCCGAGCGTGGGTGCGCAGCTTCGGGGTCAACGCGACGATCTCCAACTGCTCCAACAACTACGGCCCCTGGCAGCACATCGAGAAGTTCATCCCCCGCCAGATCACCAACCTGCTCGACGGCGGCCGAGCCAAGCTCTACGGCGCCGGCGCCAACGTCCGCGACTGGATCCACGTCGACGACCACAGCTCGGCGGTGCTGACCATCCTCGAGCGCGGCCGGCAGGGCGAGACCTACCTGATCGGCGCCGACGGCGAGCTGAACAACCTGCAGGTCGTGCAGATGATCCTCAAGGCGCTCGGCCGCGCTGAGGACGACTTCGACCACGTCACCGACCGCGCCGGCCACGACCTGCGGTACGCCATCGACGCCACCAAGCTGCGCACCGAGCTGGGCTGGGAGCCGCGCTACCGCGACTTCGAGGAGGGCCTGTCCCGCACCATCGACTGGTACCGCGACCACGCCGACTGGTGGCAGCCCCACAAGCACGCCACCGAAGAGGCGTACGCCGCCAAGGGGCAGTGAGAGGTTGGTTCAGCGCTGGCGCAGGCCGCTGAGCGCCGGACGTACGTCGGCGAGGTAGACCAGGGCGGCGATCGTGAACGCCAGGTTGATGAGGTTCATCGGGTTGCCGACGAAGAGCAGGTTGGCGGCCACGCCGAGGCCGAGGATGGCCACCCACGCGGGCTTGGTGAGCTTGTCAGCGGCCCGGTAATGCTCCGGGGTGAACATCAGCGACGTGACGAGGGCGAAGATCTTCACGGCGAGGAGGGCGAGGGCGGCCACCAGCATGATCGTGCCCTCGATCTGGAAAACGTTCACCGTTCCAGCCTAACCGTCGACGGTTCCTGCCAGACGCGCCCGCGGGGTCTACAGTTCGGTGGACGGACGCCCCCCACCGAAGAGGGACTCAGTGGAGCTCAGGGACTACTGGAACACGATCCGCCGCCGGTGGGTGACAGTGGTGGCCTGTCTCGTGCTGGCCGTCGCCGCGGCGTCCCTCGTGACCTGGCAGACCACCCCGCTCTACCAGTCCACCGCCAAGGTCTTCGTCTCCACCAGCGAGAAGGACACCGCGACCGCCTATCAGGGCGGGCTCTTCGCCACCCAACGCGTCGCGTCCTACGCCGACCTGGTGAACGAGCCCTCCACGGCCGAGCGGGTCTCCAGCGCCCTCGGCGGCGACCTCGACCCGACCATGCTGGAGGAGAACGTCGAGGCAACGGTGGTTCCCGAGACCGTCATCCTCGAGATCAGCTTCACCCACCCGGACGCCGAGGTGGCACGAGACGTGGCGGCGACCTACGCCACCGGGATGCGCGAGATCGTGGCCGACCTCGAGACCCCCGCGGGCAAGGACCGGGCCCCGATCAACGCGTCGATGTACGGCTACCCCCAGGTCCCCGACTCACCGGTGTCCCCACAGCCGGTACGCAATCTCGGGCTCGCCGTCGTCCTCGGGCTGATGCTCGGTGTGGGGCTGGCGGTCTCCAGGGAGCTGCTGGACACCTCTGTCTCCTCGCCAGAGGACGTGCGCACGGTCACGGAGGCGCCGATCCTCGGCAACCTGCACACGGATCCGAAGGCCGTGTCCGAGCACCCGGCGAGTGTGCTGAAGGCGGCCACCCCCTGGTCCGAGGCGTTCCGAGTCCTCCGCACCAACATGCAGTACGTCGAGGTCGACCACAACAAGCGGGTTTTCGTGGTCACCAGCGCCCTGCCCGGGGAGGGGAAGTCGACGACGGCGGTCAACCTCGCCGTCACGCTCGCCCTCGCCAAGCAGCGGGTAGTGCTCGTCGAGTGCGACCTGCGCCGCCCGATGGTCGCCAAGCGCCTCAAGCTCGACGACGCCGTCGGCACCACCAGCGTGCTGATCGGCCAGGTCTCCATCGACGACGCGCTGCAGCCGTACCGGAGCACCGGCCTCAGCGTGCTCACCTCGGGTCCCATCCCACCCAACCCGTCGGAGCTGCTGCAGTCGGTGGCGATGGAGAAGCTGCTCGGCGACCTTCGCGACCGCTTCGACGTCGTGATCCTGGATGCCCCGCCGCTGCTGCCGGTGACGGACTCAGCGCTGCTGTCGGCCCAGGCCGACGGCGCGATCGTCGTGGTGCGCCACGGGAAGACCACGCGCGACCAGCTCGACCATGCCCTCGACCGGGTGGAGGCGGTCGACGCCAAGACCGCCGGCATCGTCATGAACCTGATACCGGCCAAGAAGGCTCGCTCGGGCTACGGCTACGGCTACGGCAACTACACGTACGGTCCGGAGCCCTCCAAGCCGACCAGTCGCAGGGCCAAGGGGCGACGTTCCCGCCGGGACGCCTGAGACCGTCGGCGAGCCGCCGCACCTGACCTCCCGCTGCTGCGGTCGTTGAGGTGCGAGCAGCGCCAGCGAGCAACGGCCCGGAGCCCCCAAGCGCACGCAGAGACCCCCGGACCAACAGGTCCGGGGGTCTCACACGTCAGAACAGCATCAGCTGCTCGTCGTCACTCCTTCAGTCGCCGACCTTCGCGGCCGCGTCGGTCGCCGCCTCGGCAGCGGACTCGGCGGTCTTCTTGGCCGCGGTCGCGGTCGCCTTGGCGCTGCTCTGCGCCGGCGAGCTCGACTTCTTGGCGGTGGAGGTCGTCTTCTTGGCGGTCGACTTGGCGCTCTTGGCCGTCGACTTCGAGGCCTTCTTGGCCTGCGTGCCGGTGGTCTTCGCCTTGGTGGTGGTGGTCTTGGCGTTGGACGCGGTCCGCTTGGTCGACTCCTGCTTGCGGACCCGGGTCACCAGGCCCTCACCCCGGACGACCAGGTCGCCGTAGACGTCGCCGACCTTGGCGGGCAGCTCGAGGGCCTCGCCCTGGAGCTCGGTGATCCGCTTCTCGATGGCGGCGCGCCGGGCCTTGGCGTCCTTGGAGATCGCGTCGACGCGGGAGTTGACCACGGTGGTGGCCTGGTCGCGCAGCGCCCTGGGCTCGAGCTCGATCTTGGAGACGTTCTTCTGGACGTCGGCGAAGCGCTTCTGGGCCTCGGTGACGTAGTCGCGGACGAGCTCGACGGCGAGGTCGGTCACACCCACGCCGGCGTAGAACGGCTTGGAAGCGGTCTTGATGTCGAACGTGGCCATGGACCAGTTCACTCCTCTGGGTTGGTGGTTGCGGTGTTCAGCGCCAGAAAGGACGCATAGACATCGAGCAGGGACTGTTTCTGTCGTTCGGTGAGCTTGCCGTCGCTGAGGATGGCCAGCTCCACCGCCCGATCCCCGGGGGGCGGGGTCTCTTCAGGACTCACGATCCCGGCCCGGAGGTAGAGGTTCTCTGCGGAGATCCGGAGCGCCTTGGCGATCTGCGCCAGGACCTCGGCGGACGGCTTGCGGAGTCCCCGCTCGATCTGGCTCAGGTAGGGGTTGGACACGCCAGCCTGCTCGGCGAGCTGCCGCAGCGAGAGCCGCGCCTGGAGGCGCTGCTCCCGGAGGTAGTCACCGAGAGACCCGACGGTCTTCCCGACCTTTCCCTTGGCCATGCCTCCATCGTGCTAGCCGCTGCTAGCAAAATGCAAACACAGCTAGCGTGATGCCCTTCACAGAGCCCAACACGGAGGTCGAGCCTGTCGAGACCACGCTGCAGGCCAGGCCCGGACCCACCACGCCAACCCACCACGCAGGGGGTTTCGTGGCTCGCTGGCGCTCGCACCTCAACCTCCGACCGTCCCCACGGAGGTCGAGCCTGTCGAGACCTCAGAAGCAGGCGCGGATCTCCCCCACCGGCTTCCCGCCCCCGAGCACCTCGAACCGACCGGTACGCCGCACGGCCTCCGCGTCGACACCGGGCTCGTCCAGCACTCCCGACCGCTCCAAGGCCGCCGCCATCAGCACCGGCCGCACCCGCACCGCTCCGTCGTCGGTCTTGAGCGCGAACGCCCGCCCATCGGGCAGCGCCACCGCGTAGCACGACTCGGCCCCGGCCTTCCCGATCGCGCCGGGGATCGCGGTCAGGAGCTCGCGCTCGTCGCGCCGCGTCCCGGAGACGTACTCCGGGTGGGCCCGGATCGCGTCAGCCACCCGCCGCGACCGCTCGTCGTCCTGGTCGTTCCCGTCCAGCCCCAGCGCGAGCCGCCGGAACGATCGCGCCAGACCGGTGAGCGAGGTCGACAGCAGCGGCGCCCCGCACCCGTCGACGGCAACGGCCGTCACCGGCTCACCGGTCATCTCCGAGAACGTCTCCCGGATCGCCACCTGCAGCGGGTGCTCGGGGTCGCGGTAGGTCGCGGTGTCCCAGCCGTTGACGACACAGGTCGCGAGCATGGCGGCGTGCTTCCCGGAGCAGTTCATGAGGACTTGCGCCTTCCCCCCGCCACCACGCATGACCGCCTCGCGCGCCTCGTCGTCCAGCGGATAGTCCGGGGGCGTCTGCAGCGCCGACTCATCGAGCCCCGCACCCTTGAGGATCCGCCGCGCCCCGTCGACGTGGATCTCCTCGCCCGAGTGGGAGGCGCAGGCGAGGGCCAGCAGCTCCCGCTCTAGGTCGAGGCCCAGCCGCACCATCGCCAGCGCCTGGATCGGCTTGTTGCACGACCGTGGCAGCACCGGCGACACGACGTCGCCGACCGACCAGTCCGTCGAGCCGTCCGCACGCAACGCGAGCAGCGAGCCGTAGTGGTGTCCCTCCACGAAGCCCGACCGGACGATCTCGGCGACGGTCACCGGCGCGCTCATGAGGTCCCGCACCGGCTGTAGTCGTCCTCGAGTCGCACGATGTCGTCCTCCCCGGTGTAGTGGCCCCGCTGGATCTCGATGATCACCAGCTGCTCGTCACCGTTGTTGCAGATCCGGTGCGCGGCCCCGACCGGTACGTCGACGTGCTCACCCAGCCGCGCGACGACGGTCTCACCGTCGATGATGCAGGTGGCGGTGCCGGCCACGACGAGCCAGTGCTCCGAGCGGTGCTCATGCGTCTGGTAGGACAGCCGGTGGCCGGGGCTGACCTCGATCCGCTTGACCTTGTAGCCCGGGCCCTCGTCCAGCACGCTCCAGCGTCCCCAGGGGCGCTCGGCCGACATCTCGTGGGATGACACAGCCTGCACCCTAGCCAGTGGTCCTGAGCGGTCTGGGTGGCAGGATGCATCCGTGCCACCGCCGTCCGTGCCCCAGCACTGCCCCAGCCCGCGGGAGCTCGACGACCTCGAGCTCCTGGCCTCGGGTGCGCTCGCGCCGACCGCAGCCTTCAACGAGCCGGGCAGCCCCGTCACGCTCACACTGCCCGCCGAACTCGGGGAGGCCGAAACCGTCGAGCTGGTGGACCCGGAGGGCCTTCCGCTGGCACGGGTAAGCAAGGCGACGGGCGAGCTGGAGGTCCTCAGCCACCACGAGCACGGCCCGTTCCGACGGCTCTATCTCTCCCCCGACCAGGTCAGGGAGCAGTACGCCGGGCGGACCTTCGTGCCCGTGACCGGAGCGCTGACCCGCGCCCAGCTCGACGAGCTCGCCCGGCTCGACCGCAAGCTGGTGCTGCTGGCCCTGATCGGCACCGGCACGCCCGACCTTTCGCCGACCGCCACCGTCCGCGCGACCCTGCTCGCGGCCGACCGCCTGGGCGGCGCGGTGGTCGCCATCCCGCTCGCGAGCCACGGCGACCCCGAGGTCGACCACGACCTCGGCGTCCGGGTGGTCACCGCCTACGCCGGCCCGGACCCCGTCCACGCCCTTGCCGAGCCCGACCCCACGTCGGTCGAGCCTGTCGAGACCACGGAAGGCCCTACGCCCACCCACTCCACGCCGGTCGAGCCTGTCGAGACCACCCTCACCGACCTCTACCCCGACGACATCGCCGCCATCGTCGCGGCCGACCAGCCGCCCCCCGACGAGCAGGGCCTGGTGCTGTTCTTCACCGGCCTCTCCGGGAGCGGCAAGTCGACGCTGGCCCGCGCGCTGATGGACCGGATCCTCGAGCAGACCGACCGACCGGTCACCAGCCTCGACGGTGACGTCGTCCGTCGCCACCTCTCGGCCGGTCTCACCTTCTCCAAGGCGGACCGGGAGACCAACATCCGCCGCATCGGCTGGGTCGCAGCCGAGATCTCCCGCCACGGCGGGATCGCCGTCTGCAGCCCGATCGCCCCCTTCGCCGAGACCCGGGAGCAGGTGCGCGAGATGGTCGACGCCGCGGGCGGTGCCTTCTTCCTGGTCCACGTGGCCACGCCGCTCGAGGAGTGCGAGCGACGCGACCGCAAGGGCCTCTATGCCAAGGCGCGGCGCGGCGAGATCCCGGAGTTCACCGGCATCTCCTCCCCCTACGAGGAGCCGGACGACGCCGTCGTGCGGGTCGACACCACCGGCCGCTCCATCGAGGACGCCCTTGACGACGTCACCCACGCGCTCCGTGAGCACGGCTACCTCGACCTGCAGGACGCGCCGCCGTGACCGAGCCCCTCAGGGTGCTCTTCGTGTGCACCGCCAACATCTGCCGCTCCCCCTTCATGGAGCTGCTGGCCGACTCGCTCGCCGACGAGAGCGTCACGGTGAGCAGTGCCGGCACCCACGGTTTCGACGACCACGAGATGGATCCGGTGATGGCGGCGCAGCTGACTGCTCGCGGCTTGACCAGCCGCGGGTTCCGCAGCCGGTCCCTCACCCGCGAGCTGGTCGACGCCGCCGACCTGGTGCTGACGGCCGAGGGAGCCCACCGCACGATCATCCTGGCCGACCAACCGGGCGCGTTCCGCAAGGTGTTCACCCTCGGCCAGTTCGCAGCGGCGGTCGAGGACTCCGGCGACGCCACCGGACACGCCCTTCTCGAGACCGTCGGGACCCGCCGACCCCCGGCCGACCCCGACCTCGACGTGGTCGACCCCTACGGCCGCGGGACCGAAGCAGCCGCGACGGCCTCGGACCAGATCGAGGCGCTGGTGCGCGTCGTCATCCCCGCCCTCACCCGATCCGGGAGGATCAGCGCATGATGGACCTGCTCACCACCGCTTTCTTCGCGATCCTCGCGGCCGGCTTCCTGGTCGGGATCGTCGTCGGTCTGACCGGCATGGGCGGTGGCGCCCTGATGACCCCGGCCCTGATCTTCCTCGGCGTCGGCGACGCCGCCACCGTGGTCACGGCCGACCTCACCGCCGCCGCGGTCTACAAGACCGGTGGCGCCGTGGTGCACCAGCGGGAAGGGACGCCCAACCTCACGCTCGCCAAGTGGCTGATCATCGGGTCCGTCCCCACCGCCCTTCTCGGGCCCTATCTCGTGTCGTGGATGACCGAGGACACCGACGAGCTCAACCGGGTCCTCAAGCTCTGCATCGGTTTCGCGCTGCTGCTCGCCGCACTCACCTACGCGCTGCGGCTGTGGATCAACCTGCGACGCGTCCGGGCCGGCAAGCACGAGGAGAACGACAACCCCAAGATCCGGATTGTCCCCACCCTGCTCGTCGGCGCCGTCGGTGGCCTCCTGGTCGGCATCACCAGCGTCGGCTCCGGCTCGGTCATCATGATCTGCCTGCTGATGCTCTACCCCGGCCTCTCCGCCGCGAAGCTGGTCGGCACCGACCTCGTGCAGGCGGTACCGCTGGTGCTCGCGGCCGCGCTGTCCAACATCGCCCTCCACGGCCTCGACTGGGGCGTGCTGATCCCGCTGCTCATCGGCTCCGTGCCCGGCACCATCCTCGGCGCCCGGCTGGCGCCTCGGGTCAAGCAGTCGTTCATCCGCCGCGGCATCGTCGTGGTGCTGACCATGTCTGGCGTGGCCCTGCTCGACAAGGCCGGCTGGGCCCCGCTCGGCGCCGGCGAGGACGAGACCTCGCCGCTGCTGATCGCCGTGGTTGGTCTCGTGATGGTGTTCCTGGTGCCCCTGGTCTGGGGCGTCATCCGCCGGACCCAGGGCATGCCCATGTTCGGCTCCCCCACGGTCGCCGAGCTCGAGGATCCGAGCTATCGGCCCGGCATCGTCGGGATGAAGAAGATCTGATCAGCAGGCGCTGCTGAAGCCCCACCGGTTGCGGCCCGGGACCACGCTGGGGGTCATCTCGAGCACGCCGTCCGCTGTCTGGCCGGGGCCGGTCTCCATGTCCCACCGGACCACCACGTCGTCGGTGGACGAGAGTGCCGCCACCACGGTCGCGACGGGGCGACCGTCGAGCTCGACGATCTTGGTGAACTTGTCGACGCGCTCACCGTTGAGCCGGATCTCCCCGATCGACCCCCCATGGGGGGCGTAGATCCGCATGAGCACGAGCTGCGACCCCGGCGTGGTGCCATACCTGCCGCCCCCGGTCACGTAGTCCGGCAGCACCCGCGCGTCCCGCGGCGAGATGGACTGGCGGAGCGTCACCGAGCCCTGGAGAGATTGGCGCCCATCCTGACAACCGCCCGCACTGACGTCGCCGTAGTAGCGCAAGAAGTAGGACATCTTCGAGCCGGTTGCGTCGTTGAGCGCGACATGGACATGGGGGGTCTCCCCGTCGTCACCGGGAAGCGCCCCGAGAACGTCGGAACCCGCGAGGAGCTCGGCCTCGGCGTTCTCGAACGGCGCCACCAGGAGTCGGCCCTCGGCTGACGCGCGAGACAGACCCTGAACGAGATCGACGGGCGACTCCGGGTCGCCGGTGACGGCGTCGAAGACCGCCCGGGCGGTGTCGGCGAAGAGCCGGTCCTGCTCCCCCGGTGTCAGCTCCAGATAGGGGCGGTGGAGCAGCTCATCGACGATGTTGTCGGGCGTGAGTGTCGTGCCGCGCGTCTCGACTGGTCCGGCACCCCCGAGGAGGTAGGAGAGGGCAACCGGGTCGAGGGCGACAACCCCGTCCAGGGGCTCCTCCGGGTAGTCCAGGGCGAATCGCTCGCGCCAGAGCTCGGCGGCGCGAGGGAAGTCCGGCGTGAAGTTGGCGTTGACGAAGTAGGTGCCGTGGACGTCGCCGTAGATGCCTCGCTCCGCCTTCGACAGACCCACGGGCTCGGGGAGCACGGCGAACCCGCCTCCGGCGCCCTGGCGCGCCATCCGAAGCCGGCCCCGGTCAGCTTCGACGGTGGCCCACGACCCGGGTAGACCACCGGTCGCCCTGATCTCGGCGTTGTTCTGGAAGATCAACAGATAACGCCTCGGCTCGTCGCCGCCCAGCATGGTCGGCAGCGCTCTCGTTGCCGTGAGGCCAGACGCGAGGGCCGCATCGGCGTCGGTGACCATCTCGACGTACTCCTCGAACTGCTCGCGGACGGCGCCGGAGAGGTCGCTCGCCTCGATACCGGCCACCTCGTCCCGTGCCAACGCGACCGCACCATGAGCCTGCGCGACGGGGGCCTGCAGCTGCCGGGCGACGCCGATGGCGACCCGACCGTCGTGGCTCAGGCGGGGGAGCAGGTCGAGGACCGTGGCGAGCGGGTCGAGCCCGCGACCGGTGAGCGTGTCGAGCGAACCACTCAGCGCGCGGACCGCGGCGGCATCGTCTCCCACCACGGGAACCCGCGTCATCACGGACCACCAGAGACCGTCCGTGTGCTCGGCTGCGTCTGCCGCTGCCGCGCGGAGGTCGTCCGCAGCGTCACGCTGCGCTTGCTGGCCTTCATCCGCGGTCTGCCGGAGTCGCTCGGCGGCCGAGCGCGCATCGAGCAGATCGGAGCGGACCTGGAGCACCAGCCAGCCGGTGTGGGTCCCGGCGGCCAGGACGGCAAGCAGCGCAGTCAGGACCAGGAGGCGTCGGGGGGTGAGCACGTTCGCGCTCATTCCAGGCGTGCCGACGCCCCAGCCGTCACCACGGCCGAGGCGTCAGCGCCAGGGTCTGACCGCTCAGCGACGGCCGCGCGGGCGAACGCGCTGCTCGAACGTGTCGCGGCAGTTCGTGTAGACGGAGTCTCTGGGGGTGGAGTTGAACCACACCCGCACGATGTAGTTGCCCCGGGGCAGCTTCTTGCGGAACGAGTACTTGTTCCAGCCGGGCCCGTTGTAACGGCGCCGGTGCTCCGCCACGATCAGGCCGTTGCGCGCGCGCTCGTACGTGAAGGTCGCCCATCCCTGGGGCTCGCCGGGGTCGACACGGAGCTTGACCTTGGCCGGGGCCCCGACCCGGGGGCTGTTGATGGCCTGGCCGGTGCAGGTCGTGCTCACCGAACCCGGGTACGGCGGCGGTTCGGTGGCCCCGCCCCGGGGCGGTTCGGCGGCCGACTGAGAAGCCGACACCCCTACCAGCCCGCTGGCCACCAGCACGCTCATGGCAACGTAGCTCGTCAACTTTCGCATGAGATCTCCCACGATTTTGCGAATGGTGGGCTTACTCAAGCACAGGCTGTCCCCGGATGCAGTCACTTCCGGGGCACGGCGGGGAGGTGGGTGCGGGCTGCCGGTTGAGACCGGGATTTGAGCCCCCGCCGGAGACCCCGGCTAGCATGGCTCCGCCCAGCACGAGGAGAGGTACCCCAAGCTGATGAGTGCACCCCCGACGCATGTCGACTACCAGCTGAGCCAGCTCGACCAGCTGGAGGCGGAGTCGATCCACATCTTCCGTGAGGTCGCCGCCGAGTTCGAGAAGCCCGTCCTGATGTTCTCGGGCGGCAAGGACTCCATCGTGATGCTCCGGCTCGCGGAGAAGGCCTTCTTCCCGGCCAAGATCCCGTTCCCGGTGCTGCAGGTCGACACCGGCCTCGACTTCCCCGAGGTGCTGGAGACCCGCGACCGCTGGGTGAGCCGCCTCGGCGTCAACCTGGTGGTCGCGAGCATCGACGAGGCCATCGAGAAGGGCATCGTCGTCGACGACGGCAAGACCTCCCGCAACCGCCTTCAGATCGGCACCCTGCTCAACGCGATCGAGGAGAACGGTTTCACCGCCGCCTTCGGTGGCGGTCGCCGCGACGAGGAGAAGGCCCGGGCCAAGGAGCGCGTCTACTCCCACCGCGACGAGTTCGGCCAGTGGGACCCCAAGAACCAGCGCCCCGAGCTGTGGAGCCTCTACAACGGCCGGCTCCACGAGGGCGAGCACATGCGGATCTTCCCGATCTCGAACTGGACCGAGCTCGACGTATGGTCCTACATCGCCCGCGAGGGCATCGAGATCCCCAGCATCTACTTCGCCCACCAGCGACGGGTCTTCGAGCGCGGCGGGATGCTGATGACCGAGACCCCGCTCAACCCGTGCAAGGACGGCGAGGTCGCCGAGGAGCGCACCGTCCGCTTCCGCACCTGCGGCGACATCACCCTGACCGGCTGCGTGGAGTCCACGGCCAGCACGGTGGAGGAGATCATTGAGGAGATCGCCGTCGCCCGCGTCACCGAGCGCGGCGCCACCCGCGGAGACGACAAGTTCTCCGAGGCCGCCATGGAGGACCGCAAGAAGGAGGGCTACTTCTGATGGCCCAGAGCGACACCGAGATGACCACCGGCGAGCAGGCCGTGGAGAACGTCACCCAGAACATGGACTTGCTGCGGTTCGCGACCGCCGGCTCTGTCGACGACGGCAAGTCGACCCTGATCGGGCGGCTGCTGCTCGACTCGAAGTCGATCTTCGAGGACCAGCTCGAGGCCGTGGAGTCGTCCTCGCAGGCCAAGGGCTACGACTACACCGACCTGGCGCTGCTGACCGACGGCCTGCGTTCGGAGCGCGAGCAGGGCATCACCATCGACGTGGCCTACCGCTACTTCGCGACGCCCAACCGCAAGTTCATCATCGCCGACACCCCCGGCCACATCCAGTACACCCGCAACATGGTCACCGGCGCCTCGACCGCCGACCTCGGGCTGGTGCTGGTCGACGCGCGGCAGGGCCTGACCGAGCAGAGCCGTCGCCACGCGGTGCTGCTGTCGCTGCTGCGGGTGCCCCACCTGGTGCTGGCGATCAACAAGATGGACCTGGTGGACTACTCGCAGGAGATCTACGAGAAGATCCACGCCGAGTTCAAGCAGTTCGCGACCAAGCTCAACATCCCCGACCTCGAGGTCATCCCGATCTCGGCCCTCAAGGGTGACAACGTGGTCGAACGCAGCGAGCACATGCCGTGGTACTCCGGCTCGACGCTTCTCCACCACCTCGAGCACGTCCACGTGGCCTCCGACCGTGACCTCGTCGACGTCCGGTTCCCGGTGCAGTACGTCGTGCGGCCGAAGTCCGACGACTACCACGACTACCGCGGCTATGCCGGCCAGGTCGCCGGCGGCGTCCTGAAGCCGGGCGACGAGGTCGTCGTCCTGCCGTCGGGGATGACGTCGAAGATCTCGAAGATCGACCGTTTCGACGAGGAGATCGACGAGGCGTTCCCGCCGATGAGCGTCACCGTCCACCTCGAGGACGACGTCGACGTCTCGCGCGGCGACATGATCGCGAGGATCAAGAACGCTCCGAAGCCGGCGCAGGACATCGACGCGATGGTCTGCTGGATGACCAACACCCCGCTGCGGCCGCGGCAGAAGCTGGCCATCAAGCACACCACCCGCACCGGCCGGACGATGGTGAAGGACATCCAGTACCGCCTGGACGTCAACACCCTCCACCGCGACCAGGACGCGACCGAGCTCGAGCTCAACGAGATCGGTCGGGTCCAGCTGCGCACGACCGTGCCGCTGCTGTGCGACCCCTACTCCAAGAACCGGACGACCGGCTCGTTCATCCTCATCGACGAGGCGACCGGCGTGACCGTCGGCGCCGGCATGATCAACACCGGCAGCTGAGGTCCTGCGTTCGGGCAGACCCATGTACCGCCTCCGGAACCCCGTGCGTCACTACGCATGGGGTTCCGGCTTCCACATACCCCGTGCCCTCGGCGAGCAGCCCGACGGACGGCCGTGGGCCGAGCTGTGGATGGGGTCCCATCCCAGCGACCCCTCCCTGCTGGACGACGGCACGCGCCTCGACGAGGTGATCGCCGCCGATCCCGGGAGCATGCTGGGCGAACCAGTCGCCTCGTCGTTCGGCCGGCTGCCGTTCCTCATGAAGCTGCTGGCAGCCGGCGAGCCGCTGTCGCTGCAGGTCCATCCGACCAGCGAGCAGGCCGCGCGCGGCTTCGCGGCGGAGGACGCCGCCGGCATCGGCCTCGATGCCCCGGAACGGTGCTACCGCGACGCGTCGCACAAGCCTGAGCTGATCTACGCCCTGACGCGCTTCGAGGGCATGGCCGGGTTCCGCGACGCCAATCGGACGGCCCTGATCCTCCGCGAGCTGCGCCTCGACTGGTTGGACACCATCGCCGACCGTCTGGAGGGCGCGCGAGACCCGAGCAGCGCCCTGCGCTCCGTGGTCGGCGAGATCCTTGGCTGGCAGCCCGAGGAGGTGGAGCGCACGCTGAGGCAGCTCGCGACCGCTGCCGAGGAGGCCCGCCGCAGACTTCACCGCCCACCAGGCCGGCGACGTCCTGCGTACGTGTCGGCCGAGAGCGTGCAACGGGAGGCGCTGCGGGTGTGCGAGATGGCCCCGTCCCTGGCAGCTCGATACCCGGCAGACCCGGGGGTGATCGTGACCCTGTTGCTGAACCACGTCGTGCTCGCAGCAGGAGAGGCGATGTTTCTGCCCGCCGGCAACATCCACGCGTACACGTCGGGGTTCGGTGTCGAGATCATGGCGTCGTCCGACAACGTCGTCCGGGCGGGTCTCACGCCGAAGTACGTCGACATCCCCGAGCTGCTTCGCATCGCCGACTTCGACCCGACACCGCCACCTCGGTGGGCACCGGCGGAGCCGGTCCGGTTCGGGTTGGAGCTGTTCCGGCCACCGGTCGACGAGTTCGAGCTGCTCGTGGCAGCTCGGCGTCGAGACGTGCGGATCGGTGCCGGACCGTCGCTGGTGCTGGCCCTCAGCGGCTCGGTCGATGTCGTGGAAGCAGGGGAGGCCAGCACGCTGGCGGCCGGCGAGGCCGCGTACGTGCAGTCGGTGGACGCGCAGGTCGACGCGGCGCAGGGCCGCGTCGCCATCGGCCGGTGTCCCGGCGGACTTGCCATGGGGTGACAGCGCCCGCGACGCAGACGTCAGCCGACCTCTCGGACGGTCTGGACGTGCCGCCGGTACCACTCCACGGTTGACTCGAGACCGTCGCGGAGGCCGATGCGTGCCGTCCAGCCCGCCGTGGCGAGCTTGGTGACGTCCAGCAGCTTCTGCGGAGTCCCGTCGGGCTTGGAGGTGTCCCACGACGTCTCGCCGTCGAAGCCGACGACATCGCTGACGAGCCCTGCGATCTCTGCGATGGTCGCGTCCCTGCCCGTCCCCACGTTGACCTGTTCAGGGCCGTCGTAGTTCTCGAGGAGGTGGAGGCAGGCGTCGGCCATGTCGTCGACATGCAGGAACTCGCGGCGGGGCCGGCCGGTGCCCCAGTTGGTCACCTGCGGCGCCCCTGCTCGCTTCGCCTCGTCGTACCGGCGGATCAGCGCGGGCAAGACGTGCGACCCCGTCGGAGAGAAGTTGTCCCCTGGACCGTAGAGGTTCGTCGGCATGGCAGAGATCCATGGCAGCTGGTGCTGACGACGCGTTGCCTGCACCTGGAGGATGCCGGCGATCTTGGCGATCGCATAGGCGTCGTTGGTCGGCTCGAGGTGGCCAGTCAGCAGCGCGTCCTCCCGGATCGGCTGGCGCGCATGCTTGGGGTAGATGCACGAGGATCCCAGGAACAGCAGACGCTCGACCCGCTGCTCGAGCGCGGCGTCCATGACGTTGAGCTGGATCTGCAGGTTGTCGCTGAGGAACTCGTGCGGGTACGTGCTGTTGGCGAGGATCCCGCCGACCTTGGCAGCGGCGAGCACCACGTAGCGCGGCCGATGCTCGCTCAGGAAAGCGGCCACTGCCCCGCGGTCACGCAGGTCGAGCTGGGACGAGCTCGCACCCACCAGGCGCCCGAACCCTTCACTCTCGAGCTTGCGCCAGATCGCCGACCCGACAAGACCCCGGTGGCCGGCGACGTAGAAGACGGCGTCCCGATCGAGCGGGGCTGGGGTGTAGTCGAGCGTCACTGATCGGCCCCGGGCCAGCCGGGCAGCCGAACCTGGTCGATCCAGTACTCGCCCTCGTGATCGAGTGCCTGGATGTCCGCATCGACCATGATCCGAGCCAGCTCGGCCGTGTCGACCTGCGGCACCCAGTCGAGCTTCTCCTTCGCCTTGGTCGCGTCGCCAACGAGGGCATCCACCTCGGTTGGCCGGAGGTAGCGCTCGTCGAAACGCACGTGCTTCTCCCAGTCGAGCCCGGCGTGCTCGAAGGCGGCAACCACGAAGTCCCGGACGGTGAAGCTGCCTCCCGTGGCCAGCACGTAGTCCTCCGGCTCATCCGCCTGCAGCATCCGCCACATGCCTTCGACGTACTCGGGGGCATAACCCCAGTCGCGGACGGCGTCGAGGTTGCCCATGTAGACGTAGTCGTCGAGTCCCGCCTGGATCCGGGCCACCGCCCGCGTGACCTTCCGCGTCACGAACGTCTCTCCGCGGCGGGGCGACTCGTGGTTGAACAGGATCCCGTTGACGGCGAAGAGCCCGTAGCCCTCGCGGTAGTTCCTGGTGACCCAGTAGGCGTAGACCTTCGCTGCACCGTAGGGCGATCGCGGGTAGAAGGGCGTCTGCTCGTTCTGGGGCGGGGGCGTGGCGCCGAACATCTCCGACGACGACGCCTGGTAGTACCGACACTTCACACCGGCGACACGAACCGCCTCGAGCAACCGCATGGCACCGATTCCCGTGGTGTTGCCCGTGTGCTCGGGTTCGTCGAAGCTGACCCGGACGTGCGACTGGGCGGCGAGGTTGTAGACCTCGTCGGGATCGATCTCGGCGAGGAGCGTGGTCAGGCGTGCGCCGTCGGAGAGGTCGCCGTAGTGCAGGAAGAGCTTGGCCTCCGGGTCGTGCGGGTCGACGTAGAGGTGGTCGATCCGCGAGGTGTTGAAGGTCGACGCCCGGCGGATCAGGCCGTGAACCTCGTACCCCTTGCCCAGCAGCAGCTCAGCAAGATAGGACCCGTCCTGCCCGGTGATGCCCGTGATCAGCGCGCGCTTCATGCTCTCCCCTGCCGATGTTGGATGCGGGCACAGCCTAGGCGAGCCTGGACCGGCCCGTGCGCGTCCACACGCCTTGCCCTCGATCCCAGCTGATGAGGCCGGGCGTGGCGCCGAGCGATCTCCGGATCGGAACCGGCAGCCATGACAGCACTTCGTGAGCTGGTGCTCGGACGTAGCCCGAGAGAAGCCTTCGCTCAAGGAATCCTTGGGCTTCCGCGCGATAGGTCTCTATCGCATCGGATAGATGCTCGCCGTGAAACCTGAAACCACCCAGGTGGGCAGCCACGACATCGAGCTGCGCTGATCGCGCGAACCTAGTCCACAGGTAGAGATCACCCGCGAGCCTCAGCGTCGCGAGCTGCTCGAAATCCAGCTCACGGTGCAGCGTGCGCAGCCAGAACGTCGACTCCTGTTGGATGAATCGCCCTCCGCGAACGCCGTAGTGGCCGGATCGAATCAACCTCTGGTCATATCGCCAAGGCACCTTGGCGGAGATCAAAGCCCCAGAAGGTGCGTAGATGGCGCGCATACCCGTCAACCACTCTGTCCCGACGTTCTCAAAGCATTCACGCACCACCGACAGGCAGTGTGGCGAGTAGTAGTCGCCGGCGTTGAGATACGACACCACGTCTCCGTCGGCGAGCATCATCCCCTTGACCAGGGCGTCGTACATCCCCTGATCCGGCTCACTGATGACCCGCAGCTCGGCACGCTCGTGATCCGCCCATGAGCCGCGAGCCTCTGCGACGGTAGCGTCGGTCGAACCGCCGTCCACGACGATGTACTGAAGAAAGACATCGTCATCGTTCAGGGCGCTCTGCGTGCGAATCGACCTGACGGTGTCGGCGATCCAGCCCTGCGCGTTGTAGCAGGGCGTCACGATGGAGAACTTCACGGCACCTCGTCGTCCTGAAGGAAGGCGGGCGGGTCGCCGGTCAACCTAGCAAGGCGCCCCGGCACGGTCACTCGTCGCGAGGATCGCCAGACCCACCACGCCAGCAGCGGAATGTGGACGCCCATCAACGAGAGGCAGGAGGCCCACACCGCACCGGCGGGCCCGAAGGCAGGGGTCATGACGAGCTTCAGGCTCACGTTGACGATCGCCGCCGCACACATGGAGAGAAGCTGGAAGCGCAGCCCCGGCGCTGTGTTGAGAACCATGGCGAAAGGCTGATGGCTGACCAGAGCCACTCCCCAAACAGCAAAGGCAAGGATCAGTGGGGCACCGGGAGTGGCCAGTCCCGCCGTGAGATGCGAGCCGAGGACGCCGACCGCCCCAGCGTAGGCCGCACCCGCTGGCAACCCGACGGCAAGAAACCCGATGCACATACGCGTCACAGCTCGAGCGCCGAGGACGGCTGACTCCCCTGCGACACGCGCGCGCGCGAAGTGGGTCCAGAGCACAGGCGCAGAGGCGGACGCGAGAACGAGGAAGAGCTGGGCGGGCCGTGCGGCGGCGGCGTACTCCCCCGTTCGTTCGACCCCCAAGAGCGCGGACACAAGCCAGTAGTCCACGTTGTAGCTGACGGCGTAGGTCAAGGAGATGGCAATCATGGGGAGGGCAACCGCAGCCTCGACCCCTTTGGTGCTCCCAGCCGACTCGGGCACGGTCTCGCGCACGAGTCGATGCAGTGCCAGTCGGCCGGCCAAGCCTGTCAACAGCGGCGCGAAAGCCGGGAGAATCACAGTGACCATGAGGGGTGCATGCATCGTGCAAGCCACCACTGTCGACACGACGGTGAAGACGGGCCCTACGACGCTGAGGGCTGCTGCAAGCCCAGGCCGACCTACTCCCTCCAGCATCCTCGTGTTGACCTGTTGCAGAACGCCCGCGAGATAGATGGCGGCAAAGGCGGCGACGACCATGCTGAGGGACACGGTGGGGGACTGGGAATCGCGCTCGAGCAACAGGCGTTCCCATGGAATGGCCAGCGCCAGGACAGTCGCGATCAGCACGGCCCCGGCCGTCCACCGTGAGGCGTCCCGCCGGACGGCACGGACGAGATCTCGAGACGGGGGACCGCTCCCGCCCACGGCCTCGACAACCGACGTTCGTGCGCTGCCACCCACACCAGAGTCGAGAGCAGACAAGAAAGCCGTGAGACTCGTGAGTGCGGCATAGATCCCCATGCCGGCCAGCCCATAGGTGTCCGCCACCAAGGGCAGGACCACGATCAGGGAGGCGAAGCCGACAAACCTGGACAGTGAGTAACCCGCGGCGCTCCTCGTCAGGTGTCGGACCAGTCCCCCCTGCTGGGCAGGACTACGCGAAGTCAACGTTCTCCATCAACGCGTAGTCGCTGGCATAGAGCGTCGTGACCAAGCTGCTGACGCGCGGGCTCACGAGCTCCTCGGCGGTGGGAGCTATGGATCGGCTGGACCGCAGTTCCAGCAACTCGCGTGCTGGGAGCTGCCCAACGAACCGTCCCACCGGCCGATACCTGGAGGTGGCGTGAGGACGATGCTGGTGGATGGACACCCCTCTCTGACGCAGCATCGAGAGGCAGTGATCGAAATTCTCGAAGCTGAAGTAGTGGGTGTAGGGCCCATACATGAAGTCGACCTGGGGTCGCCAATGCGGATCCATTCGTCCGCGCGGCAGGTCCAACAAGAACTCGACGAACTGCTCGAACGTGACATCGCCCAAGGTCTGACCACGACTGAGCAGTCCCAGCTTCTTCAGCGACTGTGTGGAGTGGTCGGCCGGCTTGGAGAACCGGTCGAGAAAGGCGCTGGCCAGCCGTTGCAGTGGGTCGCGGAGCACCACGAATCGCACCTCCGGCCTGCGGCACCTGACCAGCCCCAAAAGTCGGTGACGCGCGCTGATGGCGTGGGGGTCGCTCCCCGCTGCAAGCCATCCCTCATGGCGGCCGAGTGACAACTTCAGGGTGGAGCACCCGTTCTTGGGGATGTAGGTGTAACGCAACCCGGATGTTGGGAAGGCGAGCTCGTACCTGCGGGGGAAGACCGGCGAGCCAGCGATCCACCCATCGACAAGTCGACGCAGGTCGCGCATCACTGCTCCGACGCAACGGGGGCCGCCAGGACCAAGCTCTGCAGCTTGGCCATGTTGGCGCGGCGCCCGTACTCTGCCTCGGCGTAGCGACGACCGTTCTCCACGAGACGCTGACACAGCTCGCGATCGCCCCGTAGTGCCTGAATTGCCGCGTCGAGGGTCTCCGGTCGGCCCCTGTTGTCGACGACCACTCCGCAGCATGCGCTCCGAAGCTCGCGGGCCGTGGCACCGTCAGGATCCACGAATGCGACGATAGGTCGTCCCGCGCGCGCGTACGCCGTCAGCTTGCTCGGCAACGACATGTCCTTGACATCGGGTTTCTCGCACAGGATCAACGCGTCGGCGGCGCCCAGGATGTTGACGTAGTCCTGATTGTCCACGCTGGGCAGGAACTCCAGGTTCTGGACGCCCGACGCACTCTGCCGCAGGCGGGACAGCTGGCTGCCAGCTCCGAGGAGCACGTAGCGCGTGGACGCGTCGCTGGTCCGTGCAGCCTCGACGACCGACGAGAGCCCCTGCTTGAGCCCCATGTTCCCCGCGTGCAGTGCGACCCATTGGCTGTCCGGCCACTGCAGCGCTCGACGAGTCGCTCGCACGGGGCGGTCGGCTTCGGGCAGGAAGGTCCAGTTCCTGACGACCGCTATCCGGCCGACACCCGGGCTCCCGAGCCGCTCGGCGAACGTCTCGCTGATCACGATGACTCGGTCCGCCGTGTTGAACACAAAGGACTCCAGGGAGGACAGCACGAGGGTGACGAGCCCCTGCGCCCCCAGTCCGGTCTGCGAGGCACCTCGGGTCATCGAGTCCTGGCTCCAGACCACGAATGGCTTGCCCAGGACCGAGCAGATCAGCGAAGCCGACACGGCAGAGAAGAGCCCCGGGATCACTGCCACAACAACATCTGCGCGGCGGACGGTGCGAACCAGCGCGGGGAGACTCCGCAACGCGAATGACAACTCATAACGCAACCGGCTTACAAGTGACTGACGCGCAGGCACGAAATGGCGAACCCTGAGAACCGTCACGCCGTTGCGTTGTTCGATTCCGCCATCACGGCACTCCGGACGGACGCGCCACTCAGGGTAGTGCGGAAGTCCGGTCACGACCTGAACCGTGTGCCCCCGCGAGGCCAGGTGCTCCGCGAAATCCGTCGTGAACGGCGCAGTGCCGGATGGCTCCGGTGCGTAGTTCACGCCTACAAAGGCGATCGTCCGCCCGTCCTCTTGCCTCACGGCTTGAAGATCCCTCGCTCCCCACGAATCACGACACACGAATGCTGCCATGAACTCTGCCGCACAGACATGCAACCGACCGGCTGACTCGGCTAGTGGTAGTTCGTGTCGAGGAACGCCGGATGACTGTCACGAATGAAGGCCAAGTCCATCTGCCAGAGGATCCCGTCGCTCGGACGGTTCACCGGATCGGCGATGCCGGCAGTCCGGAAGCCGCGCTCCCGCAGAAGCGCACACAGCTCGTCAAAAGCCATCCGGCCGGGGTCGTCGACCCCATAGGCCTCGATGAAGAGCAGACTCGTCTCTTCGAGCACCTGCTTCGCGCCGGCCAGAATCTCCCTCTCGTGGCCCTGGGTGTCGAGCTTGAGGAAGAAGGGGCCCACCAGGTTGCGCTCGCGCACTGCCTCGTCGATCTGCTTGGTGGGCGCCTTGATGTTGTGACGGTCGAAGCCGACGCTGCTCGCCGCACCGCCGAGCGGGTTACCTGGATCCGCGAGGAAGTTGACCTCACCGACGCGATCACTGGCTGCGCTGTGCTCCACGTGCACCCCGGCCCGGGCCGCATATCGGTTCAGTCGCCTGTGGTGCACCGGGTTGGCCTCGAAGAGAAGGAACGACGCCTCGGGCAGCATCGACCGATATCTGGCGGTCCACCGCCCATCTGAAGCTCCGACGTCAATGACCGTGCGGATCTCCCCGGCCAGCGCCAAGGCATTTCGCAGAACGACCGGGGTGTGCGTCGCGGAGCCACGCGCCCACCGAAGCCACCGGACTGGGCCGTTCTCGGCAACTCTTCGCCGGACGACCTGGCGCGCTCGATACCTGAGCGACCCTGGGCTCGACATGAGCGGCACAGTAGCGGTCACTCGAGCGTCGCGCCTGTGCTCGGACAACGTCGGGCGCGGGCGGTGGTCAAAGACTGCTCACAGGGCATGGGGTGTGGACCATCATCCAAATGTCAGCGGGAACCTCCCCCGGACTCACGTAAGGTCGCGCGCGTGACAGTCGCGGTGGCACTGGGGATGGCCCTTGTGGGCAGTCTCCTCCTGGTTGCCGCATTCAGGACCCACCGCGAGGAGTGGAACGCCTCTACGTCGTTCGTCCTCCTCATCGGCTGGCTCGTGAACTCCGCAGCCGTGCTGGCGTTGACGAGCGGTCGTTATGTGGAGCGCCTGGATCCCATCTCGAACATTCGTGTTCGCGAGCTTGTCGGTGCGGATGTCCGCACCTTTTCGTACGTCATGGTGGTCGGCGCTCTTGCCATCGGACTACTTGCCTTCCGCCACCTGCCACACCACGGTCGCCTGCACGTGTCTGCGGTGCTGGCGGTGACGATCTGCGTACTCATGAACGCCACCAATGCCCTATCCGGCCTACCTGTCGTGTCCGTCGGCGCCAGCTTCATGGTTGTCACTCTTGTTGCAGCAACGGTGATGCCCCGTGGCGACGGAGCGCGTCTGGGGGCGGCACTGTTCGGGCTCACCATGTCCACGGCGTCGCTGGCATTCGTCGCCCTCGACCCGGCCACCGGAACACGCGACTGCACGTTGAGCAAGTGCGGCCCTCTCGACTTGCTCGTGAACGGACTCACGATCTCCGAGAACGCACTCGCCTTGGTCATGGCCCTCGCGCTCCCGTTCATGCACCTGGCGTTTCGAGGGCCTCTGCGCGCCATCACCATCGCCCACACGTTGGGGGTCGTATGGCTGACCGGTAGCCGCACATCGCTCATCGCTGTCGCCGTGACGATCCTCGCGATTGCGGTGTACCGCCCCACAGCTGGTGCGCGTCCTGAGAGCCGAGACACCCTCGCCCGGTTGGGAATCGCCTTGGCCGCGGCGATCACTTTCCTCTTGCCGCGCATTGGCGACATCGAGGCGTCTGCGTTCAGCCTGCGAGGGTACTTGTGGCAGCTGGCCCATACCCGCATGGCGGAGGACTCGCCCTGGTTGGGTTTCGGCGCCGCGGCCTGGTCACGTCTGGCCACTGACACCGGCGAGATCAGCGAAGGGGCGATCTATTCTCCCCACAACCAATGGCTTGAGCTTCAGTACGCTCTCGGCTGGCTCGGGGTGTTGCTGCTGGCCTGGTGGCTCATCGCGCTTGTGCGTGAGAACCGAACTCAGGTCCGCCAGCTTGCCGTCGTGCTGATTCCCTCATTGACCATCGGTGCCACAGAGAGAGCCTGGTCGTTCGGATCGCCAGACTGGCTGACGTGGGCGCTCGTGGCCCTGCTGCTGATGAACGGCGGGGCAACGAGTCCACAGCCAGCGCCTCGGGGTCCCTCCTCCGGCGAACAGCATCTGTCCCGGGAGCCGTTGGGAAGCCGTGGCCGGGAACGGGCCGCTCTCGGCGCTCGCCTCAGGCGGTCGCAAGCACCCGTGACCCGCCGACGCTTCTCCTTGGTGCGCCCGCAGCGGGTATCGCACCACTAGAGAGTGCCTGGTAGCGACCGAGCGGACGGTTCGTGGAGCCGCTGGTTGAGGAGACCACCGGCGTAGCCGCTGCCGCCGGGGAGGTGGTTGGCGTCGATGACGAGGACGTTGCCGGCGCGCAGCGGCTTCCAGGCGCGGCCGCGAGGGCCGGTGCGGTGGAGCTGCGGGACGCGGTCATGGCGTACGACGAGCAGGACCCGCTGCGGGTGGTGGGCGTCGACGCCGGTGGCGTGCTCCCATGGCAGCTCCCAGCGAATGCCGCGGTAGGCGTCGATCACCCGGGTCGGGGTCAGCCACAGGCCACCCGCCAGCTCCGCGGCGCGGTGCGGCACCGCCGTCAGCAGCAGCCAGCCGGCGCCCACAGCCAGGACGACCGCGAGACCCCAGGAGCGCTCCAGCGTCGCGAAGACGGTCGCGAGGACGAGCACCACCCCGAAGCCGAGCAGCTGCCACGAGCTGATCAGGGTCGGGGAGACGGCGCGCGGCAGGAACAGCGCCCGCTCGCCGTCGTGCAGCGTCTCGTGGCGCGGCTGGACCGGGTCGGTGACCAGCCGCCGCTCGACGACCTCCCGGGCGATCCCGGCGACGGACCCGATCAGCAGCAGCAGCCCGAAGCACAGCAGGAACCTCCCCTGCGGCTCGTCGAGCTCGACCAGGCCGAACAGCAGGAACACCGGCGTCAGCGCGATCAGCAGCACCAGCCCCGACCACACCAGCAGCCGCAGCCACAGCGGCCGGGCGTCGGACCGGGGGATCGTCACCGAGGACATGGCGTGCAGCCTCTCACTGTCAGTCGAACAACCCGCCGATGCCGTCGACGATCGCCCCGCCGACGTCGCCCGCCCCCTCCAGCAGCGCGCCGCCGGTGTCGACGATCGTGTCAGCACCCGCCATCAGCGCCTCGCCCACGTCGCCGCCGCTCTCCCACAGCCCGTCGATCATCCCCGAGGTGAACACCCCCACCCCCGCACCGATGACGATGCCGCCCACGATCCCGACCGGGCCGCCGATCGAGCCGATCGCCGCCCCCGCCGCCACCGACGCCGCGAAACCACCCACGTTGGAGGTCACCGCCTGGGCGGCGCTCTCCCCGCCGTGCTCCATGTCGTACCAGACCCCGACACCGGTCAGCAGGCCGCCGGTCACCAGCGGCACCGCCTTGCCGGCCGCCAGGAAGCGGGCGCCGCGGGCCGCGTCGTCGGCGGCCCCCGCCCCCAGCCGCCGGTAGTGGTCGAGGTCGTCGTAGTAGCGCGCGGCGTCGTGGACCCGGTCCATCCCCTGCAGCCGGATCAGGTTGGTCTGCGACACGTTGCCGAAGTAGCGCGCCGAGTCGCGCAGGATGCTGCCGTGCACGCCCAGCACCGCCCCCGCGAAGCCGCTGGCGACGTCGGTGATTACGAAGGTCCAGTTGACCCCGTCCAGCGAGCGGTCCTTCGCCGTCACCCGCTCCCACGCCCGCCGCAGGTCGGCCCACACCTCGTCGGCCAGCCGCACCAGCCGGTTGTAGGCCTCGATCCGCTCCTGGTGGGCGTTGTACGCCGCCACGGTGGCGTCCCACGCCGCCGCCTGCCCCGCGGTCGGTGCCGCGGGCGGCGTACCCGGGTGGGCCGGCCCGTCGCCCGGCGGCAGCACCGTGGACCCGGCGACCGTCAGCCCCGCCGCCCGGGCCTGCTCCCGGATCTCGGCCATCCGCTGCTGGCAGCGCTGCAGGGTGTCGGCGTAGTCGTCGAAGGCGTCGCGCACCATCCGGACCGCGTCCTCGACCCGGTCGGTCTGGGTCACCGCCCGTGACATCGCCCCGGTGAACGCCTCGGCGGTCTCGCCGCGCCAGTCCGCCGACGCCGTCCGCCGGGCCGCCACCAGCGCCTCCCCGCCCCGCTCCACGGCGGGCCGCAGCGACCCGGACAGCCACCCGGCCGCGGACCGGATCGAGGCCGGCGAGCCCTCGATCTCGGTCTCAATCGACACCGCGGAGCCTCCCGCCGGCGTAGGTCGTCGCGACGCTCGCGTCGGTCTCCCAGAAGGTGGTGCCGGCCTCCCCCACCTGGCTGCTGACCGCCGCCAGCCCCTCCGACATCGCCGCGGCGCTGTCGAGCACCCGCGACAGCATCCCGGTGAGCATCGCGGTCATCTCGCCGGCGTCGATGCCGCGCGGCGTCGAGGGCCCGCACTCCTCCAGGGCGCTGCGGCCGCGGCCCAGCTCGGCCCGGATCTGGTCGAGGGCGGCGGGCGGCACCCGCAGCTCCTCAGCCATGCGCGGCCTCCTGCGGGTGGAGCTCGCGGTCGAGCAGCAGCAGGTCGTACGGCGCCGCCTGGTGGGCACGCTCGAGGTCGGCGAGCGTCAGCAGCACCCACGGCGCCGCCTCGCCGTACTGCGCCTGCAGCCGGTCGATCGCGGAGTAGACGAACAACGCCACCCGCTCGTCCCGCATCCGGTGCATGTGCAGCCGGGTGTTGCCGTCGGCGTCGGTCAGCGTCGGCGCATAGACCACGGGCGGCAGCGGGGGCGGTCGGTCCATGGGCTCACTCTTGCCCGACCGACCGCCCCCGCAAACCCGCGCGGGCCAGCGCTACGCCGGCCCACCGCCCTCGCTGTCGGCGGCGAGCTCCTGCACGTCGACCTCCTCGCCCTCCGAGATCTGGTGGGCGACCCGGTCGCGCTGGTCCTGGGTCAGGGTGACCCCGGCCTCCCGCAGCCCCCGGTCGAGCTCCTCGTGGACGGTGCCCTCGGTGGCGGTCTCCTGCCACGAGGTCACCCGCTCGACGACGCGCTCGAGGGCCTCGGTGCGGGCTTGCTGCTGATCGGTCACAGGTGCTCCTTTGTCGTCGGCCTCGGCCCCCCGTCGTGCCCAGCGTGACCTGGTCGCAAACCCCGCGCCGAGTCCCTGCCGCCTGCACCCCCCGCGGGGGGTGAATCTGCTCCAGCCCCTCCTCCCCGGACACGCTCCGTGGTGAGGACCGGCTGACCGGATACCCGGGCACGAGTAGCTACCCTCTCCGTCATGCCCTGGACACGGCGCAGGACCGTGATGGCCACCGTGCTGGGCACGGCTGTGCTGCTGGTCGGAGCACTCTCCACCTGGCTCGTGACCGTCTTCTCCGGGCTGGACGACATCACGCGGTTCGAGCTCTACGTGGACGAACCCTCGGGCGAGTACCAGCGGCCCGAACCGTCTCCCGACCAGGACTCGGTGACGCTCCTCCTGGCGGGCGTCGACAACGGCGACCGCGGGGACCTGCGCGAGATGCTCGCGTCAGAGCAGTGGGAACCGGGCGTGTTCCGCAGCGACGCGATCATGGTCCTCCACCTCCCCGGAGACCGGAGCAGAGCCGAGCTGGTGTCCATCCCGCGCGACTCCTGGGTGCCGATCGACGGGTACGGCCGACAGAAGATCAACGCCGCCTTCTCCTACGGGGGCCCGGCGCTGCTGACGCGAACTGTCGAGCAGGTCGCCGACATCCGCCTGGACCACGTCATGGTCGTGGACTGGGACGGGTTCCGGGGGATCACGGAGGCCCTGGGAGGCATCCAGCTCGGAGACGAGCAGCTGGACGCCGAGGAGGCGCTGACGTACGTCCGCGAGCGCAAGTCCCTGCCTCGGGGTGACTTCGACCGGGTGGTGCGACAGCAGGAGTTCCTCCTCGGGGTGCTCAAGGGGCTGCACGACAGGAATGTGCTGACCAATCCCGTCAGCAGCAGTCGGCTGGTCGGGCGCCTGGACGACCTCGTCTCGGTCGACGAGGGGCTGACGAGTGCCACGATGACGAAGCTCGCGTGGTCAGCGCGTGGCATCGGACCGTCCGACGTCCTGACCTCGACAGCGCCCCACTCGGGGACGGCGACCGTGGCGGGGCAGAGCATCGTCCGCCTCGACACTCCTCGCACGCAGACGCTCTTCGACAGGATCGTCGGCACCGACTGACCGTCGACGAGGGCGGTTCGGCGGTCGCCCGCTCCGCGACGCGCTGCAGGGCTGGGTGCGTGCCCGCTCCCGAACCCCGTCTCAGAGCGAGACCTCGACCTCCACGACCTCCCCCGTGGCAGCTCTCACCTTCCGGTCGACGGGGTCGGCCTGGGGGGCGAGGGTCCGCAGCGTCCAGTCGCCGTCGGCGGCGAAGAACCGGAAGTGGCCGGTGGCGCTAGTCGGCACCTCCGCGGTGAACTCGCCGGTCCGGTCGAGCAGCCGCACGTAGGCGTTGCCGACCGGGTCGCCGCCGCGGGTCACCTGCCCCTGGATGATCGCCTCCTTGGCGACGTCGACGCCGTCGAGGGACAGTCCGCCCTCGGTTGCTCCGCACATGTTCGTTGTCCTCTCTGTGGTCTCGACAGGCTCGACCGGCGTGGGTCGGGTTGGCCGTGTGGGGCCGGGGGTTTCGAGGCTCGTCGCTGGCGCTCCTCGCACCTCAACCTCCGGCGTACGCCGGCGTGGGTCGGCTTGGCGTTGTGGGGCCGGGGGTTTCGAGGCTCGTCGCTGGCGCTCCTCGCACCTCAACCTCCGGCCTTAGTCTCGACAGGCTCGACCGGCGTACCGCGTGGGTCAGGCCTCGCCCTTCTCGTCGCCGAGGGCGACCGGGACGCCGACGAGGGAGCCGTACTCGGTCCACGAGCCGTCGTAGTTCTTCACGTTGTCCTGGCCGAGCAGCTCCTTGAGCACGAACCAGGTGTGGCTGGAGCGCTCGCCGATCCGGCAGTAGGCGATGGTGTCCTTGTCCCAGTCGACGCCGGCGTCGGTGTAGATCTGCTTCAGCTCCTCGTCGGAGCGGAAGGTGCCGTCGTCGTTGGCCGCCTTGCTCCACGGCACGTTGGCCGCGGTCGGGATGTGGCCGGCCCGCTGCGCCTGCTCCTGCGGCAGGTGGGCCGGGGCGAGCAGCCGCCCGGCGTACTCGTCGGGGCTGCGGACGTCGACCAGGTTCTGGGTGCCGATCGCCTCGACGACCTCGTCGCGGAAGGCGCGGATCGCGGAGTCCTGCTCCTGCGCGGAGTACGACGTCTTCTCGCGGGTGGGGACCTCGTCGACCAGCTCGCGGGAGTCGAGCTCCCACTTCTTGCGGCCGCCGTCGAGCAGCTTGACGTCCTGGTGGCCGTAGAGCTTGAAGTACCAGTAGGCGTAGGCGGCGAACCAGTTGTTGTTGCCGCCGTAGAGGACGACGGTGTGGTCGTTGCCGACGCCGCGATCGGACAGCAGCGCCTCGAACTGCCCCTTGTCGACGAAGTCGCGGCGGACCTGGTCCTGGAGGTCGGTCGTCCAGTCGAGCTTGATGGCGCCCTTGATGTGGCCCTTGTCGTAGGCCGTGGTGTCCTCGTCGACCTCGATGAGGACGACGTCGGGGTTGTCGAGGTTGTCCTCCACCCACTGGGCGGAGACGAGGGTCGTGTCGCGGCTCATGGTGTGTGCCTTTCGGTTGCTGTGGCGGTGGTTCGTTGGCGTGATGGGTTACGGGGTTTCGAGGCTCGTCGCTAGCGCTCCTCGCACCTCAACCTCCGGAGGGGCGCTTCCACCTCAACCTCCGACGGAGGTGGTGGTGGTGGTCGTGCGGGTGGTGGGGCGCGTGGTGGCGCGCTTGATCAGCAGGTAGGCCTCGCAGCCCAGGCAGAACCCGGTCGTGGCGTTGAGCAGGGCCGCGGCGAAGGCGAACCCGACCGCGACCAGTCCGATGGTGGTCGCGCTGGAGAGCAGCGCCACCAGGCCGACCAGAGAGAACCCGAGGCCCACAGCCTGCGCGAAGCGTGGGGGCGCCGCGTCCTCGAGCTCGTGCGGCGGGCCGAGCCGAGGCCGGACCAGGGAGCGGAACAACGCGGCGTACGGCGTCCGCTGCACCCCCAGCCCCGCGCCGAGCGCGAACACCGCCGTCTGGAAGGCCAACAGGCCGGTCGCGGCCGGGCCGGGGGAGGTCAGCAGCACCACCGCGAGCACGGTCGCGGTGACGGCGGCGGCGAAACGCGCGCCGCGAGGGTCGATCTGGGTCGTCATGAGAGGAGATCCTGTCCTGAGGTGCGGGAGGGGGTGCCCGGGCGCCGGTGACGGCGGAGCCCCGGACGGGCGGAGATCAGGACAGGTGACACATGGCCGACCACACCAGGCAGTGGTCCACTGCGCGGCGCTTGGTCAGCAGGGTCGACGACATGGCGGGAACACTACGGCGCGGGCGGGCTGCCCTCACCACCGCATCCCGGTCGGTGAGACGGTCATCCACGATCTGGACACCGGCTCGGTCGGTCGTACCCACGCAGGGGAGAACCACCGGGCGGGCCGGTGGATTCCCCGCGGGGTGTGATCAGGCCTGGCGGCCCTCGGCGGGCTCGCCGACCTCCTCGGCCTGCTCCGCATCCTCGACCTGCTCGCCGTCCGCCTCCGGGGCTGCCTCGGGCGCGTCGGGCGCCTGGGCCTGGACGGCGGCAGCACCCTCGGGACCCTCGTCGCCACCGGCGGCCTCGGGCACCTGGTCACCCAGGAACGCGGCCGGTGCGGCACCGGTGAGGGTGGCGAGCATCTGCCGCACGTTGGCGAGCTGGGAGTTGATGGCGTCGCGGCGCTGGCTGGCGGCGGCGAGCTCGCGCTCGGAGTCGGCGCGCACCCGGGCGGCGGTGGCCTTGGCCTCGGTGACCAGCGTCGTCGCCTGCTCCTGGGCCTCCTGCACCATCCGGCGGGCCTCCTTGGTGGCCTCGGCCCGCTCCTGGTCGGCCTCCCGGCGCATCCGCTCCACCTGCTGCTCGAGCTCCTCGAGGCGGCCGCGGTTCTCCTCGGACTGCATCGCGAACTCCTCCTCGGCCAGCTTGCGGCGGTGCGCCAGCGTGGTCTCGAAGTCGGCCGCGGCCTTGGCGGCCCGGGCGCGCTGGTCCTCGTAGACCGCCTCGGCCTCCTGCAGCCGGGCCGCGGCGTCACGGTCGGCGGTGTCGAGCCGGTCGTCGGCGGCGCGCTTCGCGTCCTCGAGGATCCGCGCGGCCTCGGTGTCGGCCTCGCTGCGCCGCTGGGCGGCGTAGTGGTCGGCCTCGTCGCGGGCTGCCTGCGCGGCGGTCGAGACCTCCTGCTGCGACCGGGCGGCCTGCTCGCGGGCGTTGGCGAGCAGCTCGGCGGCCTCCTCGTCGGCCAGCGCCAGGATCTGACCGACCCGCTCCCCGAGGTGGGCGAAGGAGGACGAGTCGACCGGCGCCTGCTCCCCCTCCTCGCCCCGCTGCTGCTGCGCCTCCTGGAGGCTCGCCTCGAGGGCGTGCGCCCGGCGGCGGGTGGTGTCGAGCTCCGCGGTGAGGTCGGCCACGACCCGGTCGACGTCGGCCGGCTCGTAGCCGCGGCGGGCGATCCGGAACTGGGGCTGGGTCTCGCTCATCGGTGGTCCTCTTCCTGCTGCTGGTGGTCGGGGGGTGGGTCGTGGGGGGTGTCGGGCTCGGGTACGGCGAGCGCGGCGATCACACCGGAGAGCCCGCTGAGCTCCTCGGCGATCTCGTCACGCTGCTTGGTCAGCACCGCGACCTCGCTGCGCGCGTCCTCGAGGAGGGTGCGGGCACGGGTGCGGATGTCGTCGGCCTCCTCGCGGGCCTCGGCGACGGTGCGGGTCGCCTCCTCGCGAGCCGAGCGGAGCTCGTCCTGGGCGGCCCGCTGGTTGCGGATGACCTCCTGGGCGACCCGCTCGCGCAGGATCTTGGTGCTGCTCTCGGCCTCCTCGAGGCGGCGCGCGACCCGCTCCTCGGTGGCCTGGGCGCGGGCCTCGGCGGCCGAGTCGATGCGGGCGGCCGAGGCCTCGGCCTCGGCGACCACCGCGGCGGCCCGGGCGGCGGCGGAGGCCATCAGCTCCTGGCCGTCCTCGTCGAGCTCGGCGACCCTGGCGTCGGCCTCGGCGACGGCCTCCTCGAGCCGGCGGCGCAGCCGGCCGATGATGGCCTGCACGTCGCGGCGTACGGCGCGCAGGTGGGTGGCCGCGGCCTGGTGGCCGGCGGCGCGGGTGCGCTCGGCCTCGAGCTCGGCCGAGCCGAGCACGTGGGCCATCGTCTGCTGGGTCCAGGTCATCTGGTCTGCCGCGGCGGCCAGCGTCTGCTCGGCCTCCTTGCGGGCCTCGAGGACCAGCTGGTCGGCGGCGGCCTGGGCCTGCTCCTCCACCGTCCGGGCGCGGGCGGTGAGCTCCTCGGCCTCGCGGGTGGCGTCGTCGCGCAGGCCGGCAGCGGCCTGCTCGGCCTCGGCCCGCAGCGCGGCGGCCTGCTCCTGGGCCTCGCGGACCAGCCGTTCGGCCTCCTCCTGCGCAGCGTTCTGCGCTGCGGCGAGCTCGGCCTCGTGGTCGGTGGTGCGCTGCTCGACCTGCTGGCCCGCCTCGGCGAGCAGCCGCTCGGCCTCCGCGCGGGCCTCGGCCACCAGGGAGTCGGCCTGCTCGCGGGCCTCGGCGTCCGCGCGGGCGAGCCGGTCTCGCTGCTCGGCCTCGGTCTGCTGCAGCTCGGCGAGGGTCTCGGCGCGCTGCTGCTCCACCGCCTCCATCAGCGCGGTGGCCTGGTCGCCGGCGTCGGCCACCAGCTGGCGGGCCTCCTCGCCGCTGGCGGCGATCTCGGCGCGGGCCGCCTCCAGCGCGTGGTCGGCGTCCTCGCGGTCGCGGGTCACCTCGTCGTGGAGCCGCTGGGCCTCCTCGAGCAGCTCGGCCGCCCGGGCCTTGGCCTCCTCGACGGTACGCCGCGCCTCGGCGTGGAGCTCGTCGGCGACCTGCTGCGCGTGCTGCAGCAGCGCAGCGGCAGACGTGTCCTGTGCAGTCATGCGGCGACTCTGATCAATCCGAGAGGGGTGACGGGCTGGGCTCAAGTTACCTCCACCGAGGGCTGAGGTCACCAGCAGCGTCGAGATCAGGCCTCGGTCCGGGCGAGCGCCGCGAGGACCTGCTCGCGTCGGGGTGCGCCGGCTGCCCGGGTGACCTCGTTGCCGGCCGCGTCGAGGACCAGCGTCGTGGGGGTACGGCGCACACCGACCCGACGCACCAGGTCGAGGTGGTGCTCGGCGTCGATCTCGACGTGGGTGACCCCGGGGACGGTCTCGGCGACGTCGTGGAGCACCCGACGGGTGGCGCGGCACGGCGCGCAGAAGGCGCTGGAGAACTGCAGCAGCGTCGCGCGCTCGCCGAGCTGGTCGGCGGAGAGGATGGGGTCTTCGGGGGAGGGCCGGTGGTTTCGAGGCTCGGGCGCGGGGCGCCCTCGCACCTCAACCTCCGGCGACCCCGCACGCCCTTGCACCTCGACCTCCGGGACCGGCGTACCGGCGGGTGCCGGCGTACCCGCGGGGGGTGCCGCGTCGGCGGGGGACTGCTCGAGACCGCGGACGCGGTGGGTGCCGCGGAACCGGCCGTCGGTGAACCCGCGCCACAGCGCGACGGCCACCACGAGCAGCAGGCTCGCGACGAGGACCCAGGCGCCGGTGGTCATGGCAGCCTCAACACTCCCACCGCGGCCCCTTGTTCCGTGGCGTGGGTCAGACGGTGGACTCGACGCTGCGCAGGTGGCCGAAGGCGACCAGCCGGTCGTCGGTGTGGAACAGCTCTGCGCAGGTGGTCAGCGTGATCAGCCGCTCCCCCACCCCGGCCGGCGGCTCGACCCGGCCGTCGGGGCTGACCGGCCTGGGGTCGGTCACCCAGCCGTCGCTGAACCGCACGGTGAGCTCGTCACCGCCGGTGTCGAGGACGTACGTGAACCGGTGATGGGCGGTCTCCACCACCACCTCGTCCCCCGGCTCGAGCGCCGGCAGCTCCGCGAACGGCTCGCCGTGGGTGACCCGGTGGGCGGCGACGACGAAGTTGCCGCGCTGCCCCGGCCCGGCCGTCCCCTCGAGATGGCCGATGCCGGCGGCGAGCACCTCCTCGGAGCTGCCGGCGAGGAGGGGTACGGCGTAGTCCTCGCCGAACCGCGGGATCCGCACCACCGCCGAGGCCGCCGACCCGGCCGCGCCGACCCGGTCCTCACCCCCCTGCCAGGCGGTGGCGAGGTCGTCGACGATCGCGGTGTGGCGCCGCTCGCTGACCCAGCTGCTGCCGACGTACTGCCAGCCGGCCCAGGCCAGCACCCCGACCCCGGCGAGGGCGAGCGAGGCCCCCGACCACACGACCACGCGCCGGCCGCCGGCCCGGACGGGCCGGGCGGCGCGGTGGCGTGGCGTGTAGCGGGTACGGGTCATCGGCTCAGCCGGTCTGCTCCCGACGCCGTCGCCCGGCCACCAGCAGCAGCGAGCCGAGGGCGAGCAGCCCCAGCCCGGCGCCCGCCACCAGCCGTGACGGGCCGCCGGTCTCCGGCAGGGCGGGCGGCTCGGCCGCACCGCCACCGGCGACCGCCGTCGGGGTGGTGACGCTGTCGTCGGGCGAGCTCAGCCAGCTGCCGAGCACGTCCGCGCGGGCGTACGCCGTGTTGTCGACGCTGCCCTCCCGGACCTCGGCCTTGGTGATGACGTAGGGCTCGGTCGCCCGGCACAGCGTCGACTGCCCCGGCTCCAGGGTGGTCGTGGCACACCGGACCTTCGCCAGCTTGGGGTCGCGCACCCGCACGTCGCGGGCGATGACGTTGCCGGTGTTGGTGACCGTGAACGTGTAGAGGATCGTGTCGCCCGCGTCGACCCGACCGTTGTCGTCACGGTCGACCGGCTCACCGGCCCGCTTGTCGAGCGCGAGGCTCGCCTGCGGGGTGTCCACCGGCGTGCTGGTGCTGTCGTCGTTGGACAGCACGTCGCCGCCGTCGGGGTCGGTGCCGGTGGCCACGGCCACGTTGACGACCTTGCCGTCGCGCTCGTCGGCCCGGGTGATCTCGTAGGCCGCGTCGGCCGCGCAGTCGGCGCTCTCGCCGGGCAGCAGCCGCACCGGTGCACAGGTCACCGCACCCACCAGCGGGTCGTCGACGGCGATGCCGGCGACCGGCACGTTGCCGTCGTTGGTGACGGTGAACGTGTAGGCGATCGTGTCACCGGCGTCGACGATGCCGTCGCGGTTGGCGTCGGCCGGGTCGGCCGCGTGCTTCTCCAGCGTCAGCACCGGCGCCTGGGCGGTCACCGGGGTGTTGGTGGAGTCGGGGTCGGAGGCGACCGGTCCGCCGTCGGGGTCGGTGCCGTGGGCGGTCGCGGTGTTGGTCACGACCTCCGCCGCGACGTCGTCGTCGGTGACAACGTAGGCCGCGTCCGCGGCGCACGCCGTGCTCGCGCCCGGGGCGAGGGTGGTGTCGTCACAGGTCACCGAGCCCGCGCGGGGGTCGTCGACCGCGACTGCGGAGACCGGCACGTTGCCGTCGTTGGTGACGGTGAAGGTGTAGGCGATGGTGTCGCCCGCGTCGGTGATGCCCGACCCGTTGACGTCCACCGGCTCGCCCGCGGTCTTGTCCAGCAGCAGCGCCGGCGCCGGTACGTCGGTCGGCGTGGTCGTGGAGTCCTCCGGCGAGAGCACGTCGGCGCCGTCGGGGTCGACGCCCTCGGCGCGCGCCTCGTTGACCACCTCGCCGGCGAGCTCGTCGGCCTCGGTGACGACGTACGCCGCGTCGGCCGTGCAGCTGGTCGACGCGCTGGGCGCCAGGCTGGTGTCGGCGCAGGTGACCGCGCCCGCCTTCGGGTCGACGACCGCGATGCCGGTCACCGGGACGTTGCCGTCGTTGGTGACCGTGAACGAGTAGGCGATCGTGTCACCCGCGTCGGTCAGGCCGGAGCCGTTGACGTCCACCGGGGTCCCGGCCGTCTTCTCCAGCAGCAGCGAGGGTGCCGGCACGGCGGTCGGCGTCGTGGTGCTGTCCTCCGGCGAGGTCACGTCGCCGCCGTCGGGGTCGGTCGCCTGCGCGTGAGCGGTGTTGTCGACCGAACCGGCGGTCTCGTCGGCGCCGGTGACCTCGTAGGGCGCGTCGGCCACGCAGTCGGTGGCCTCGGCCGGCGCCAGGGTGGTCACGTCACAGGTGACCGGGCCCGCGAGCGCGTCGACCACGGTCAGGCCCGAGACCGGCACGTTGCCGTCGTTGGTGACCGTGAACGAGTAGGCGATCGTGTCACCGGCGTCGGTCAGGCCCGAGCCGTTGACGTCCACCGGCGTACCCGCCGTCTTCTCGAAGGCCAGCGACGGCGCCGGCACGGCGGTCGGCGTCGAGGTGGTGTCCTCCGGCGAGTCGACCCGGACGCCGTCGGGGTCATCGCCCCGGGCGACCGCGGTGTTGTCGACTGAGCCGGCCGTCTCGTCGGCCTCGGTGACGACGTACGCCGCGTCGGCCGTGCAGTGCGCGGAGGCGGCAGGGGCGAGGCTCGTGACGTCACAGGTGACCGCCCCGGCGAGCGGGTCGACCACCCGGAGGTCGGTCACCGGGACGTTGCCGTCGTTGGTGACGGTGAACGAGTAGGCGATCGTGTCGCCGGCGTCGGTCAGGCCCGAGCCGTTGGTGTCCACGGGGGCGCCGGCGGTCTTGACCAGGGCCAGCGACGGCGCCGGCACGTCGGTCGGCGTCGAGGTGGTGTCCTCCGGCGAGTCGACCCGGTCCCCGTCGGGGTCGTCACCCCGGGCGACCGCGGTGTTGTCGACCGAGCCAGCGCTCTCGTCGGCCTCGGTGACGACGTACGCCGCGTCGGCCGTGCAGCTCGTCGACTCGGTCGGCGCGAGCCGGACCGCGTCGCAGGTCACCGCGCCGACCAGCGGGTCGACCACCCGGACGTCGCGGACCGGCACGTTGCCGTCGTTGGTGACCGTGAAGGAGTAGGCGATCGTGTCGCCCGCGTCGGTCAGCCCGGACCCGTTGACGTCCACCGGCGTGCCGGCGACCTTGTCCAGGGTCAGGGCCGGCGCCTGCGCCGTCACGGGGGTGTTGGTGGTGTCGGGGCCGGAGGTGACCGCACTGCTGTCGCCGGCGGGGGTGCCCGACGCCGTCGCGGTGTTGGTCACCACACCGGCCGTCTCGTCGTCGGCGGTGATGACGTAGGCGGCGTCGGCCGCGCATGCGGTGTCGGCACCCGGGGCGAGGGTCGTGGCGTCGCAGGTGACCGGGCCGGCCAGGGCGTCGTCGACGCCGACGCCGCTCAGGGTGACGTTGCCGGTGTTGGTGACGGTGAAGGTGTAGGCGATGGTGTCACCGGCGTCGGTGATGCCGGACCCGTTGACGTCCACCGGGGTGCCGGCGACCTTGTCCACGGTGAGGGACGGGTCGGCGGCGGTCACCGGGGTGGAGGTCGAGTCGGGCGCGGAGACCACGTCGGCGCTGTCGGGGTCCCGCCCGGAGGCGACCGCGGTGTTGTCGACGCTGCCGGCGAGCTCGTCGTCGGTGGTGACCGTGTAGGGGTCGGCGGTGCAGCTGGTCGACGCGGTGGGCGCGAGCGCGGTCTCGGCGCAGGTGACGCCGGTCAGCCGCGGGTCGCCGACGGAGATCCCGCTGACGGGCACGTCGCCGGTGTTGGTGACGGTGAAGGTGTAGGCGATGGTGTCGCCGGCGTCGGTCAGCCCGTTGCCGTTGACGTCGACCGGGGTGCCGGCCGCCTTGTCGAGGGTCAGCTCGGGGTTGGCGGTCTGCACGGGGGTGGAGGTCGAGTCGGGCTCGGAGGTCACCGGCTCGTCGTCGGGGTCGAGGGCCCGCGCGGTGGCGGTGTTGTCGACACTGCCGGCGTTCTCCTCGGCGACCGTGATCGTGTGGGGGCTCGCGGTGCAGCTGGTCGAGGCGCCCGGGGCGAGCACCGTGTCGGTGCACGTGACCGCGCCCAGCTTGGGGTCGTCCACCGCGACGGCGTGGAGGGTGACGTTGCCGGTGTTGGTGACGTCGAACGTGTAGCTGATCGAGTCGCCGGCGTCGGCCTTGCCGGAGGCGTTGTCGTCCTGGGGGGTCCCGGCGACCTTGTCGAGCAGCAGTCGCGGCCGCTTCGGCAGCGGGGTGCTGGTGGCGTCGGGGGCCGAGGTGACGTCGGCCAGCGAGGAGTCGGCCGGCTGGCCCGTGGCGGTCGCGGTGTTGTCGACCCGGCCGGTGTCGATGTCGGCCTGGGTGACGGCGTACGCCGCGGCGGTGCAGGTGACCGACGCGGTCGGCGCGAGCGTCCCGGCGGGGCAGGTGACGGTGCCGACCAGCGGGTCGCTGACGGAGACGGCGGCGAGGTCGACGTTGCCGGTGTTGGTGACGACGAAGGTGTAGTCGACGGTGTCACCGGGGCTCGGCCGGCCGTCGTTGTCGGCGTCGACCAGCGTCCCGGCCTGCTTGTCCAGCGCGACCGCCGGGGCGGAGAGGGCGTTGGTGAAGGTGCAGACGACCGCGGCGCCCTCGTGGCCGCCCCACGGCATCGTGAAGGTGCCGGTGGAGCCGGTGCCGCTGGCCACGACCGTGTCCCCGGCGTTCTCGTCGACGCACCGCCAGGTGCTCGTGTAGCCGGAGCCGGTGCCGCTGCCGGACTGGCTGACGGTGTAGGTGGTGTCGGGGAGCCCGGGGATCGGGCCGACGACCTCGCCGGGCTCGGTCTGCGGCCCGGGGTCGGTGCCGGTGGTGGTGGCGGTGTTGCCCTGGCTGATGCCGCCGCCGGTGACCGTGAGGGTGACCTGGTGGCCGGGGGCGGAGCGTCCGTCGGGGAAGCTGCCGACCACCGACACGGTGCTGGGGGTGGCACAGGAGCCGAGGTCGACCGAGCCGGTCTGGGAGAAGGCGTTGGTCGAGACGACCGCGCCGGAGCTCGGGTTGATCTGGTAGATGTTCGCGCCGCTGGAGACGTAGAGGTAGCCGGTGCCGGAGTAGGCGATGCCGTTGATCGCCTGCGGTGCCGGGATGTCGGAGATCTTGGTCGCGGTGATGGTGATCGCGGGACCGGTCGCGGGCATCGGCTGGTCGACCCTGGAGAACACGCTGCTGCCGGCGTTGCCGGCCACGACGTAGAGGCGACCGCGGCGGTCGAAGGCGAAGTCGCCGTTGGCGCCGTTGTTGGGGATCGTGCCGGTGGCGACGAGGCCCAGCGACGTGGCGGTCGCCGGGTTGAAGCCGTAGACGTTGAGGGTGCTGCCGCTCAGGCCCCCGTAGTAGTAGATGCCGGAGATCGGGTCGATCGCGCCGTGCGTGGTGGCGGCGTTGGCGACGCCGGCACCGAGCTGGGCGGTGGTGTCGGTGGCCCGGTCGTACCGGTAGACGGCGCGGCCGCTCCCCGTGGTGGGGATGACGCCGATCGCGTGGGAGCCGTCGCCGGCGATGCCGAGACCGTTGAGGTTGTTGGTGTTGCCGGCGATGTCGAACTCGCTGCCCACCGAGGACTGGGTGCCGGTGTCGACGTCGACCTCCCACAGGTTGCGCGGTGCCTGGCCCTGGAGCGAGTAGACGTTGGGGCACTCCAGCGCCGGCAGCGCCCACGCCTTCGGGGCAGGCAGCGCGACGGCGTCGACCACGGCGAGACCCGCGGCCGTCAGCGCGGCGGCCAGCAGCAGGCTGCCACGCCGCCGCCACGGGGTGGTCTGGCGCGGGTGGACGGTCCGGGGGTGGTGGCTCACGGGGGGCCTTTCCGAGGTCGACGCGGGGGGTCCGAGACAGCACGGCGCGCGGTCCCCGGGGGACGCCCGGGCGGCCGCGCGTGGCCATCGTGGGTGGGGAGGTCGGTAACAGGTTGGTGAATCGCCCAGCCGTGGACGAAGGGACCAGACGAAATGGTCCGAACGGACTAACCCGTCGGGGTGGAGGACCGGTCGGCCATCGCCGCGGCGAGCTCGGTCCGGGAGCGGATGCCGAGCTTCTGGTAGACGTGCCGCAGGTGGTACTCGACGGTCTTCGGGCTGAGGAACAGCGCGCCCGCCGCCTCGCGCGTGGTCCGGCCCTCCGCGAGGAGCTGGGCGATCTGCCGTTCCTGCGGGGTGAGCTGCTCGACCGGGCCGAGGTCGCGCCGCTGCGCGGTCTCGCCGGTGGCCTCGAGCTCCTGGGCTGTCCGGTCCGCCCAGGGACGGGCACCGAGGTCCTCGAACGCCGACAGCGCCTCGCGCAGCGGCGGCCGCGCGTCGACCCGGCGGCGCTCGCGCCGCAGCCGGGCGCCGAGGGCGAGCCGCGTGCGGGCCGCCTCGTAGCGGTCGGGGGTGCCCGCGTGCAGCTCCAGCGCCTCGGCGAACGCCGCCTCCGCCTGCTCCGGGGTGTCCGCACAGAGCCCGCGGGTCCGGGCCGCACGGGCCAGCGCCCACGCCTCGCCCTTCTGCTCGGCCAGGCCGGCGTGGGCTGCGGCGCGCTCCGCGGCCTCTGCGGGCCGCCCGAGGTGGAGCAGCACCTCGACCAGCTCGGGGGTGCAGGACTGGTCGGGGTCGGCGAACCCGGTCCCGGCCAGCAGCGACTCGACCCGCTCGTAGGGCCCGACCGCCGCCGCGGGGTCGCCACGGCCGGCCGCCAGGTCGCCGCGGGCCGCAGCGGCCCAGAGGCCCGCCACCCGGACGGTGTCGCGCTCGGCGATCCCGGCCGCCTCGGCGGCGTACGCCTCGCAGGGCTCGGCCCGACCACGGCGCGCCTCCAGCACCGCCAGCCCGGCCAGCGCCATCGCCAGGTCGTTGGTCTGCCCGGTCTCGCGGGCCAGCCGGATGCCCTCGGAGTACGCCGACGCGGCGTCGTCCCAGCGGTCGGTCGTGGCCGCCTCCCGGCCCAGCTGCATCAGCAGCAGCGGCAGCGACCCGAGCGCCGCCCGGTCGCGCAGGTCCCCCATGGCGCGGATCACCGCGTCACGCACCGGGCCGCGCTCACGCACCCACAGCGCGCCCTGCAGCAGCAGCGGGTGGCGGAGCAGGTCCTGGTCGGAGGCGGTCCCCGCCGCGACCGGGGCCAGCGCCTCCCGGACCCGGTCGACCCCCTCGGCCCCGCGCCCCGACACGACCAGCGCCATCCCCGAGGCCATCCGGGCCAGCGCGACCACGTCCGCGTCGGTCACCGTCTCCAGCAGCCGGTCGAGCGCCGTGCAGCACCGCGTCGCCGCCGCGGCGTCGGCGAGCAGGAACGTCGCGTGGACGGCGTCGGAGTAGAGCGACACCGCCAGCGCGGGATCCGCGTCCGCCGCCTCGGCAGCGGCCGCCAGCAGGGTCGCCTGCGCCTCGGGCAGGGACCCCGCGCGGGTCAGCACCGCGCCCCGCAGCTGCTGGGCCCGCACCCGGGCGTCGGGCGCGGTCGCGACGGCACGGTCGGCGAGGTCGAGCGCCCGCTGCGGCCACCCGGCCAGCCAGGCGCCGTACGCCGACTCCACCAGCAGTCCCGCGCGGTGCGCCGCGGTCCCGGCCAGCTCGGCGGCCCGCTCCAGGGCGGTCGCGGCCACCGCGTGCGCACCGCGGCTGGTGGCGGTCCGGGCCACCGACTGCAGGGTCGTGGCGGTGTCGTCGTCGGGCGCCACCGCGCTCTGGGACAGGTGCCAGGCCAGCCGCTCCGGCTGGGTAGGTGGCACCACCGCGGCCAGGGCCCGGTGGACGTCGCGGCGCACGGCCGGCGGGGCCGCGCCGTACACGGCGGAGCGGACCAGGGGGTGGCGGAACTCGACGCGGTCCTCGCGCACCGAGACCAGTCCGGCGTCGACGGCCAGGGTCAGGGTGGGCGCGGCCACGCCGAGGGAACGGGCGGCGTCGAGCACCCGCACCAGGCTGCTGCCGTCGGTCGCGGCCACCAGCAGGGTGGTGCGGGCGTCGTCGTCCAGGTCCCGTGTCTGGTCGAGGAAGGCGCGACCGACGGTGACCGACACCGGCAGCGGCAGGTCGGCCGGACCTGGCCCGAGGTCGGCGTCGCGCAGCTCCAGCAGCGCCAGCGGGTTGCCGCCGGTGGCGTGGTGCAGCCGGCGTACCCGGTCCTCGGGCGTCTCCTCACCGAGCAGGGTCGCCGCAGCGGGGAGGTCGATCCCAGCCAGGTCGAGCCGCGGCAGCGGCGACCACGCCTGCTCCGGCTCGCCGGGCCGCAGCGCGACGAGGACCGCGACCGCGTCGGAGGTCAGCCGCCGGGACGCGAAGACCAGCGCGTCGGCCGACGCCTCGTCGAGCAGGTGGCCGTCGTCGACCAGCACGGCCAGCGGCCGGTCCTCCGCAGCCCGGCTCAACAGGCTCAGCGCCGCCGCCCCCACCGCGAACCGCGTGGGGACCGGTCCCGGGTCGGCGTCCCCCAGCAGCAGCGCGGACCGCAGCGCCTCGGACTGAACGCCGGGGACCTCGTCGAGCAGCGGCAGCAGCGGCGCCAGCAGCTGGGAGAGGCCGGCGAAGGCCAGCATGCGCTCCGCGTCGACACCCTGCGCCCGCAGCACCCGCATCCCTGTCGCCAGCCCCGCCGCGTCCTCGAGCAGCGCGGTCTTGCCGACGCCGGGCTCCCCGGACACGACGAGGGCCCGACCCTCGCCGACCCGGGCCCCGGCGAGGAGCTCCGCCAGCGCCCGGCGCTCCAGGTCCCGCCCGACCAGCACCCGCCCACTGTAGGTCCGACCGGGGACCGGCTCGACGGTCCACGACCAGGGGGGTCACCTGATGCGACCCGGCGTCCCTCGTTCCTAGGTTCGGCCTCCTGGACCACACACCACCACTGGGAGGGAACCACCATGACCGATGTGCAGCAGCGCCCCACCGAGATCGACGTCGACAAGCTGATGGGCTTCGTCTTCCGCGCCGTGGACGAGGTGGGCGCGACCCTCAACACCGCGCTGGTGGTGATGGGCGACCAGCTCGGCTACTACCGGGCGATGGCCGACGCCGGTCCCGTCACCCCGACCCAGCTCGCCCACCGCACCGACACCTCGGAGCGCTACGCCCGCGAGTGGCTCAGCGCCCAGGCCGCGGGCGGCTTCGTCAGCTACGACGCCGACGCCGGGAGCTTCGAGCTGCCCCCCGAGCACGCCGTCGCCCTCGCCGACGAGTCGTCGCCGGCGTACCTGCCCGGGTTCTTCCAGATCGCCCTCGGCACCGCCCGCGACGCCGACCGGGTGCTCGAGGCGGCCCGCAGCGGCGCCGGCCTCGGCTGGCACGAGCACCACCACGACGTCCACGAGGGCTGTGAGCGGTTCTTCCGGCCCGGGTACGCCGCCCACCTGGTCGCCGAGTGGCTGCCCGCGCTCGACGGCGTGGTGGACCGGCTGCGGAGCGGTGCCCGCGTGGCCGACCTCGGCTGTGGCCACGGCGCCTCGACGATCATCATGGCCCAGGCCTTCCCGGAGTCGACCTTCATCGGGTTCGACTACCACCCCGCGTCGATCGAGCAGGCCCGCGCCCGGGCCGCCGAGGCCGGCGTCGGCGACCGGGTGGACTTCGAGGTCGCGACGGCCCAGGACTTCCCCGGCGACGGCTACGACCTGGTGACGACCTTCGACGCGCTCCACGACATGGGCGACCCCGTCGGCGCCGCCCGCCGGGTGCGCGCCGCGCTGGCCGACGACGGCACCTGGATGGTCGTCGAGCCGCTCGCCGGTGATGCCCTGCAGGACAACCTCAACCCCGTCGGGCGGGCCTACTATGGCTTCTCCACGCTGCTGTGCACCCCCGCGTCGCTGTCGCAGGACGTCGGACTGGCGCTCGGGACGCAGGCGGGCCCCGCGAGGCTGCGGGACGTGGTCACGACGGGCGGGTTCTCCCGCTTCGCCAAGGTCGCCGAGACGCCGTTCAACATGGTGCTGGAGGTCAGGCCGTGACCCCTGCCGTCCGGGCACGCGAGCCCGACTCCTCCGGCACCGTCGTCCGCGACGGGGTCGGGCTCGCCTGGGAGGTCTTCGGCGACGGCGACACCACGCTGCTGCTGATGCCGACGTGGGTGATCGTCCACTCGCGCTTCTGGAAGGCGCAGGTGCCCTACCTGGCGCGCCACTTCCGGGTGGTCACCTTCGACGGCCGCGGGAGCGGCCGCTCCGACCGGCCGAGCGGCGCGGCGGCGTACGCCGACCGGGAGTTCGCCGCCGACGCGGTCGCCGTGCTCGACGCGACCGGCACCGACCGGGCGGTGCTGGTCGCGCTCTCGGCCGGGGCAACCCACGCCGTGCACGTGGCCGCGCGCCACCCCGACCGGGTGCTCGGTCTCTTCGCGATCGGGCCGTCCTGCCGGTTCGGGGCCTATCCCCGCGACGCCGACTGGGACGCCGACCTCGAGGATCACGCGGGGTGGCGGACCTACAACCGGCACTACTGGACCGAGGGCGGCTACGACGACTTCCTGCACTTCTTCTTCGGGCAGATGTTCGCCGAGGCCCACTCCACCAAGCAGATCGAGGACTGCATCGGCTGGGGTCGCGAGATCGACCCGGTGACCCTGGTCGACACCGTCTGCGGCCGGATGGGCACCGACGGCGCCGAGACGGAGCCGCTGGGGCCGTTGTGCGAACAGGTCCGGTGCCCGGTCACGGTCGTCCACGGCACGGACGACCGGGTCGTGCCGGCGTCGGTGGGCGAGGAGCTGGCGCGACGTACGCGCGGCTCGCTGGTGCTGCTCGAGGGCACCGGCCACGGACCGCACGCGCGGCAGCCGGTGAAGGTCAACCACCTGATCCGGGAGTTCGTGGCGGGGATCCGGCCGCCGGTGACCCGACGGACCTGGCCGGCCGCCGCCTCACGCCGTCGGCGGGCGCTCTACCTCTCCTCACCGATCGGGCTCGGGCACGCCCGCCGCGACCTCGCGACCGCGCAGGAGCTGCGCAAGCTCCACCCCGACCTCGAGGTCGACTGGCTCGCCCAGCACCCCGTGACCGCGGTACTCGAGCAGGCCGGCGAGCGGATTCACCCGGCCTCGCGGTGGCTGGCCAACGAGTCGGCCCACATCGAGCACGAGGCCGGCGAGCACGACCTCCACGCCTTCCAGGCGATCCGGCGGATGGACGAGACGCTGGTCAACAACTTCCTGGTCTTCGCCGACGTGGTCGCCGAGGAGCACTACGACCTCGTCATCGGCGACGAGGCCTGGGACGTTGACTACTTCCTCCACGAGAACCCCGAGCTCAAGCGGTTCCCCTTCGCCTGGCTGACCGACTTCGTCGGCTGGCTGCCCATGCCCGACGGCGGCGAGGAGGAGGCACGGCTCACCGCCGACTACAACGCCGAGATGCTCGAGCAGCGCGCGCGGTACGCCGCGGTGCGGGACCGGTCGGTGTTCGTGGGCAACCCCGACGACGTCGTGGCCGACGCGTTCGGGCCCGGCCTGCCGCGGATCGACGACTGGGTGCGCGGCCACTTCGACTTCGCCGGCTACGTGACCGGCTTCGACCCCGCGTCGGTGGCCGACCGCGGCGCCCTTCGAGCCCGGCTCGGCATCGAGCCCGACCGCCCCTACTGCGTGGTGACCGTCGGCGGGTCCGGCGTGGGGCAGCCGCTGCTGCGCCGGGTCCTCGACGCCGTCCCCGCGCTGCGGCGCGAGGTGCCGGGGATGCGCGTGCTCGTGGTCGGCGGGCCGCGGATCGACCCCGCCTCGCTCCCCCGTCGGCGCGGGGTGACGGTGCGCGGGCACGTGCCCGACCTCTACCGGCACCTCGCCGCCGCCGACATCTCGGTCGTCCAGGGCGGGCTCACCACCACCATGGAGCTGACCGCGGCCCGCCGGCCGTTCGTCTACGTGCCGCTGCGGCACCACTTCGAGCAGAACCGCCACGTGCGGCACCGGCTCGAGCGCTACGGCGCCGGCCGCTGCCTGGACTACGACGCCGCGGCCGACCCCGACGCGTTGGTCGAGGCGGTCGTGGGCGAGATGGGTCGCGAGGTCGACTACCGGCCCGTGGAGAGCGACGGGGCCGCCCGGGCGGCTCAGCTGCTCGCGGACCTGCTCTAGGCGTCCAGCCGGGCGCGCAGCCGGCGTACCTCCTCCTCGAGGGCGAGCACCCGCGCGATGCCGGCGAGGTTGAGGCCCTCGGCGAGCAGGTCCCGGATCCGGTGGAGCCGGTCGACGTCGTCGCGGCTGTAGCGCCGGGTGCCGCCGTCGGTGCGGGCCGGCTCGACCAGCCCGTGGCGCTCGTAGACCCGCAGGTTCTGGGCGGGCATCTCGACCATCTCGGCCACCACCGAGATGGCGTAGACCCCGTGCGACCGCGCCACGGCGTACCTCCTACTTGAAATCTGCGATGGAGGGAATCTATAACTGTCATTGCAGGTTACACCTGTCGGACATCACCAACAACGACCGATCACGATCCGGAGGAGGACTTGTGATGTTGCTGCGTTCCACGGACCCGTTCCGTGACTTCGACCGTCTCACCCAGCAGCTCCTCGGCACCACGAACCGCCCCGCGGTGATGCCGATGGACGCCTGGCGCGAGGGAGACCACTTCGTCATCGAGTTCGACCTGCCCGGCGTCGCCCGGGACAGCATCGACCTCGACGTCGAGCGCAACGTGCTGACCGTGCGCGCCGAGCGGGTGCCCCGCAACGGCGACTGGGAGATGCTCGCGACCGAGCGGCCGCGGGGCGTCTTCAGCCGGCAGCTCGTGCTCGGCGACAACCTCGACCTCGACCGGATCGAGGCGGGCTACGACGGCGGCGTGCTCCGGCTGACCGTCCCGGTGGCCGAGAAGGCCAAGCCGCGCAAGATCGAGATCAGCGGGCAGTCCTCCGACCGGACCGCGATCGAGGCCTGACCCGGTCCGACCAGGCTGGTGCCTCCCCCGGTGGGGTGGGTAGTCCCTCACGAAACGGTCGCCGATCCGCGCGATAGCGAGCCATTTCGTTAGGGACTACCGCCCCCCGGGGGCTTCCCTCAGCCGCCGGCGAACGGCGGCAGGAACTCGACGGTCTCCCCCGGCTCGACCCACACCTGCGCCGGGTCGCGGGTGGTGACCGGCCGCTCACCCACGAGCACCGAGCACACCTCCAGCACGCCCGCGAGCCGGGTCTCTGGCCGCTCGGCCACCACCCGGCGTACGACGTCGGCGAGCGTGACCGGGCCCTCGACCGGCAGCCTCAGCTCGCCGGTGCCGGCCGCCGCGCGCGCGGCCGCCCAGAAATGGACGGTGATCTCGGGCTCGTTCATCGTTCACTATCCTTGCGCACGGGCCCGCAGACCGAGGGAGGCCGTGTGATGAGCCAGGTGCTGCTGCTGACGAGCTCGCTGCAACCCTCCGCCGACGTGCTGCCCTCCCTGGCGCTCCTCGCGCACCACGTGCGGATCCTGCCCGCCGAGGGCAGCGCCCTCCTCGACGCCCCCGAGTCCGACGTGATCCTCGTCGACGGCCGCCGCGAGCTCGCCCAGGCCCGCGACCTGTGCCGGCTGATCCGCACCACCGGCGTCGACGTACCGGTGCTGCTGGTGCTCACCGAGGGCGGTCTCGCCGCGGTGAGCCACGACTGGGGGATCGACGACGTGGTGCTCGACACCCTCGGCCCGGCCGAGCTCGAGGCGCGGCTCCGGCTGGCCACCGGCCGGCTCACCGCGCAGAAGGAGGCCGAGGACCCCGAGGCCCACGTCATCCGGTCCGGCGAGGTGGTCATCGACGAGGCGGCCTACACGGCCCGGCTCGGCAGCCGCGTGCTCGACCTGACCTTCAAGGAGTTCGAGCTGCTCAAGCACCTCGCCCAGCACCCCGGCCGGGTGTTCAGCCGCGACCAGCTGCTGCAGGAGGTGTGGGGCTACGACTACTTCGGCGGCACCCGCACCGTCGACGTCCACGTCCGCCGGCTGCGCGCCAAGCTCGGGCCCGAGCACGAGACGCTGATCGGCACGGTGCGCAACGTCGGCTACCGGTTCGTGCTCCCGGCGCGGTCCCCGGCGGCCACGGCCGAGGTCGAGGAGCGCGACTCCCAGGACGTGTGAGCGCCCCGCCGCGGCCGGCGGCGTGGGGTACCCCGGGGGGTGATCCGTTCGTCACCGGCACCGCATAACCTCGGGACCGTGGACGCCGACGGAGTGCGACTCATCGCCGACATCGCTGCCGACGCCGAGGCAGCAGACGGCACCTCCCCGCTCGACGAGGCGGCCTGGCTCGCGCTGCGACACCGCTCCGACGACCTCGAGGGGCACGTCACCGGCGACGGGTTCGTGCTGCTGATCGGCGACGAGCTGTCGCTGGTGGTGCGGCCCGGCGCGCGCGGCAAGGGCGTGGGCGGGTCGCTGCTGGAGGCGCTCCTGCCGGCGTACGACGGGGCACTGCGGGCCTGGTCCCACGTCGACCACCCCGCTGCCGCCCGGCTGGCCGAGCGCCACGGCTTCACGAAGGTGCGTGAGCTGTGGGTGATGCGACGGCGCGCCGCCGAGCCGGCCGGCGAGGTCTCCCTGCCCGAGGGGGTCGCGATCCGCGGCTACCACCAGCGCGACGAGGAGCAGCTGCTCCGCATCAACGCCGCCGCCTTCGCCACCCACCCCGAGCAGGGGAAGATGACCGCCGAGGACCTGGCCGAGCGCATGGCCGAGCCGTGGTTCGACCCCTCCGGGCTGTTGGTGGCCGTCGACGAGGGACGGCTGCTGGGCTTCCACTGGACCAAGGCCCACTCCGCCGAGGTCGGCGAGGTCTACGTCGTGGGGATCGACCCGTCCGCGCAGGGCATGGGCCTCGGGCGGGCCCTCACCCGCGCCGGGCTGGCCCACCTGGCCGAGCGCGGCATCACCGAGGTGCTGCTCTACGTCGAGGCCGACAACGCCCCGGCGATCCGGCTCTACCAGGGGCTGGGCTTCGTCCACGAGGCCCGCGACACCCACGTGATGTACCAGCGCGGCTGACCCCGTCCCGGGCCGGACGTCACGGCCGACGATCGGTGCCACGGGGTGGCGCGGATCGGCGGCTGTCCCGTCATCCACAGGCCGTGGCCGACCCCGTTGTGCCCGCCTCGCCGCCGCGGCAGGGTCAGGCATGGCCGTCCCCGCCGCGATCGCCGACCTGCTGGGCATCCAGTCCGGCGTGATCTCCCGCTCCCAGGCCCTCGACGCCGGCCTGCAGCCGCACGACCTCAGGCGGCTCGTGCGCCGGCGAGAGCTCTCGTCCGTCCACGCCGGCGTCTACCTCGACCACACCGGTCACCCCACCTGGCTCCAGCGCGCCTGGGCGGGAGTGCTGGCGACGGCGCCGGCCGCCCTGTCCCACGAGTCGGCGATCCGCGCCGTCTGCGGTCCGGGCCTCCGCGTCGCCGAGGACCGCATCATCCACGTGGCGGTCGCGCGCGAACGGCGCAGCCTGGTGGCGCCGCCGGGGGTCCGGATCCACCACCTGGCCGACCTCTCCAGCAAGACGCTCTGGCACGCCTCACCGCCCCGCGTGCGCATCGAGCAGGCAGCGCTCGACGTCGCCGCCGGGGCGCCGGACGAGCTGACGACCATCGCGCGGCTGGCGGACGTCGTCCAAGCGCGGCTGACCACGGCCGACCGGATCCGCACGGCCCTCGACGGCCGGACCCGGATCGCACGCCGGGACTTCATCGCCGGCGTCCTGGGCGACGTCGCGGCCGGCACCTGCTCGGTCCTCGAGCACGGCTACCTCAGTCGCGTCGAACGCCCGCACGGGCTGCCGGCGGCCGCACGCCAGTGTCGCGACTCGGCCCGCGGACCCGTCCTCCGCGACGTCAGGTACGCCGCGTACGCGCTCGATCTCGAGCTCGATGGTCGACTGTTCCACGACAACGCGCGAGCCCGCGACCTCGACCTGGATCGCGACCTGGCGTCGGCCGTGGCCGGGCGGCGGGCCGTGCGTCTGGGATGGGGACAGGTGTTCGGCCGACCGTGCCGCACGGCCGCCGCGGTCGGTCGGCTCCTGACCCGAGGAGGCTGGTGCGGCCAGGTGCGCGCCTGTCCCGCCTGCCGCGTGGCCGCGTGACGGACATGGCCGACGACCCGAGTCACCGGGCGGCCCGGAACGTCGGCGGTCCCGCGACCGCCCGGGTCAGCCGAGCTTGGGGCGGACGTGGAGCCCCACGTCGGGGTCGACCACAACCTCCTGGCCCGCCACGAGGCCGTCGGCCGTCAGCACCGCGTCGACCGGCACGTTGCGCTTGACCAGCGCCAGCGCGATCGGGCCGAGCTCGTGGTGGCGGGCGCTCGAGCCGACGAAGCCGACCACCTTCTCGCCGTTGAGCAGGTCGGCGCCGCGCTCGGGCAGCCGGTTCTCGGACCCGTCGAGGTGGAGCATGACCAGTCGGCGCGGTGGCCGGCCGAGCGTGTGGACGCGCGCGACCGTCTCCTGCCCGCGGTAGCAGCCCTTGTCGAGGTGGACCGCCGAGGGGATCCAGCCGGCCTCGTTGGGGATGGTCCGGTGGTCGGTGTCGAGCCCGAACCGCGCCTCGCCGCGGGCGATCCGCAGCGCCTCGAACGCCCAGATGCCGCAGGCCGGGCCCGCCGCCTCGGCGTACGCCGTCAACCGCTCGCGCGGCACGAGGTCGTAGCCCTTCGGCCGCCAGGTGACGGCGAGCTCGTCGGTGGCGTCGGTGACCTCGACGCGGGTCATGAACACCATTCGCTGCAGGAACTCCAGCAGCGGCTGCCCGGCGCCCGGCTCGGTGTGGAGGGTCGCGGTCTCGCCGTCGTCGATGATGGCGAAGGCGTGCTCCACGTGTCCCTGCGGGCTGAGCACGAGCGACCAGGTCCACTCCCCCGGCTGTACGGCGGTGAGTTGCTGGGTCGTCAGCGAGTGGAGCCACGTCAACCGGTCGGGGCCGGTGACCCGGACCACCTCGCGGTGCGAGAGGTCGACGAACCCGTCACCCGCCTCGAGGGTCCGCTGCTCGCGGTTGAACGAGCCGTAGTGGGCGGCGACACCCGCGTCGATCCCCTCGGCCGCGACGGCGTCGGGGAGGTCGAGCAAGGGACTGGTCAGCGGCACTTCTCACACCTTCCGAAGATCGTCAGGTGGCCGACGTCGATCGCGAACCGGTGGTCGGCCTCCAGGGTCTCTTGCAGCTCGGAGAGCACATCAGGATCAACGGAGAACACCTCCCGGCAATTCCGGCAGACCAGGTGGAAGTGCTCGTGGTCGGTGACGGAGTGGTAGGTCGGCGCGCGGTCGCTCAGGTGGGCGTGGCGGATCAGGCCGAGCTCCTCGAGGACCTCCAGGGTCCGGTAGACCGTGGAGGCGTTGACCGCCTCGGAGTGCCGGCGTACGTCGCGCAGCACCTCGTCGGGCGTGGCGTGACCCAGCCGCTCCACCGACGCCAGGATCAGCTCGCGCTGGGGCGTGAGCCGGTAGCCGCTGCCGCGGAGCCTCTCCCGCCAGTCGTCCCGGGTCGACACCTCACCCTCCGTCCGCCACTCGCCTCAGCTGCGCGTGGGTGTGCGGCTGCAGCGGGTGGCCCATCGCCTGCATGTCGAAGGCGTACATCAGGTCGCCGTTGACGTAGCCGTAGAGCCGCTTGCCGCCGGCGTACTCCTTGGCGGTGGCCGTGCGGCCCACGGCGTCGGTCACGATCTCGAACCGCGGCTGCTCGGCGTGGATCTCGCCCTGCCACACCTCCACGAAGCCGAGGTTGTGGGTGAGCACCATCTCGAGGGTGCCGTCCGGCTGCGGCCGGAGGAAGCCGGTCTCCTGCGCGGCCGGGCGGATCTCGTTGCCCTCGGCGTCGGTGACCCACGCGCGGCTGAAGTAGTGGATGAAGGGGCGGCCGTCCTGCTGGAAGATGACCTCCTGCCCGAACTGGAACGGCTCGATGCCGGGGTACTCACCGTGGCCGTTGCCCTGCCAGGTGCCGATGAGCCACGCCAGGCGGGCGCAGTTCTCGTGGATGTTCTGGGGGATCTCGAACGGCATGGCCACGAGTCTAGAGTCGGCGCATGTCTCGCTCACTGGTGGTGAAGGTGACCTGCGGTGCCAACGACCCCGAGCGCTGCAACCAGGCGTTCACGGTGGCCGCGTCCGCGCTCGCGTCAGGGGCCTCGGTCTCGCTCTGGCTGACCGGGGAAGCGGCGTGGTTCGCGGTACCGGGCAGGGCCGAGGAGTTCGACCTGCCGCTGGCGACCCCGCTCGCGGACCTGCGCGACGCGGTCCTCGCGGGCGGGTCGGTGACCCTCTGCTCGCAGTGCGCCGCGCGCCGCGACATCGGCGAGGACGGCGTGCTCGACGGCGTACGGATCGCCGGGGCGGCCGTGTTCGCCGAGGCCGTGCTCGAGGACGGGGTCCAGGCGCTCGTCTACTGACGGGGCGGGTGCCGCCTCAGCTCCCGGCGCGCGTCCCGAGCAGCACCCGCGCCTCGTCGGGGGTCATCGGCGTGCGCTGCGCGAGCGCCCCGAGCGCCGCGGCGCGCTCGACCAGCTGCCGGTTGTGCTCGACGGGTACGCCGCGGGCGAGGGTCAGCACGTCCTCCATCCCGACCCGCAGGTGGCCGCCCTTGCTCAGCGCGACCAGCGCCACCGCGAGCGTGGAGCGGCCGATGCCGGTGGCCGACCACGAGGTGACCGCAGCCGGCAGGTCGCGGACCGCGGCGACCAGCGCGTCGGCGGTGCCGTTCATGCCGCCCGGCACCCCCATCACCAGGTCGCAGTGCACCCGGCCGCCGTAGGGCAGACCGAACTTGTCGAGCAGCCGCGCCAGCGCGTGGACCTGCCCGAGGTCGAAGAGCTCGAACTCCGGCACCACCTGCCGCTCCTGCGAGAGCTGGTAGAGCTCGCACACGAACGGCCACGGGTTGGAGAACACGTCGTCACCGAAGTTGGTGGTGCCCATGGTCAGCGAGCAGGAGTCCGGCTCGGCGTCGAGCACCCGCAGCCGGTCCTCGAGGGGGTCGTGCACCGAGCCGCCGGTGGAGAGCTGCACCACCATCGAGGAGGCCGACCGCACGGCCGCCACCCACTCGCGCAGCAGGCCCAGGTCGAGCGTCGGGCGGTGGTCGGCGTCACGGACGTGGATGTGGATCATCGCCGCCCCCGCGGCCTCGCACTCCGCCGCCGTCGTGGCGATCTCCTCCGGCGTCGTCGGCAGCTGGGGGCAGTCCGCCTTGGCGGTCTCCGCCCCCGTCGGGGCGACCGTGATCAGGAGGCGGTCGGCAGGCAGGTCGGGCTGGCTCACGGCTGGGAGACTAGCGCCATGCGAGCGGTGGTCCAGCGGGTGCTGTCGGCGTCGGTCACCGTGGACGGCGAGGTCGTCGGCGCCATCGACGGTCCCGGGCTGCTGGTCTACCTCGGCGTCACCCACGACGACGGCCCGGCCGAGATCGCGTGGACGGCCCGCAAGGTGTGGGACCTGCGGCTGCTCCGTGAGGAGAAGTCGGCCTCCGAGGTCGATGCGCCGGTGCTCGTGGTCAGCCAGTTCACGCTCTACGGCGACGCGCGAAAGGGTCGCCGGCCGACGTGGCAGGCCGCCGCACCCGGGCCGGTCAGCGAACCGGCGTACGACGCCTTCTGCGACGAGCTCGAACGGCTCGGCGCGACGGTGGCGCGCGGCCGGTTCGGGGCCGACATGCGGGTGGCGTCGGTCAACGACGGACCGGTCACGGTCTGGCTGGAGCGCTGAGCACCAGCTCGACGACCGGCAGGTGGTCGGCGGGCCCGCCCGCCGCCTCGATGGCGGCCCGGAGGGTGCGCCACGCCCGCGGGTGGGCCTCCCGGTAGCGCTCCAGCACCGCCGAGGCCTCGGCGTCACCCAGCACCCGCGCGGTCGCCGGGCGGCGACGCAGCCGGCCGACGCTCACGAAGCAGGTGGGGTCGGCCCGCAGGTTGCGGTACCACTGCGCCCGCTCGCCGAGGCCGCTCGCGACGACGACCCGTGTCGCCTCGGGGCGTTCGACCACCTCGAGGCACGCGTAGCGGGCCTCGCCCGTGCGGCGGCCGCGGTGCTCGAGCATCATCAGCCGGGGCCCGAGCAGCCACCCGAGGCCGTGCCGGTAGAGCGGCACGGGCGCCCGGGCCAGCGCCGGCGTCCGCAGCACCAGCGCGCCCAGGGCGGCCAGGCCTCGCATCAGCCCGGCGAGCGCTCCGCGGCCGTGGTCAGTCCGGTGCGCAGCGCCGCCGCGATCTCCTCGTTGGCCGCCCGGGCGGAGCGACCGACCCCGACGACGTTGAAGAAGCTGTGGATCTGGTCCTCGAAGCGGCGTACCTCGGTCGGCACCCCCGCCTCCTCCAGCCGCGCTGCGTAGGCCTCGCCCTCGTCGCGCAGCGGGTCGAACCCCGCCGTCGCGACGTACGCCGGCGCGAGCCCGGCCGGCAGGTCGGCGAGCAGCGGCGAGGCGCGCGGGTCGGTGCGGTCGGCGGGGCTGTTCAGGTAGCAGCGCTCCGCGAGGTCGGAGAACTCCTCGGTCAGGTAGAAGCCGGCGGCGAACGTGCGCCGGCTCTCGGTGTCGCCGCGCAGGTCGGTCACCGGGTAGACGAGCAGCTGGAAGGCGAGCGGGAGACCCTCACGGGCGGCGGCGATGGCGGTGGTGGCAGCAAGGCAGCCGCCGGCGGAGTCACCCCCGACCGCCAGCCGATCGGCGTCGGCACCGAGCTCCGCGACGTGCTCCACCACCCAGCGGTAGGCCGCGACGCAGTCGTCGTGGGCGGCGGGGAAGGTGTGCTCGGGGGCGAGCCGGTAGTCGACCGCCAGCACCCGGACCCCCGCGCGGCGAGTCAGGAAGCGGCAGGCGGCGTCGTGGGAGTCGAGGTCGCCGTAGACGAACCCGCCGCCGTGGAAGAAGACCAGCAGCGGGCCGGGCGACACCGCGTGCTCCGGCGTGTAGAGGCGGCCGGGCAGGTCCCCGACGCGGACGTCCCTCACCGACCCCACGGACTGGTGGCCGCCGACCAGGCGCGCCTGCCGGCGTACGACGTCGCGGGCGCGGTCGAGGGGCAGCGTCTCGGCCCCGGGAATCCGGGCCAGCCGCTGGAGCCACAACAGCCACTGCCACTCCGTCGACAGCGTCAGCCCGTCGCGCACCACGGGCCGGCCGAGCAGCCGCCGCTGCACCTGCTCGGGCAGCGCCAAAGCCCCAGCCACGGACAGCCGCTCCAGCCGCTCGAGGATCCTCACGTCCCCGAACCTACCGCCGGCCGGCCGCCGCGGATCCCGGAGGCCGTACCGGGCGTTCACCTCGTGGTGGGAGACTCGGGCCATGACGACCGAGGCCGCCCCGGACACCCACGAGGCAGCGCTGGAGGAGATCGCCAAGCACGAGGACCGGTTCCTCGACCGCGAGATCTCCTGGCTCCACTTCAACGAGCGGGTCCTCGAGCTGGCCGAGGACCCCCAGGTGCCGCTGCTCGAGCGGGTCCGGTTCGCCGCGATCTTCGCCAGCAACCTCGACGAGTTCTTCATGGTCCGCGTGGCCGGGCTCAAGCGCCGGATGGCCGCGGGCGTCGCCGTCCGCGCCGCGTCCGGGCTGCTGCCCCGTGAGGTGCTGGAGGCGATCTGGGAGGAGACGCGCCGGTTGGCGCCGCGCCACGCCTCGCTCTTCAGCGAGCGGATCGTGCCCGAGCTGGCCGACCACGGCATCCAGCTGGTGCGTTGGCCCGACCTCGAGCGCGACGAGCAGCGTCACTGCAAGAGGTTCTTCAAGGACCGCGTGTTCCCGGTGCTGACGCCGCTGGCCGTCGACCCGGCCCACCCGTTCCCCTACATCTCCGGGCTGTCCCTCAACCTCGCGGTGCTGGTCCGCAACCCGCAGACCGACAAGGAGCACTTCGCCCGGGTGAAGGTGCCGCCCAACTTCGGTCGCTTCGTCGAGCTGGGCAACGACCGGTTCGTGCCGCTCGAGGACGTGATCCGCGAGCACCTCAAGAAGCTCTTCCCCGGCATGGAGGTGCTGCAGGTTCACACCTTCCGGGTCACCCGCAACGAGGACCTCGAGGTCGAGGAGGACGACGCCGAGAACCTGCTCGCGGCGCTCGAGAAGGAGCTGCTGCGCCGCCGGTTCGGGCCCCCCGTGCGGCTCGAGGTCGAGGAGTCGATGACGCCCGACGTGCTCGAGCTGCTGACCTCCGAGCTGGGCGTCACCGAGGAGGAGGTCTTCACCCTGCCGGGGCCGCTCGACCTGTCCGGGCTGCACGGGATCGCCGACCTCGCACGGGAGGAGCTGAAGTTCCCGGCTTTCATCCCGACCACCCACCGCCACCTGGCGGAGGTGGAGACGGCGACGCCGGTCGACGTGTTCAAGGCCGTGCGCCGCCACGACGTGCTGCTCCACCACCCCTACGACTCGTTCGCGACCAGCGTCCAGCGGCTCGTCGAGCAGGCCGCCGCCGACCCGCACGTGCTGGCGATCAAGCAGACGCTCTACCGCACCTCGGGCGACTCCCCGATCATCGACGCCCTCATCGACGCCGCCGAGGCCGGCAAGCAGGTGCTGGTGATCGTGGAGATCAAGGCGCGCTTCGACGAGCAGGCCAACATCCGTTGGGCCCGCAAGCTGGAGCAAGCGGGCTGCCACGTGGTCTACGGGCAGGTCGGGCTCAAGACCCACTGCAAGCTGGCGATGGTGGTGCGCGACGAGCCGGAGGGCATCCGGCGCTACGTCCACATCGGCACCGGCAACTACAACGGCAAGACCGCCCGCCACTACGAGGACCTGGGACTGATCACGACCAACGAGGCGATCTGCGAGGACGTCGCCCACCTGTTCAACAACCTCTCCGGCTACTCCCGCAACGCGTCGTACGCCGGCGTGCTGGTCGCCCCCGGCTCGGTCCGGTCGGGGCTGGTGGAGCGGATCCACGGCGAGATCGAGAACGCGCGCTCGGGGCTGCCGGCGGCCATCCGGATGAAGGCCAACTCGGTGGTGGACGAGGCAGTCATCGACGCGCTCTACCTCGCCTCCCGTGAGGGGGTGCGGGTCGAGGCGCTGATCCGCGGGATCAGCGCGCTGCGGCCCGGCGTCCCCGGGCTGTCGGAGAACGTCACGGTGCGCTCGATCCTCGGGCGGTTCCTCGAGCACAGCCGGATCTTCTGGTTCGAGAACGGCGGCGAGCCGACCGCCTGGATCGGCTCCGCCGACCTGATGCACCGCAACCTCGACCGGCGCGTCGAGGTGCTGGTCCAGGTCGCGGGCCAGGACGAGGTCGCCGAGCTCGGCAAGCTCCTCGACGTCGCCTTCGACGACGACACGGCCGCCTGGATCCTGCAGCCCGACGGCCGCTGGCAGCGCAACGCCGGCACCGTGCACCTGCACGACGTGCTCATCGAGAGGCAACGTCGCTAGCCGGCTGGCCCGCCGACCTGGCCCGTCGACCCTGGTCCGCTGAGTGGGATAGTCCCTAACGAAAGGGCTGGCTCACGGCCCAAAACACAGCCATTTCGTGAGGGACTACCTCGCTCGGGGCGAGCCCACCGGCGGCACCACCGACCGCACCCCCCAGCCCCCTGTGGATGAGGGGCGCCCAGGCTCCCCGGGACCGGTGAGCATGTCGGGGTGTTCCACCCACCTCCGTTCCACCCGAACCGGCCCGGGCTCGTGGCTCCGGTCCGCATCGACCCGGCCGGCCTGGCGGGGCCGACCAGAGGCCAGGCACGGGGGCCGAGGTGGCGGGCCAGCGCCCACGGCTGGTACGTCCCGGCGTACCTCGACCCCACCGTCGTCGAGCAGCGCATCGTGGAGGCTGCGGCCTGTCTGCTGCCGTACGGCGGCGTCACCGGCTGGGCAGCCCTCCGCTGGCAGCACGCGCCGTGGTTCGACGGACTCGGCGCCGACGGGGTGACTCCACGGCCGGTGACTCTCGCCACCGGGATGTTCCACGGTCGCTCGCAACCGGGGATCACCATGAGCGAGGAACGGTGTCGGCCGGAGGACCTCACCGAGGTCGACGGGCTGCGCGTCACCACGGCGGTGCGTTCGGCGACCTTCGAGATGCGGTACGCCGCGGACGAACGGTCAGCTGCGGTGGTCCTCGACATGGCGGCGTACTCCGACCTCGTGAGCATCTCGGAAGCGGCCGCGTTCGCCGACGAGCTCAACGGGTGGACCGGGATCCCCCAGTGCCGGGCCGCCCTGCCGCTGGCCGACGAGAACAGCTGGTCGGTCCGCGAGTCCCTGATGCGGCTCGTGTGGGAGGTCGACGCCGGCAAGCCCCGGCCCCTCACGAACCGACCCGTCTTCGACCGGGCCGGCCGACTCCTCGGAGTTCCCGACCTGCTCGATCCCGTGGCGGGAGTCGTCGGCGAGTACGACGGGGCGGTCCACCTCGCCGGGCGACAGCGGGCCAGGGACGTCCGGCGGGAGCACCTGTTCCGGTCGGTCGGGCTCGAGTACGTGGTGATGCTGGCACCCGACTTCAGCGACATCGACGGGTTCGTCTCCCGCCTGCACGCGACGTACGCCCGCGCCGCGCACGCAGCGGAGAGCACGCGCGCCTGGACCATCGAGCCACCGCCGTGGTGGACGCCCACGGTGACGGTGGACCAACGCCGGGCGCTCGACCCGAGTATGCGCTCGCGGCTGCTCCGCCACCGGTTGCGGACCGGTGGGCTCCCCGGCACCCCGCGTAGGTGACGCCGTCCGTCCGACGCCCTTGCACACCCCGGGGGGTGGGGTAGTCCCTAACGAAAGGGCTGAGAAAGTGCCCGTTCGGCAGCCCCTTCGTTAGGGACTACCGACCCTGCGGCCCGGGCCCGACCCCGGGGTCCCCCGGGCCCCCGGTCACCCGAAACGGCCGGAGATGTAGTCCTCGGTCCGCTTGTCGTTGGGGTTGGTGAAGATCCGGCTGGTGAGGTCGTACTCGACCAGGAGACCGGTGCGGTTGCCGGTGGTCTCGTCGGGGCGGGCGGTGAAGAACGCCGTCCGGTCGGAGACGCGCGCGGCCTGCTGCATGTTGTGGGTCACGATGATGATCGTGAACTCCTCGCGCAGCCCCACCATCAGGTCCTCGATGCGCGAGGTCGCGATCGGGTCGAGGGCCGAGCAGGGCTCGTCCATGAGGATCACGTCGGGCTTGGTGGCGATGGTCCGCGCGATGCAGAGCCGCTGCTGCTGACCGCCGGACAGCCCGTACGCCGAGTCCTTCAGCTTGTCCTTGACCTCGTCCCACAGCGCGGCGCCGCGCAGCGCCTCCTCGACCGTGTCGTCCATGTTGTCGACCTTCATGCCGATGACCCGGGGGCCGTAGGCGATGTTGTCGTAGATCGACTTCGGGAACGGGTTCGGCTTCTGGAACACCATGCCGATGTGGGTGCGCACGGCGATCGGGTCGACGCCGCGGCCGTAGATGTTCTGCCCGTGGTAGAGGATGTCGCCCTCGACGCGCGCGCCCGCCACCAGGTCGTTCATCCGGTTCAGGCAGCGCAGCACGGTCGACTTGCCGCAGCCCGACGGGCCGATCAGCGCGGTGATCTCGTTCTTGCCGAACGACAGGTTCACGTCGTGCACGGCGTGGAAGTCGCCGTAGTAGACGTTGAGCCCGAAGGCCTCCATCACGGGGTCCGGCGGGGCGTCGGGCAGCTCGCGCTCGGCCGAGCCCGGAGCGGCGAGGCCGCTCACGCTGCCGGCCGTGTCGTCCACGGTCCCGGTGGTGTCGCGGTCGGCGGTCGTCACGGCGCTGTCCTCACGGGTCGAGAAGGTGTGCGGGTGTGTGGCCATGGTCTCACCACGTCCTCTGGAACTTGTTGCGGATGAAAATTGCGAGCGCGTTCATCCCGAGAATCATCACCAGCAGCACGATGATGGCAGCGGCCGCGGCGGTCTGGAACTCCTCCTGCGACCGCGACGTCTGGTTGTAGATCTGCATCGGCAGGGCCGTGAACTGGCTGAGGAAGCCGTTGGGGTCGAACCGGATGCCGACGGCCACACCGAGCAACAGCAGCGGCGCCGCCTCACCGATGGCGCGCGACAGCCCGAGGATGGTGCCGGTCGCGATGCCGGGTACGGCGGAGGGCAGGGTCTGACGCCAGGTGGTCTGCCACACCGTGGCCCCCAGCGCGAGCGATCCGAACCGGATCTCGTTGGGCACCGCCCGGACGGCCTCGCGCGTGGTGATGATGACGACCGGCAGGATCAGCAGCGCCAGGGCGAGCGAGCCGCCGAGCACGATCCCCGTCTCCTGGAAGCCCAGCAGCGCCATCGCCGCGACGGCCAGCAGCCCGTAGACGACCGCGGGTACGGCGGCGAGGTTCTGCAGGTTGAGCTCGATCAGCCGGTTGTACCAGCGGTTCCGGTCGGCGAACTCCTCGAGGTAGAGCGCCGAGGCGATGCCTAGCGGCACCGAGAGCAGCGCCGTGCCGAGCATCAGCCACATCGAGCCGAGGATGCCGGCCCGGAAGCCCGTCGACTCCGGCCGCAGCGAGGAGAGGTAGTTGGAGAACAGGGCGCCGTCCATGCGTGCGGCGCCGTCGAGCGCCGTGGACACGATGAGCACGAGCAGCACCGTCACCCCGAAGAACAGGGACGCCCACAGCGCGATGAGGAAGGCCATGGATCCGGGGGTGCGGTCGCGGCTGCGCCCGGTCGCGATGGCGCCGGGGCGTGTGGTGGCTACAGCAGTGGCCATCAGTACTCCTGGCGGAAGCGTCGGACCAGGCTGATGCTGACCATGTTGATCACGAGGGTGATCGCGAACAGCAGCAGCCCGATGGCGAACAGGGTGTTGTACTCGAGCGACCCCACGGGGTTCTCACCGCCGGCGGTGGTCGCCATGTAGCCCGTCATGGCCTGCATGCCGTCCCGCGGGTCGGCGCTCATGTTGGGCAGCGACCCCGAGGCGAGGGTGACGATCATGGTCTCCCCCACGGCGCGCGACAGACCGAGCACGATCGCGGCCGCGATGCCGGAGAGCGCGGCCGGGAACACCACGCGGAGCGTGGTCTGCATCTTGTTGGCGCCCATCGCGAGCGAGCCCTGCCGCAGTGCCAGCGGTACGGCGCTCATCGCGTCCTCCGAGAGCGACGCCACGGTCGGCACGATCATGACGCCCAGGACGAGGCCGGCGGCGAGGGCGTTGGTGAACCCGACGTCCAGCGCCAGCAGGTCCTGCAGCAGCCACGGGGTGATCACCGTCAGGGCGAAGAACCCGTAGACGACGGAGGGCACACCGGCCAGCAGCTCGAGCACCGGCTTGAAGATCTTGCGGGTACGGGCGGAGGCGTACTCCGAGAGGTACATCGCCGCGCCCAGGCCCACGGGCACCGACACCAGCAGGGCGATGAGCGTGATCAGGAACGTCGCCTTGACCAGCGGCACGGCGCCGAACTCGCCGCGCCGGGGCGCCCAGTCGGTGCCGATGAGGAAGTCGATGATCGAGGCCTCGGCGAAGAAGTCCAGGCTCGGCCGCAGCAGGGTGACGACGATGCCGATGGTCGTCAGGATCGAGATCATCGCGGCGACGAAGAGGACCGCCTTGATCACGGTCTCGCCGGGGCGGGAGCGCCCCTTCAGGGATCGGGGAGCGGACCGCAGGCCCGCCCCGGGGGGCGGGCCTGCGGCACCAGAGGTAGTCGTAGTCATGCAGCGCTTTCTTGTGGCTTCGTTCAGCCGGAGATGCCCTCGAGGCTCGACTGCGTGTCAGCGTACTGCTCGTCGTTCAGCGGGATGAACTGCGCCGCCTCGGCGAGCTCGGCCAGGTTCTCGATGTAGAAGTCGACGTACGTCGAGGTGGCCTCGTTCTCGGTGTACTTGGCGTTGTTCACGTAGATGAACAGCGGCCGCGAGAGCGGGGTGTAGGTGCCGTCGGCAGCGGTCTCCGGGGACGGCTCCACGCACCCGTCGCCGTTGTCGATCTGGAGCGCCTTGAGCTGCTCGGCGTTCTGCTCGTAGTAGGTGTAGCCGAAGTAGCCGGTCGCGCCCTGGGTGCCCGCGACACCGGAGACCAGCTGGTTGTCGTCCTCGGAGGACTCGTAGTCGTCACGGGTCGACTCGGACTCGTCGCCGATCACGTCGGCCGCCATGTAGTCATAGGTTCCGGAGTCGGTGCCGGGACCGAAGAGCGAGATCTCCTGGTCGGGGAAGCTCGGGTCGAGGTCCTGCCAGTTGTCGACCTTCGAGTCCGGTCCCCACAGCTTCTTCACCTGGTCGACGGTCAGGCAGTCGACGTCGAGGTCGGGGTGGACCACCATGGTCAACGCGTCGGTGGCGACCTGGAGCTCGGTGTACTCGATCCCCTGCTTCTCGCACACCTCGACCTCGTCCTCCTCGATCGGGCGCGAGGCGTCGGAGACGTCGGTCTGGCCCTGGCAGAAGACCTCGAAGCCGCCACCGGTGCCGGCCTCGCCGACGGTGACGCGGATGTCGGGGTTCTCCTCGGCGAGCAGCTCGGCGGCCGCGTCGCTCAGGGGAAAGACGGTGGAGCTGCCGTCGACGGCGACCGAGCCGCTGACGCCCCCAGCGCCACCAGCACCGGTCTGGCCCCCACCGCAGGCGGTGAGGAGCAGCCCGAGGGCCGCGATGCCGGGCACGAGCGCCCGGCGCATGGACGTGGTCTTCACTTCGGTCTCCTGAAGTATCAGTCGGGTCTGACAGCGGCGACGCTAGGGAGCCGAGGTTGCAGGACCCGTGGCGACAGGTGAACGGGTGGTGAACGAGACCGGGCGATTCGGCCACAAACGGCCGAGCGTGAGACCACCGTCACGTGAACGGGCCCGCGCGAGGTGCTCAGGGCCGCTCGTGGACCTCGGTCGCCACCACCGTCCCCTTGCGGTGGTGGACCACGACCATCCCGCCCGGGTCGAGGGGGCGGTCGGGCAGGGCGAGGGCGTCGAACACCGCGGGCAGCACCGGCCGGTGGGTGCAGATGACCGCGCTGTCGTGGCCGGCGAGCAGGTCGTCGGCGGCGGTCACCACCGACTCTGCCGACGCGCCCTCCTCGCTGATGCCGTCCAGCTCCTCGACCTTCCAGCCGGACGCGTCGGCGTAGGGCCGCACGGTGTCGACGCAGCGGGCCGCCGGCGAGCTGACCACCCGGGTGGCGTCGTACGCCGACAGCAGCGGCACCAGGCGGCTGGCCTGGCCGTGGCCGAGCGAGATGAGTGGTCGGGCGAGATCGTCCTTCTTCCTGCCCCACCCCTTGCGCGAGCGGGCCTTGGCGTGCCGCAGCACGACCAGCGCCCGCGTCCGCTTCCGCAGCCGCTTGGCCTCCACCAGGGTGTTGCGGTCCCGGGCGTAGCTGAGCCGGTGGAGCGCCTGGTCGTAGGGGAGCCACACGACCTCGTCGATCTCGTCGTTGACGCGGTAGCCCGACACGTCGTGGTCGTCGACCGGCCAGGCGACCCAGTAGTGGACCACCTTGTGCCGGTCACCGCCCATGGGGTAGCGCTGGCTGGCCAGCGGCGGCCCGAGCCTGACGTGGAGGCCGGTCTCCTCGGCCGCCTCGCGGACCGCGGCCACGGGAGCCAGCTCGCCGCGGTCGAGCTTGCCCTTGGGGAAGGACCAGTCGTCGTAGCGGGGACGGTGGACCAGCAGCACCTGGCGGCCTGGGCGGAAGGTGACGACGCCGGCGGCGACCACGTCCCTGGCAGACGGCATGGGGCTAGTCTCACACCACTTCGAGCCGGACAGGAGGGTTGGGTGCGCAACCGCTGGTGGGCCGTCGTCGCCGTGGTCGCCGTCCTCGCCCTGCTCGCCGGCGTGGCGTGGTGGTGGCGCACCCTGCAGCAGAACGACTTCCAGCGGGCGATCTCCTGGGCCCCGCCCGACGCGCAGCGGCTGACCTTCACCGACTGGGGCGACGTACGCCGCGAGCTCGGCGTCGAGATCGCAGCCGACGCCCCCAGTGGCGAGGTGTCGGCGTTCATGACCCGCGCGTTCGATCGCGACCTGTCGTCGATGTCGGCGCTGCCGGAGTCGACGGAGGTGATGCACGAGCGGTTCGGCTTCTCCCCCGCCACGCTGGACTGGGAGCTGCTGAGCCAGTCGCAGGACGGCGCCGTGGTCGTGATGCGGGTCGTCGAGGGCACCGACTTCGAGGAGCTGGCCGACCGGCTGGAGGGGTTGGGCTACCAGCGGCCGGAGGATGAGGACGGGGTGTGGGTCGGCGGCATCGACCTGCTGCCCCGGATCGGGACCCTCACCCCGGAGCTGCAGTTCCTCGCCCTCGACGAGGGTCAGCGGGTCGTCGTCTCCTCCGACACCCAGGGCTACCTCGAGCAGGCGCTGCCCGCCGTGACCGGCGGCGAGGGTGGTCTGGACGGACTCGACGAGGTCGTGGACGCCTCGGGCGAGCCACTCGCGGCGGCGGTCTTCGACGGAGAGGTCGTCTGCGGACGGCTGGCGATGGGCTCGGCCGGCGACTCCGACCAGGACCAGGCCGACCAGCTGATCGCGGCCGCGGGGAGGGTCGACCCGCTGACGGGGTTCGCGATGTCGGCCCAGCCCGGTGGCGGCGTACGGGTGGCGATGTCGTTCGAGAGCGACGAGCAGGCCCGCGCCAACGCCGACTCGCGGGCCCGGCTGGCGAGCGGGCCGGCACCGGGCCAGGGGGGCGACTTCGCAGACCGGTTCACGCTGGGCCGGGTCACGGCCGAGGGATCCGTGGTGACGATGCGGCTGGACCCGCTGGCCGGGAGCTACGTGCTGTCGGACCTGTCGAGCGGCCCGGTGCTCTTCGCGACCTGCTGAGTCTGGAGCCGAGTCAGGTGCGTTCGGTGTGGGGCGTGACGCCGAGGATGCGGTCGATCTCCTCGGGCGTGAGGTGATCCTCCGACTCGCTCGCGGCGATGATCAGAGTGGTGGTCAGTTCGACCTCGCCGAGGAGGTCGGCGTCCTCGAGGGACACGTCGAACTGGTCGTGCACCGAAATGATTCCTCCCACCCCCGTGTCTTGCTGCTGCTCCCACTGTCAACGATGCCCGGTCGGTCTGACAGCCAAACGCGGAATGGATGAAAAATCCCTGAAAAAGACGAGGCCCCACCCGAGCGGGTGGGGCCTCGTCGAAGCCTGATCAGGTGCTGATCAGAGGGGGCGGACGTTCTCAGCCTGGGGACCCTTGGGGCCCTGGGTGACGTCGAACTCCACCTTCTGGTTCTCGTCCAGGGACTTGTAGCCCTGGCTCTGGATGGCCGAGTAGTGCACGAAGACGTCGTCGCCGCCGTCCTCCTGCGCGATGAAGCCGAAACCCTTCTCGGCGTTGAACCACTTCACGGTGCCCTGAGCCATTGTGCTCGTTACTCCTTCGTCGGGGCGAGAGCCGCCACTTCGACGGCCCACACCAGGTGCGGTGACACGTCGCTCCGACTTGCGTGACTGGAAGGCACACCCGAAGAAACGCCGTTGGCTCACAAACTCCGCGGGCGTCAGACCTGCTGGAACTTGCACCTGTTGCGGCCCTGACACTACCAACCTCGGCGCACAAGGGAAGATTCGGAGCGGCGTTTTCTCCGCAGACGGAGACGAACGTCCGGTGGCCAGTCGGTGAGGTCGTCGCTGCAGAGACCTGCGTTGCAGAGACCTGAAGCAACACCGGCCGTCACTCCTGCGCGCGGGGCCTCGTTGGCCCTCACGTCAGGCCGCACCTCGCGGCGACCATCTCGGACAAGGATCCCCATGCACAGGACCCCCCTGACCATGGCGGCCGCAGGCGCGGCCGCCCTCGCGCTTGGTGCAGCGGCGCTGGCCCCCGCCACCGCGTCCGCCGAGCCCAGCGGCAAGCCGGGCAGCGCCCCCGACAACTACATCGTCGTCTTGGAGGACGGCGCGGCAGCGAAGGCTGTCGCCAACGCCCACGCCGACCGGTTCGGCCTCGAGCTCGGCCACGTCTACACGACGGCCATCGACGGCTACTCCACCACGATGACCCCCTCCACCGCGGCGGCCGTCGAGGCGCTCCCCGGCGTCGCGTGGGTGCAGCGCGACACGCCGGTCAAGGCCACCGCCCAGTCCACCCCGACCGGCGTCAACCGCGTCGACGCCGACGCCTCCCCCACGGCCGCCATCAACGGGGTCGACCAGCGCGTCAACGTCGACGTCGCCGTGATCGACACGGGTGTCGACCTCGACCACCCCGACCTCAACGTCTATCGGCAGGGCGCCAAGAACTGCTCGGTCGGCCTCGGCGCCGAGGACGACCACGGCCACGGCTCCCACGTCGCCGGCACCGTCGCCGCGCTCGACAACAAGACCGGCGTGGTCGGCGTCGCCCCCGGTGCCCGGATCTGGCCGGTCAAGGTGCTGACCGCCGTCGGCACGGGCCTCAACTCCGACGTGATCTGCGGCATCGACTACGTCGCTGCCAACGCCGACAAGATCGAGATCGCCAACATGAGCCTCGGCGGCGGCGGTTCCGACGACGGCAACTGCGGCGCCAGCAACAACGACGCCATGCACGCCGCGATCTGCGACGCCGTGGCCGCGGGCGTGACCTTCGTGGTCGCCGCCGGTAACGACTCCGAGGACGCCAAGAACTCCACCCCGGCGGCGTACGACGAGGTGATCACCGTCAGCGCCCTCGCCGACTTCAACGGCACGCCCGGTGGTGGGGCGGCCAGCACCTGCCGCTCCGACGTCGACGACACCTTCGCCAACTTCTCCAACTACGGCGCCGACGTCGACATCATCGCCCCCGGTGTCTGCATCCGCAGCACCTCCATGGCCGGTACCTACTCGACGCTGTCGGGCACCTCGATGGCTGCCCCGCACGTCGCCGGCGGCGCCGCGCTGTGGGCGGCGACCCACCCGGGCGCGACGCCCGCGCAGGTGAAGAGCGCGCTGCAGGGCTCCGCCACCACCAACTGGAACGACGTCGACGACCCCGACAACACCAAGGAGAAGCTGCTCAACGTCGCGACGTACTGACGCTTCCCGCCCCGGCACGCCGCCCGGCTCCCCTTGCCCTGGGGGAGCCGGGCGGTGGTCTGTGCCGCCTCAGCGGCCGGGGCGGGCGTTGGAGTCGCTGGAGGCGGTGAGGATCTCGGACTCCTCGGTACGGGCGCGGGCGAATCCGTTCCACGACTGGGCGACCACGTCCACAGCCAGCGGACCGTCCTCGAAGGCCCAACCGGTCTCGCTGTCGAGGACCGCCTCCCAGGTCCGGGTGTCGGCGTCGCAGGGGGCGTCGCCGAAACCCGTGCCCCGAGCCACTCCGCCGCTGCTCACCCGCTGGCTCACGAGCACGGCGACGCTGAAGCTGTTGGGCGAGGCACAGGTCATCTCGCCCACGACGACGAGGCGCCCGGACGCGCGCCCGGCACGGGCTTCCTCGATGGTGACCTCGACGCTCGGGGGCACGGGGTCGCCGACGGTGAGCACGCCCTCGCCGCCGGGGCCGCCGCCGAAGGAGCTCACCGCGATCCAGTATCGGCCGCCCTGCCGCACCTGCTGGCGCAGCGAGGACGTGGTGTCGAACCGCGCGTCGTCGTCACAGTCGATGAGGGTCGGCGACCGGCGCGGCCCGCTGAAGAGCGCGAGCACGGTGTCGAACGAGGAGCCCGCTGTCGTGAGGCGCAGCCGCTCGGTGTCGGTGGCCCGGAAGCGGAACCACACGCTCCGTGAGCCGACGCACGGCAGCCGGCCGGCCTCGCGGGTCGCCTCGGTGGAGTCGAAGCGGTGGCTCGCGGGTTCCTGGCTGATGCGCGTGGCACCGGTGATGTCGTCGTTGGGCGGCGGCGCGGCGTACGCCGGTCCGGAGAGTGCGAGCGGCAGGCACACCAGCAGCGCGCCGCCGGCGGCGAGGACCCGCCGCGCGCGCCGAGACCTCGTCGTGGACATGTGGGACCCCCTGCGCGCTGGACCCCACCACCCACAGGGTCGCCTCAGGCCACGGTAGGGCCACGAGCCGCGCGCCCCCATCACCCAGATGGTCTAAACCGGTGACCGCGACCGCCGAGCGGGTGTCCGGTTGCGGACACCGGTCTTGCCCCCACCGGGCACCGGGTGCAATCTGTTCGGGTATCCGGCACTGATGCCGATGGCGTCCGGAATGCGGCCGAGAGCGGCCGCACCGGTCGCTGCGGGGGTGGGATCGATGAGGAGCGCTCGAGCGCGGTACGACGAGTGGCTGGACCTGCTGGCCGACCTGACCCGACATCACAACGGGCCGTTCCCGCGGGCCATCATCGCCGAGCAGCTCTTCGACACCTTCGACTGCAACATCTCGTGGAACTGGATGGACGAGGGAGGCCGGTTCGGCTGGGAGACCTCGGGGCCCCTCCCGGGGTTCGCCACCACGGCCGACGACGGGGCGTGGATGGCCGACGCGCTCCTCAAGCACCCGCTGGTGTGCTGGTTCACGCGGACCGGTGACGCGACGGCCATGACCAACGGCCGGGTCCCGCGCGACCTCGTGCCCCCCGACGGCTTCGCGCTGGTGCAGGAGGTGCTCGAGCCCTACGGCTTCGAGCAACAGCTCTCCATGCCCTACGTGCTCGCGCCGGGCAGGTACCGCACGTTCGTCATGGCGCGCTCGAGCGACGACTTCACCGACGAGGAGCTCGAGCTTGCCCGCCGGATCCAGACGCTCCTCGCCGTCCTGGAACGCCAGACCGAGCTGCTCGAGGGCCAGCCACCCCACCTGCAGGGGGTCGGGCTCACGGCGCGGGAGGTCGCGGTGCTGGCCCTGCTGCAGGAGGGGCTGACCGCCGTCGCCATCGGTCACCGGATGCAGCTCTCGCCGCGGACCGTCCACGCCCACCTGCGCAGCATCTACCGCAAGCTCGGCGTGGGCGACCGGATGCGTGCCGTGCTCGCAGCGCAGGAGCTCGGGGTGCTCGCGACCGGGCGCGCGGGCGGGGCGGACCTCGACGCCGTACCGCTCGAGTTCCGCTGGACCAGCCCCACCCCTGCCCGGCTGTACGACGAAAGCCCCCGGACGGCCTGACCGCCGACCCGTCCGCCGACCCCGACTAGAGTCCCTGCCGGGCCCTTAGCTCAATTGGCAGAGCTCCGGACTTTTAATCCGTTGGTTGTGGGTTCGAGTCCCACAGGGCCTACCAGCATTAGCCCAGGTCAGCGGCCTGCGCCTCCGACCTGGGATTCGCCGCGCGAGCGTCCCTGCTACGCACCTGCTAGCACCTGGGCTCGAATGGGTTCACGAGAGTCCTCCACCACCAGGCTCGCGTGGCTTTGGTCTTGTCCTCATGTGCCCGTTCCGTTGACGAAACGCTCCCTCAACGCCTCAGACGCTGAGGGTGCGCTGGCCCGCGCTGGCGATCGCGATTCCGAAGTCGTGACCTCGCGTCGCGGCAATGGTTCCCGCTTCGAGCGGATGCAGCTACGGTAAGGGTCAGTCTCTAGAGGCGGCCGACGTTGTGCCGCCGAGGCCCCGGTTTGAGCTGGCTTGGGCGCCGGAAGTCCGCTCACCATTCAACGTCCCTAGCGTCCGCGACGACCCTCCCCCCCTCCAACGCGCGGGCCAGGAGCCCGTCGTCGTGGCTTCGAAGGCTCTCAAATTGGAGTCCTGTCCGCATCTCCAGGTCGGTCAAGGTCACTTGGTGGGTCTTGAACTCATCGAGGTAGTCCATGGTCTCGATGCGGTCAGGGTTGAGATCTTGTGAAAGTACGAAGCAGCGGAACTGCACCTGTCCTCCGACTGCATAGGCAACGACCTTCCAGTGATCTTTGGGGATCTGCCTGCCGCGATAGACAGGATCGGAGGCGGCAAGAACTGGACCCCCGAACAAGGTCACTCGCCGACTCTCGATCTTGTCGAGCTCAAGCACTGCATTTTCAAGCAGCCCCCACACTCCGTCGCGCCTCGACTGATTGAAGTCACGCATTTGAGGAGTGATGTTCGTGTAGAAGAAGGAGTCGCGGTTGCCGGCTAAGGCCTCGGGCAGCGTGCCCCACAGCAGGTCAGCTCGTCGCGCGATGTGGCCTCTGTCTAAGTGGTTGTCGAGGTACAAGTCGTTGAGGGTTTGAAGCTCGTCAGAGAGGCGGTCGTCAGCTCGGAAGTCGACGCGATGGATGCCGTCCGCACTGAAGAGGCGCCGGCCGTCAATGTTCCAAGCGACCCACCACGCGAGCCGTCGCTCGGTGTTCAACTGCAGGGAGAAATGCACATAGTCAAGCTGCGCCGTTGCCATCCCGGGGGCCGAGGGCACCGCGAGGGGTTCGCGCAGAAAGTCTGGGTCGAAGCCAACCGCCTCTGTGCCCTGATTCATCCTTTCCCGGGCCGACTTCCCTTAAAGTTGCGGTGATAGCAGACCTGAACGATTACTCCGACGCAGACCTCCACACACCCGCCGAGCGGATGAGTTTCGCCCTCAGGGAGCTCCTTGGGCCGCAGCCGCGCCTTCAGGTCGACGGTCACCTCATCCGCGGATGCTTCTCCCGACTCTTCCATCTGCTTGGCAGCCGCCTCGAGAATCATGTTGTACATGAGCTCTCCGTATTCGGCGTCCCCAGCGTTGCCAGCATCTGGCGCTCCGTCTGCGTTCTGGATTCGCGTATCGATGTGACCGCGGAGGTAGTCGGGTGTCAGTGAAGGCAAGGTCCCAGTCCTTTCAGGCAAGTGTGACTCACGTCACCCTAACTAGGGATGTTCCGGGGCGTAAGGAGTCAGACCTACCGAGTTCAATTCGTCGAGGGTCCAAGAGAGTCGGGTCACACTGCCCTGCCGCGGCGTCGACCGACGGCAGATAGTCGGAATGAACCTGGACGGTCGGCTGGGCGGACAACGAGCGGGCGGTGCGTCCTTAACGCGGTTCGGGCAGTCGAAGCGCCCGCGACTGGGGTTCCCGCAGCCCCCGTTCTGCCTCGGCATTGCGCGATCACACGCCGTGCGTGCCGGTGGCGCATCGACGAACGTGGCTTCGTGCTGTCTGCAAAGGTTCATATCATCGCGTGCGTGGAGGAGCTCGCCACTCAGTTCTTACCTGGAGACCTAGATATTGACTGCCCGGCCCGTGCCTTCAACCTGTGAGTCAGGTGGTCAGAGGTGGCTGATTGCGCAGACCACGGTGGTGTGTCCTTGCTGTCGGGTTCGCGTCCGACTGGTGGACGACCGTTTAGGCATGCAAACGGCTGGTGAGGTGCTCGAGCGTGCTTCGGTACTTGCCCTCGCCGGAGTGACCCTAGCCGTCCACGCGATGTCGCTGCACCCGGCTTGCGACCACCTCGATCAGTGGCGCGCGCCCTCCCAACAGGCGATCGCTCGCGAGGTTATAAACCGTACCTACGACAACGCCAAGAACATCGGCAGCCTCATGTGCAGACAACCAGAATGCGCAGCAGACTAGGGCGATGTTGGGTCCAAGCACTGCCTCTTACCCACAAGGGCCCACTTGTTGCGCGACCGAGGGCTTTGCCGGTGCCATCGATAGAAACGCAGCCTAAACCGTGGCGGATTCCCGGCTGCTAAGACGCTCCGGTGAACGAGCTACTTCCGGCGGGGTCCCCCCGGGGACGAGAGGGAGTCGGTCCTAGTTGCTCGCCACCGTTGACCGCATCTCCGCAACTCGTGCAACGAAGAACAGCCAGGCAGGAGTGAATCCATGGTCCAAGTGGTCGACCACGATGCCTTCTGGGTCGGCGGATTCGGCGATAGCGCAGTAGATGGTTTGACGCTCTGGGTCCTGCGCCGCGTACCACACCATTTTGCGTGCGCGGAACGTCGAGGTGTCGCCTACGACCGCGGCAACGCCAAATATCTCGTCCCGCCAGTCATTCCACGCAGACGAATGAACGTCCTCCGGTGAAAGGCCAGACTGGACTGGTTGCCGGAACTTAGGGTCTGCTAGGTTCGCGCGAAAAGTGAACTCGAACATTGTGTCTGCAGTTATCAGCAGCTGAGTCGCGCCCAGCTCCTCCTGGTCCTTGTCGCTTGCTGCTGTCGCCAGCCTTACCAAGTGGTCCCCAATATGCGACTCCGAAGAGTGCTGCTTCTTGTACACGGTCAGCCTCCAGGCTCCCTTCGCGAACAGCGTGCCCGCTATTTGCCGTAGTAAATACTCAGGTTGCGCAGTTCGTATACCTTGCCGCAGCCGCTGATTCTCAACTAACCGTCGCTCCACATCTCGCTCATCGCGTCTCAAGAGGACGAGGCCAGCGACTGCAAGCACCAGGCTCACCAAGATCGCATAGGGACGAGCCTGTTCCGGAATCCAAGGAAGCCACTCGAGCGCTGGGATCACGACGACTGGTATGGCAGCCATCGCCGCCCACAATCTGCGTCGCAGGGATGACGGCGCCCGCTCTTCTCCAGGGTCGATGTCAGTCACTGCTCATCATCGAAAGTGTCGCCGGTGTCATCGGGATCGCCGTCCTGGCGATCTGCCTTAGCCGTAAACTCGCTCAATTCCTCCGACTGCATTCTCTTGCCGAGGTCGAATTGTGCCCGGTCTTGGTCAGCCACCCTCGACTTGAGCTCACCCGGTAGCCAAGTGGGGATTGCCTTGCTTTCCGTCCGAATTAGCCGGGCAAGTGTTGCGTCGAGCGTTGCAACGATCTCTCGAATGTCGTCATGGGCCGCACCTAGAACGGCAACCAGGTCGTCCTCGGTGACCCACCGGGTCACAGGCAAGCTCTGTAGCAGAGACTGCAGTCGATCCCGCACCGAAGCTCCGGACTCGTCCTGACTGGCGTCAGCGGAGCTGGCCAGCGGTTGATGATGGAACCTTTCGAGGATAGAGTTCGCCAGGGATTCACTACGGGCTTGGATATCCGCCGGATAGAATCGCGGCATTTCGGCGAGTGCCCTGTTTAGCCGCAAAGCTGACTGATCGAAGAACTCCTGGGTCTTCACCTTGAAACTCGAGTTACCCATTCGCTGATTATTGTCAGTCAAGGTCAGATTGCCGAGTGTGTGTGTGAGGGCCTCCGCGTCAGAGAGGTCAATATCGGCCGACTCGAAGTACGCCCGCCACTCCCCGGAAAGCGACTGCGGCATGACATGCTCGATTTGGCTTTTGGAAAGGTCGGCCGACTCCATCCCGGGGAGGCGTTCCTCAGCAACTGAGAGTAGAAACTTCACGTACCGGCGCGCAGAGGCGTAGATCGGATTCCCGACGACCGCGGCACGTACCTGATCATCTGTGGGCCAGTAGTACCCCTGCTTGCTCAAGAGCAATCTCATTCGCTCGCTTACAGACTCATTGGCGCCGCGCTGCGCGAGATCGTGCGCCACGGGAGTTAGGAGCCGGTTAAGCTGGTTGGTGGGAACGCCATTGAGAGTACGCTTGACAAGGTAACTCATGAGGACGTCGATGGCGGCCGCGGCGTCGCTTTGCTCGATGTCACCCGCCATGGCCGCTTTCAAGAGCCAAAGGGCAACGGGGGTAGCTGGTTCGGATCGCCAATCCTTGAGGGTCTGCAGAGATTCGAGCAGTTCACGTGCGATGCGACTATCGGCTTGCCCGCGAGCGGGGTCCCGCACGATGAGGAACAGGAGATGATCGTCGTACATCTCCTGGAGAACGCCCAGAGCGTGGTCGTTTCGTTCTTGAGCGGGCAATGCGTTGAGAGTGACTCGAAGCCGCTTCTCGAACTTCGAGAAAAGGTCGTCCCGAGAAGTCTTGGGGTTGATCGCGACCTCGCGAGACCACAGAAAAGTGACGAACTCGCGATCAGGAGACTTCGATCGCGGAGTGACGAGGTTGACCTCCATCGGCACCCAGTACTCGCTGTGCGCTTCGTCAGCAGCGCCTGTGCCAATGTGGTGAAGCACTTCATTGCGAACGAGATCGGCAGCTGAGAGGTCCATGCCTTTCGAATTCAACGTATTGAAAATGCTATTGACCGAATCGCCGGTTTTGGTTGTTATCTCCACTAGCAGCATGTTAAGCAGCAGCGTATTCTCTAGACGGTCCAGCGATAGATCATCAGTACGCATGGCGCGTTCGATAGCCATCTTGAAAAAATTGTACGCCACCCCAATATCCCCTGTCGGGTCCTGGAGTCGTACAGTTCGCTCGTAGGCTTCGCGGTCGAGTTTGGTGGGGACGAGGCGGTCCGGGAAGTCCGTGCTGAACGGATTACGCAAGTATTGATCGTCGATGGAGCCTGGATTCCAAGTGGGGTCGGCTTCCTTCCTGACGTCGCGTAATGCGGCGAGCAGGATCAGGATGGTTGTCAACCGTTGCTGGCCATCAATAACCTGGTGTCGCATTAGCGTCGATGCGGGGCCGAGCGCTGGATGAAGCACGACGCTTCCGAGGAAATGGCCGTATAGAGCCTCGGGGTCGTCTGGGTGCTCGAGGCCGTACTCGATAAGCAGGTCATTCCACAACTGTTCCCATTGTTCTTTGCGCCACGTGTATCGACGCTGAAACGTGGGGATCAGGAACACCTTCGATCCCTGGATCAGCCGATGAACTGTGATTGCGGTCGCCTTCATTACTCTCCGTCACGATTGTGCGTAGCTGGAAGAAGCACGCGATGAAACTCGTCGGTTCAGTCCTGGTCTGGCGTCGAGGGCGGACGTCGTGGAGCACTTGGTAGCAGGAACCCTCCGCTGGGAGCCTGCTCGATTGTCAGGGCAGGGAGTGAGTCCCGACGCGGATTGCACGACTTCCGAGTCCCGAGCATGGGGCTATTCATACCCCACCTGGGGTCCAGTGTGTTCCGCGGACGGGTCCGACAGTCGCGGCGCGTGCTTGGGCATCATGATGAGCAGACATGGAAGCGGTCCGACCTACTGGGGTGGGAAGAGCCGCTCATTGCGCGCGTGCTTGGCCATGGCCAATGCTCCCGGTCAACGCCCGTCCGATCTGCCAACAGAACTAGGTAGATCAGGACATCGCCAGCTCGGCTGATAGGCGGCCGCGCAGGTCAGATGCTGGCTCGCTCAACGCGAGCTCGACCTCATGGTCTTAGCTCAACTGCAGCTCCGCTAAGACCTCGCCGGCTTCGGCGGCCATAGCCATTGCCAGATTCCTGGCGGTATGGAACGGCTCCCAATCGCGCCTACCTCGAAACGCGTGAAGCTACTGCAGGAGACCGGCGAGCGAGTCACTCATGCCTGCTCACCGTGCCTCGACGGGCTGCCGTGCCGCGTCGGCCAGGTCGGGGAGGGCGTGATCGAGATCGGCTACGGACCCGTCACTGACGCTGTCCGCGAGCTGAGCCTGACGTGCGTCCCGAGCACGATCCACACCCTGACGGTCACCAAGAGCGCGACCGACGGCGGGACAGTCTCGGGCGGCGCCATCAGCTGCGGCACGACGTGCTCAACCGTCCTGCCGGGCGGTGACCAGGTCACGTTGACCGCGACCCCGACGGCCGGCTACCGCTTCGCCGGCTGGAGCGGCGCCTGCACGGGAACGGGTGAGTGCACGGTGACCATGAACAGCGACAAGACAGTTGCGGCGACCTTCATCGAGCAGGTCACGCTCAGGGTGGTTCTCCTACAGCAGGGACACCGGACCATGGCCATGGTCGCTAGTCCGGAGCCGAGCCTCAGTCCCGATCCGTGCACCACCACCGGATCCGGGACCCAAAGGTCGTGCACTGCGACCTACGACGTCGGTACGCAGGTCACTCTCACAGCCAGCACGCTCGGGTTTTCCGTGAACTGGCTCAACGGGCCGTGCACAGACACGAACGTGACCTCGTGCACTCTCACGCTTGACTCCGATATCGACCTGGCGGTTCAGGTGGCCGGCTAGCAGCTCGCAGCCAAGGTCGTCCGGGCCGTGCGGCGGGGCGCACGGCCCGGACGGCGTTCTGAGCTCGGCCCTTGCCACGGAAAGCCGGTGGTCTGGACCGGGCGTAACGTGGCCCGGGTCACACCGTTGAGCAGGCATGGCAATCATGGGGATGGCAGCCCCCGAGGTCCGTGGACCGGTGCAGGGGCTGGACTTGCTGGAGAAGTGGCTGGAGTTCCGGGACAAGTGCCTCGACACGGTGGCTATCGACCACCCGGAGCACGTCCGGATCGCCGACCCGTACCGCTGACCGGGGCGGGACTCCCGCCCCGACCAGCGACTCCGGTCAACCGATGAGGATGCCCGCGATCGCGGCACTCATCAGGTTGGCCAGCGTCGCCGCGAGCACGGCGCGCAGGCCGAGCGCCGCGATGTCGGGGCGGCGCTCGGGCGCGATCCCGCCCAGCCCGCCGAGCAGGATGCCCAGCGACCCCAGGTTCGCGAAGCCGGTGAGCGCGAAGGTGATGATGGCGGCGGTCTTCTCGCTGTAGCTGCCGATCTCCGGCCCGAACCCGGTGAACGCGACGAACTCGTTGACCACGACCTTCTGACCCAGGAAGCTGCCGGCCTCCGCGGCCTCGGCCCACGGCACGCCGATCATCGACATCACGGGCGCGAAGATCCACCCCAGGATCTGCTCGAAAGTCAGGTCCTCTTGGCCGAACCAGCCGCCCACGCCCCCGACCGCGAGGTTGATCAGCGCGATCAGCGAGATGAAGGCCAGCAGCATCGCGCCGATCGTCGCGGCCAGCCGCAGGCCGTCGGCCGCTCCCGATGCCGCCGCGTCGATCGTGTTGCGGTGGTGCAGCCCGTCGGACTCCGCCTCCCCGCGGTCCTCCTCCTCGCGCGCGTCGTCCTCGACCTCCGCGGGCGGTACGTCGGCGGAGCTGTCCCCGGCACCGGCTGCCCGCGCCGACGAGGTGGAGGACACCAGCTCGCGCTCCCTCGCCACGGCGTCCGGGTCGTCCTCGGGAACGATGATCTTCGCCATCAGCAGCGCGCCCGGGGCCGCCATGAAGCTGGCGGCGATGAGGTACTCCAAGGGCGCGCCGAGCAGCGAGTAGCCGACGAGCACCGACCCCGCGACCGTCGACAGACCTCCCACCATCACCGCGAAGAGCCCCGATCGGGAGAGCCCCGAGACGAAGGGGCGGATCACCAGCGGCGCCTCGGTCTGGCCCACGAAGATGTTGGCGGCCGCGTTGACCGACTCGGCGTGCGACGTCCCGAGCAGGCGCCCCAGCGCCCCACCGAGCCACGAGACCACCCGCTGCAGGACCCCCCAGTGGTAGAGCACGGCGGTCAGGGCGGCGAAGAAGACGATGACGGGCAGCACCTGGAAGGCGAACACCACGCCGTCCCCCTCCTCGGGCAGCACCGGCCCGAAGAGGAAGCCGATCCCCTCCCGCGAGGAGTCGATGACCGCCTGGACGCCCCGCGAGGCCGCCTCGAGACCGCGCTGGCCGAGCGACCACGAGAGCACGATGACGCCGAATCCGACCTGCAGCCCCAGCGCGGCCAGGACGGTGCGCCAGCGGATGGCCTTGCGGTTGCTGGACAGCGCCAGCGCGATCACCAGCAGACCGGCCATGCCGCCGATGCCCCACACGACGTCGATCATTCGTTCCACCTCCGGGTCACGTGGCGACCGAGCGTGCCACGACGACCACCCCCAGCGGCACCCCGGTGGTCCAGACCGGGCGTAACGTGACCCAGGTCACCTCGTTGACGGGGCATGGCTATCGGAGGCATGGCGGCACCGGTCACCACCAGGCCGCTCCAGACCATGGACCTGCTGCAGCGGTGGCTCGCCTACCACGAGCCCCGGACGCAGCGGCAGGACGGCGAGCGCCCGGTCACGGTGTGAGCCACCACGGGCTCGTGTAGGCGATCCCCCGCAGGTTGCCGGGGTGCCCGTCGGGCCCGGGCGTCTCGTTGCGCGCGTGCGGGTCCGCGACCCGCAGCAGCACCCAGTCACCGTCCGCTACGTCGAGCGGCACCGTGACGGCCACCAGTCCCCCCACCCGGAAGTCCCGCGTCGCCACCACCTCCGGCACCCTCCCGCCCGGCCGCAGCACCTGTACCGACAGCATCCGGCCACGCCAGCTGTCGTCCCGGGCCAGGTCGAGCACGAAGGTGACGTCACCCCGTCGCAGTGGCAGCGCTGACCCCATCGGCGCCGGCCGACGACCCTGCACCGCCGCCACGGCGTCCACCCGCAGCCCCGAGGTCCGGGTCGCGAAGAAGCGCCGGTCACGCATCGCAGCCTTGACGCCGGCCCGGGTGTGCTCGGCGACCCACAGCCCGGTCCGGCCCTTGCCCTCCGGGTGGCCCCAGTCGGTGCCGTGCTCGTCGGTGACGCCGGTGATGCCGGTGCGCCAGCCGGCGTCGAGGCAGGCCGAGAGCGGCGAGCTCCGGCCGTCGGCGTACCCCTCGAAGAGGTAGTCGTCGGTGCGGTTGAACATCTCCAGGGAGACCACGCGGTCGCGCAGCCGGGGGTCGAACCGGAACTCCTCGAAGCGGCCGGGCTCGCGACCCGGGTGGTTGAAGCCCGCGATGCCGTCGCCGCCGCCGTCGAGCACCAGCCCGGGTTCGCGACGGAGCCACTCGAGGAAGGGCGCCATGAGTCCCGACTGCACGACGTCGGTGTAGTGCTCGCTGAACCACACGTTCATGTGGCCGAGCAGCGGGTGGGACCACTCGAAGCCGCGGACGGCCGTGAACGCCCCGTCGACGTCGGCGGCGTCGGCATAGGCGGCCGTGCGGTCCCAGCCCTGCGGCGTCAGCCCGCCCACCTGGTGGTAGTCCTGCGGCATCGCGTCCTTGATCAGGTCCCCGAGCGCGTTGTCGGACATGGTCGCGTGGTCGGTGAGGGCCGCGACGTCGAGCCCCGCGCTCCGCATCGAGTCGAAGGCAAGAGCGGGGTCGCCGTCGCCGTCGGAGAGCAGGGTGTGGTTGTGCAGGTCGGCGTGCACGAGGGTGCGGCCGGCCGTGATCCGCGAGCTGCGGGCCGCGCCCGTCGCCGGCCGCGATCCGGGGGCCCGTGCCGCGGCGGTCTCGGGCGAGGTCAGTCCGGCGAGCAGCAGGCCGGTGCCCGCCGTCGCCAGCGCCGTACGTCGGGTGAGCGGTCGGTGGGGCGGGGTGCCGTGGTGGTGGCCGTCGCACATGCCCGGCACAACGGGCGAGCCCGCCGCAGGTCACTGACGGGCCGGTGAACAGTCCGCGACCAGCAGGGGGTCGGGTCAGCGCCCGTCGGACGGTACGCCGCGGACGCCCGCGTCGGTGAGCCGCGCCTCCTCCTCGGCCCGCTCCTCCAGCTCGCGCCTGGTCACCTCGATCAGGTCGCGGGCGGCGTCGTAGGCCCCGGGCGGCGAGACCAGGTCGGCCGCTCCGCCCTTGAGCCGGGCCAGGGCGGACCGCGCGAAGATCTGCTGCTCGGTCGTGGTCCGCTCCGAGCGGCCGCTGCCGAGGAACGAGATCGTCCAGCGCAGCAGCGCGGTGACCCGGTTCTTGAAGCCGGTCAGGTAGACGAGGTGGACGGCCAGCCAGCTCAACCACGCCAGCAGCCCGGAGAAACGGAGCTTGCCGACCATCGCGACCGCGTCGAAGCGGCTGATGATCGCCATCGAGCCCTTGTCGAAGTACTTGAACGGCTTCTGCGGCGCCTTGCCCTGCAGCCGGCCGTCGATCTCCTTGGCGGCGTACTTGGCGCCCTGGATGGCGACCTGCGCGACGCCGGGGAGGTTGTCGAGGGCGATCATGTCGCCGACCACGAAGACCTCGGGGTGGCCGGGCAGCGTCAGGTCGGCGTTGACACCGATCCGGCCGGCCCGGTCCAGTGGCGCCCCGGTCTGCTCGGCCAGCGTCCGGCCCAGCGGGCTGGCCTGCACGCCCGCGGCCCAGATCTTGGTGACCGCGTTGACGCGCTCGGTGCGCCCGTCCTTGTACTTGAGCTCGAGGCCGCGTTCGTCGACGTCGGTGACCATCGCGCCGAGGACGACCTCGACCCCGAGCTTCTCCAGCTCGGCCTGCGCCTTGGCCCCGAGCCGCGCACCGAAGGGCGGCAGCACCTGACCGGCGGCGTCGACGAGGATCACCCGCGCCGAGTGGGTGTTGATGGCGCGGAAGTCCTTCTCCAGGGTGCGCCGCGACAGCTCGGCGATCTGGCCGGCCATCTCCACGCCGGTGGGACCGGCGCCCACGACCACGAAGGTGAGGTGGTGGTCCACGTCGTCGCCGCGCGTGGCGCCGAGCTCAGCCATCTCGAAGGCCCCGAAGATGCGGCCCCGCAGCTCCAGCGCGTCGTCGATGCTCTTCATCCCGGGCGCGTGCTCGGCGAAGTGGTCGTTGCCGAAGTAGGACTGGGCCGCGCCGGCCGCGACGATCAGCGAGTCGTAGGGCGTGACCGTGGGCCGGCCGAGGACCTCGGAGGTCACCAGCCGCTGCTCCAGGTCGATCCCCGTGACCTCACCGAGCAGGATCCGGGCGTTCTTCTGGCGGCTCAGCACCTCACGGGTGGGCGGCGCGATCTCGCCCTCGGAGAGGATCCCGGTGGCCACCTGGTAGAGCAGCGGCTGGAAGAGGTGGTGCGTCGTCTTGGCGATCATCGTGACGTCGACGTCGGACCGCCGGAGCGCCTTGGTCCCGAACAGGCCTCCGAAACCGGAGCCGATGACCACCACCCGGTGTCGCTGGCCGTCGACCGGCTCGGTGGCCGGCTCGTTGGTCGGCTGGTTGCTCACCATGGCCCCATTGTCTCGCGATCGGCCAGAACGTCCCCATCGCGTCCCGCCATCAGAGCGGCAGCCCGCCTCCGGCGACGTTTGGTGGTGGAATGCTTGGGGAACACTCCCGGCGGGTGCGCACAAGAAGTCGACCGTGGATGGGGGCCGGCATGCCGCTGAGCAGGCCTGCGCTTGCTGTGGGGACCGGGCCTCGCAGCGTCCACGCCGCGCGCCGCTGGGTGGTCGAGGTGCTCGCCGACATCGGCCGACCCGAGTTGTCCGAGCCCGCCGAGCTCGCAGTCTCCGAGCTGGTCACCAACGCCGTCCTCCACGCCGAGCCCCCCATCTCCGTGCTGGTCCGCGGTACCCGTGGCCACCCCCGCATCGAGGTCCGTGACGGCTCCACCGAACCGCCCGTGCTGCCCCAGCCCTCCGAGCTCGACCCCCTCGCCGACGTCGACGAGGCCGACCTGATGGTGACCTTCGGCCGCGGGCTCGACATCGTGGCCCGCTCGTCCGACGCCTGGGGAGCCGAGATCGAGGAGACCGGCAAGGTCGTCTGGTTCACCCCCGCGCTCACCACCCGCGAGCACGGCACGCTCGGCACGATCAGCGGTCTGACCGAGCTGCTCGAGCGCAGCCCCAGCCCCGACAACATCCCGTTCCACCTGCTGGGGGCACCGGTCCGTCACCTCGCCGACTTCGAGCGCCACTACCGCGAGCTGCGTCGCGAGGTGCGACTGCTGGCGCTGGCCCACGACGACGAGTACCCGCTGGCCAAGAACCTCTCGGCGCTCTTCGGGTCGATGCAGCGTGAGCTGCGCGAGGGCCTCGACAGCGACGACGTACGCCGGGCGCGGGAGGCGGGCGAGGCGACCACCGACCTCACCGTGCGGTTGTCCCGGGAGAGTGCCGAGACGATGGGGCGGTTCGTGGAGCTGCTCGACTTCGCCGACGAGTTCTGCCGGCAGGAGCGGATGCTGGCCCTGGCGCGCAGCCCCGAGCAGCGGTCGTTCCAGACCTGGTTCCTCACCGAGTTCATCCGGCAGCAGGCCGGTCAGTCGCCGCTGCCCTTCGCCCGGGAGCAGCCCCAGCGCGTCCGCGCCTAGGCGTAGCCGAGGTCGTGCAGCCGGTCGTCCTCGATCCCGAAGTGGTGGGCGACCTCGTGGACGACCGTGATCCGCACCTCCTCGACGAGGTGCTCCTCGTCCTCGGCGAAGGCGAGCAGCGGCCGGCGGAACACGAAGATGCGGTCGGGCAGCTCGAGGTTGGGCTCCCCGTACCGCTCGGTGAGCGCCACCCCGTCGTAGAGGCCCAGCAGGTCGGGGTCGTCGGGCGGCGGGTCGTCCTCGACGAGGACGACGACGTTGCGGATCAGCTCGGCGATCTCGTCGGGGATGTCGTCGAGGGCGGCCTCGACGAGCCGCTCGAACTCCTCGCGCCCCATCGTCACCGGCATGGGTCCAGCCTAGTTCCGCCCCCGATGAGACAAGCCCCGAGAGACGGGCCGGACGACACAAGCCCCGGACCGTGGTGGTCCGGGGCTTGTCGTCGCTCTGCGACCCCGACGGGACTCGAACCCGCGGCCTCCGCCGTGACAGGGCGGCGCGCTAACCAACTGCGCTACGGGGCCTCGATCGTGCTGTGCTCCCGGTGCGGAAGCGGTGGAACTCTAACCCATGGGCGGCGCCGCGTCCCAATCGAGATCGGCGCCCCCGCGAGCGGCACCCCCAACGGGATTCGAACCCGTGCTACCGCCGTGAAAGGGCGGGGTCCTGGGCCGCTAGACGATGGGGGCCGGACTGCCGGCCCAGCATAGGCGGGGCGGCGTCGCGGCGACCAATCCGGCGTCCGCCCCGACTAGGACCGCCCGCGCGGGCTCGGGTATGGTTCCCTCGGTCCGGCGGCGGCCCGCCGCCCCGGAACCCGGCCAGGTAGCTCAGTTGGTACGAGCGTCCGACTGAAAATCGGAAGGTCGGCGGTTCGACCCCGCCCCTGGCCACCACCAGCGACGAGGGCCGTACCCCCAGGGGTACGGCCCTCGTTGTGCTCGTGGTCGGTCGTGCTCGCGTGACTTTGCCGTTTGGCGGCAAATCCCGGCAACGTCGCGCCAGAATGGTCCCACTACCTAGGAGGCCGGGTGATCGACGACGTGGCGTTGTTCCGCGCGCTGGTGGAGACCAGCCCCGCGGGCGTGTGGCTGCTCGACGACGACGGCCGGACGCTCTACGCCAACGCGCGGATGGCCGAGATGCTGGGCCGCACCCCCGCGGAGATGGAAGGCCTCTCGGCCTACGACGTGCACGACGAGCTCGGGAAGGCGCAGTTCGCCGAGCACATGAAGCACGCCCGCGACGGTGACCCCGGCCACGACGACCGGCTGGCGATGTACCTGCGCGCCGACGGCTCCCCGATCTGGCTGCAGGCCAGCTGGCGGCCCGTCCACGCCGCAGACGGGAGCCGCGTCGGCTTCCTCCACCAGTACCACGACCACACCGAGCACCGGCTCGAGCTCAAGGCCCTCGAGCAGCGCGAGCAGCTGATGGCCGACGCGCAGGCCATCACCGGCATCGGCAGCTGGGAGTGGGACGTGCTGCGCGACGAGACGTGGTGGTCCGACCAGCTCTACGAGACCTACGGGGTGGGCCGCGACTTCGTCGCCGACTTCGCCGGCTACCTCTCCCGCATCCACCCCGAGGACCGCGAGCAGGTGCAGGCCGCCATCTCCTCGATCTTCGAGGGCGCCGACGACTTCGAGTTCACCGCCCGCGTTGTCCGCGGCGACGACGGCCGGATCCTGTGGTGCCACGGCATGGGGCAGGTGGTGCGGGACGACGCCGGACGCCCGATCCGGGTCATCGGCACCAACCAGGACGTCACCGACCAGGTCACCGCCGAGCGGGAGGTCGCGGAGTACACCCGACGGCTCGCCCTGCTGCGTGAGGTCGCGGAGGCAGCCAACCAGTCCACCAACCTCGTCGAGACCCTGGCCAGGGCCGCCGACACCCTGGCCGACACCCCGGGCTGGGAGCCGCTCGCCGCGATCGTCCGCGAGGCGGACGGGTCGCTGGCGGCGCTCGACCTCAGCACTCCCGAGCTGCCGTGGCACCAGCCGCCCGACCTCGAGCTCGCCGAGCGCGCCTGGCAGAGCGGGCAGGTCGAGCACCTGCCCGTCATCGGCCGCGAGGAGACCCACAGCCTGGTCGCGCTCCCGATCGCCCACGGCGGTGGCGTCGCCTGTGTCGTCGAGCTGGTCGGCGACGAGGTGCCGCCCGACACCGCCTCCCGCGACCTGATGACGCAGATCGCCACCCAGCTCGGCCGGGTCGCCGAGCGCGAGCGCGCCGCCGCCGAGCTCGCCGAGGCCCGCGACGAGGCGATGGAGGCATCGCGGCTCAAGTCGGAGTTCCTGGCGACCATGAGCCACGAGATCCGGACGCCCATGAACGGGGTGATCGGTCTCAACGACCTGCTGCTGCGGACCGACCTGGACCCCGAGCAACGGCGGCTCGCCGAGGCACTCCACGGCGCCGGACGCACCCTGCGCGGCATCATCAACGACATCCTCGACCTGTCCAAGATCGAGGCCGGGAAGCTGGAGCTGGAGGTCGTGGACTTCGACGTCAGGACGGTGGCAGGACAGGCGGTCGACCTGCTCCGCGCCCAGGCCGTCGACAAGGGCCTCGACCTCACCCTCACCGTGGGCGACGAGGTGCCGACGTACGTCAGCGGCGACGCCGTGCGCTGGAGCCAGATCCTGGCCAACCTGCTCTCCAACGCGGTCAAGTTCACCGACGCGGGGCACGTCGAGGTCAGCGTCGGCGTGGAGCCGCGAGACACCCTGGGCACGGTCATCGCGGTCGCAGTGTCCGACACCGGACCCGGGGTGCCGCTCGACGCCCAGCCGGGACTCTTCGACGCCTTCACCCAGCTCGACCCCTCCACGACCAGACGCCACGGCGGGACCGGCCTGGGCCTGGCGATCGCGCGGCAGCTCGTCGACGCACTCGGCGGCCGCCTCACCCTCGACAGCGTCCCCGGCAAGGGCTCGACGTTCCGGTTCACCGCCGTCTTCGGCACCGCGACCCGTGACGCCATGGACAAGCCGGCGGTCCAGGACGGGGCCACCCCGCCGACGGCGGCCCCGCAGCGGGTGCTCGTCGTCGAGGACAACCAGGTCAACCAGCTGGTGGCGGTCGGGCTGCTGGAGAACGCCGGGTTCGAGGCCGACGTGGCCGAGGACGGCGTCGAGGCGGTGGCGGCGCTGCATGACGGGCACCAGTACGCCGCGGTGCTGATGGACTGCCGGATGCCGCGCATGGACGGGTTCGCCGCCACCCGGGAGATCCGCGCCAACGAGCCGCTCGGCACGAGGGTGCCGATCATCGCGATGACCGCATCTGCGCTGGAGGGCGAGCGGGAGCGCTGCCTCGCCGCCGGGATGGACGACTTCCTGACCAAGCCGGTCGACTCGGCGCGGCTGCAGCAGGTCGTGCGGGGGTGGATCGACGGCACCGCCTCGGCCGAGACCGTGCAGCCGCAGCTGCCCGGACCGCGCGGCGACGTCCTCGACCTCGCCCGCATCGACATGCTGCACGAGCTGGTCAAGGACGGGCTCAGCCTGTTCCAGCGCAGCTCGGGCAACTTCATCGCCCACGCGGCCGACCACCTCACCGCCATCGGGGCCGCGGTCGAGGCCGGCGACCCCGAGGAGCTGACCGCCACCGCCCACAAGCTCAAGGGCAGCGCGCTCAACCTGGGCCTTCCCCGGGTGGGCGAGGTCGCGAGGGAGCTGGAGGAGCAGGGGCGCAGCGGCGACCTGGGCGCGTCCACCGCCGCGCTGTCCATGCTCTCGCGGGAGGTCCAGCTCGCGGTCGCCGCGCTCGAGCGGGCCCGGGCAGCGCGCGCCTGACCCCGTACTTCTGGGTAACGGGCGGTGCGGCCTAGGCTTGACCCGTCGGCCACGCCACCCCTGTGACCGGCAGCCGTCACCCACCCCGTGACACCAACAGAAAGTGGTCACCGCCATGTCCAGCACCGTCGACCTCTTCGACCTCGGCTCCGAGCACGAGCAGGTCGTCTTCGCCAACGACCCGGCCACCGGGCTGCGCGCCATCATCGCCGTGCACTCCACCGCCCTGGGGCCCTCGCTGGGTGGCACCCGCTTCTACCCCTACGCCTCGACCGACGACGCGCTGCGCGACGTGCTCGCCCTCTCCCGGGGCATGACCTACAAGGCCGCCCTCGCGGGCCTCGACCTCGGTGGCGGCAAGGCGGTCATCATCGGCGACCCGGCCACGCTCAAGAGCGAAGCCCTGCTGCGCGCCTACGGCCGCTTCGTCCAGTCGCTGCGCGGGCGCTACCACACCGCCTGCGACGTGGGGACCTTCAGCGAGGACATGGACCACGTGGCCCGTGAGTGCGACTACGTCACCGGTCGCACCGTCGCCCACGGCGGTGCCGGCGACAGCTCGGTGCTGACGGCGTACGGCGTGTTCCAGGGGATGCGCGCGGCCGCCGAGGCGGTCTGGGGCGAGCCGACCCTGGCCGGTCGCACCGTCGGGGTCGCCGGGGTCGGCAAGGTGGGCCACCACCTGGTCCGGCACCTCTTCGAGGACGGCGCCACCGTCGTGGTGACCGACGTGTCGGCCGCGGCGGTCGAACGGGTCCGCGAGGAGAACCCGCAGGTGCAGGCGGTCGCCGACACCGACGCGATGGTCGCCGCCAACCTCGACGTCTATGCCCCGTGCGCACTCGGCGGCGCGCTCACCGACGAGGTGGTGCAGACGCTGTCGGCGAAGATCGTGTGCGGCGCCGCCAACAACCAGCTCGCCCACCCGGGGGTGGAGAAGGTGCTGGAGGAGAAGGGCGTGCTGTACGCCCCCGACTACTGCGTGAACTCCGGCGGCCTGATCCAGGTCGCCGACGAGCTCGAGGGCTTCTCCTTCGACCGGGCCCAGCAGCGCGCCAGCAAGATCTTCGACACCACCCGGGCTGTCTTCGAGACCGCCCGTCGCGACGGGGTGCCGCCGGCCGTGGCAGCCGACCGGCTCGCCGAGCGACGGATCCGTGAGGTCGGTCGGCTGCGCGGGATCTGGCTGGGCTGACCGGGCAGGGCAGCCCACAGCGCCTTCCCGCACCCGGGCACCGCAGGACACGGAGAGAGGCTCGGGTCGGACGAGAGCGCGGGCGACGCTCCCGGGTCACCGGGGCGTCACCCGCGAGGGAGCCGTGTCAGTCGCGTTCGCTGTCGGCGTAGTCAGACCACGGATCGGCCTCGTCCGGGTCGATCTCGGTCTTCTCGTCCTGCTCCTCGCCGTGCAGCTCTCGCGCCAGCGCGCCGAAGTCCGTCTCGTGAGTGCGGTACTTCAGCTCGCGAGCGACCTTCGTCTGCTTAGCCTTGGCTCGGCCGCGCCCCATAGGGTCGACCCCCTCGCACACTTGGCCGGGCCGCGGCAGCCGCGACGTCCGGTCTGTTGGTCTGGTCTCTCGTGGGGACAACGCTACCCGTTCGGTGGGTGTTCCCGCACACCGAGGTCGGCAATTCGCGGACGCGATCCGGACCGCTGCTACCAGCCCGGGTGGTTGCCGACCAGCCGCACCCGGCCGGAGCCTGCGCCGGTGACCTCGCCAGCCACCCACGCCCGCACCCCGTGGAGCCCGAGCACCCGCAGTGCCTCCTCGACGTCGCCGGCCGACGTCAGGGCGACCATGCCCACGCCGCAGTTGAGGGTCTGCTCGAGATCGGCCTGGGACACGCCGCCGACCTGTCGCACCAGGTCGAAGACGGGCTGCGGGGTCCACGTCCCCCGCTCGATGGTCACGTCGACCTCCACCGGCAGCACCCGCTCGAGGTTGGCGGCCAGTCCGCCGCCGGTCACGTGGGACATGGCATGGGTGTCGGTGGCCGCGGCCAGCGCCAGGCAGGCCTTGGCGTAGATCCTGGTCGGCTCCAGCAGCTCCTCCCCCAGGGTCCGGCCGAGGTCCTCCACGTGGCGGTCCAGCGTCCAGCCGGCACCGCCGAGCAGCACGTGGCGCACCAGGGAGTAGCCGTTGGAGTGCAGACCGCTGGCCTCCATGGCGATGACGGCGTCTCCGGGGCGCACCCGGCCCGGGCCCAGCAGGCGGTCGGCCTCCACGACGCCGGTGGTCGAGCCGGCGACGTCGTAGTCGTCGGGCCCCAGCAGCCCCGGGTGCTCGGCGGTCTCCCCGCCGATAAGTGCACAGCCAGCGGCGACACACGCCTCGGCGATGCCCTTGACGATCGCGGCGATCCGCTCGGGCACCACCCGTCCGGTGGCGATGTAGTCGGTGAGGAAGAGGGGTTCGGCGCCACAGACGACGAGGTCGTCGACCAGCATCCCGACCAGGTCGAAGCCGATCGTGTCGTGCTTGTCGAGCGCCTGTGCGATGGCGACCTTCGTGCCGACGCCGTCGGCGGAGGTGGCCAGCAGCGGGCGGTCGTAGTCCTTGAGCGCCGAGGCGTCGAAGAGGCCCGCGAACCCCCCGATGCCGCCGATCATCTCCGGACGACGAGCCTTCTCGACCCAGCCCTTCATCAGCTCGACGGCCTTGTCACCCGCCTCGATCGAGACGCCGGCCTCGGCGTACGCGTGCCCCGGTCGGTCGGTCACGGGCTCTCCTTGCATCGACGGTGCGGGTCAGGGGTTGTTGAGGACGGGCAACGACTCCGTCGCGATCGACGACTCCAGCAGGTGCTTGCCGAGCAGGCTCTCGTCGGGCAGCTCGATCGGGTAGTCGCCGGTGAAGCAGGCGCGGCACAGCCGCTCCGTGGGCTGACCGGTCGCCTCGACCATGCCGTCGAGGGAGATGTAGCCCAGGCTGTCGGCGCCGATGCTGGCCGCGATCTCCTCCACGTCGAGGCCGTTGGCGATCAGCTCCGCCCGGGTGGCGAAGTCGATGCCGTAGAAGCAGGGCCACTTCACGGGCGGGCTCGAGATCCGCACGTGGATCTCGAGCGCTCCCGCCTCGCGCAGCATCCGGACCTGGGCACGCTGGGTGTTGCCCCGCACGATCGAGTCGTCGACGACGACGACCCGACGGCCGCGGATCATGTGCTCGAGCGCGTTGAGCTTGAGGCGGATGCCGAGCTGGCGCAGGGTCTGGCTCGGCTGGATGAAGGTACGACCGACGTAGGCGTTCTTGACGAACCCCTGACCGAAGGGGATCCCGCTCTCCTCGGCGTAGCCGGCCGCTGCCGGGGTCCCGGACTCGGGGACCGGCATCACCAGGTCGGCGTCGACCGGGAACTCGCGGGCCAGGCGCCGGCCCATCTCGACCCTGGCCTCGTGGACGCTGCGACCACTGATGGTGGCGTCGGGCCGGGCGAGGTAGACGTACTCGAACACGCACCCCTTGGGCGCCGGATCGGCGAACCGGTGGCTGCGCAGGCCCTGCTCGTCGATCACCAGCAGCTCGCCCGGCTCCACCTCGCGGACCACGCTGGCGCCGATGGTGGCCAGCGCGGCGTCCTCGGAGGCGACGACCCAGCCACGCTCGAGGCGGCCGAGGACCAGCGGGCGGATCCCCTGCGGGTCGCGGGCGGCGTAGAGCGTGTCCTCGTTCATCCAGACGAAGCAGAAGGCGCCGCGCAGCTTGGGGAGCACCTCGAGCGCCCGCTGCTCGAGCGAGGTGTCGGGGTGGTGGGCGAGCAGGGCCGTGACCAGCCCGGTGTCGTTGGTGGAGGTCTCGAGGTTGCGGGCGTGGATGTCGAGCTCGTCGCTGGCGCTCGGCAGCGAGCCGACCTCGTCAGCCAGCTCCCGCGTGTTGATCAGGTTGCCGTTGTGGCCGAGCGCGATCGACCCGTCGGCGGTGGGCCGGAACGTCGGCTGGGCGTTCTTCCAGATGCTGGCGCCCGTCGTGGAGTAGCGGCAGTGCCCCACCGCGAGGTGGCCCTTGAGCGAGGCCAGCGTGGTCTCGTCGAAGACCTGCGAGACCAGCCCCATGTCCTTGTAGACCAGGATCTGCCGGCCGTTGCTGACCGCGATCCCGGCCGACTCCTGGCCCCGGTGCTGGAGCGCGTAGAGCCCGAAGTAGGTCAGCTTGGCGACGTCCTCGCCCGGCGCCCACACGCCGAAGACGCCGCACGCATCCTGCGGCGCGGCTTCGTGGGGGTCGAGCCCGGCCGAGAGTCGACCGTCGCCCGGGCGGTTCCAGCGGGGGCGGAGCACGCCGCGCAGTCTACGCGGGTCGTCCGATCGGACACAGTTGTCGCGTGTGGCGGACAGCACTCGCACTGCGACGTAACCTGCCGGTGCAGGGGGAGACGAGCCAGACCGAGGAGCGCACGTGACACAGCGACTCTCGACGACCACCGACGCCGACCGCGAGGAGCACCTGACCGACGGCACGTTCCGCGACGGGCTGGAGCTCATCGCCGAGGGCGTCACCGACATGGTCGGCTTCAACCTCGCGTGCATCAGCGTCGTCCGGACCGCACCCGACGGCAGCCAGGACCTCGAGGTCCTCGCCCTCGGGGGCAGCGACTACAGCGCGGAGATGGTCGTCGGCCGGCGTACGCCGCTGGCCGGCCTGCTGGGGGAGCTCGCCAAGGCGGAGGACTGGGGCCGGTTCCGGTTCCTCCCCCACGAGCTGCTCGACACCGAGGACGTCGAGAACGCCTACGGCTGGGTCGTCCCCGACCTCGTGCCGGGCGAGGGACCCAACGCCTGGCACCCGCTCGACCTGCTGGTCGCCCTGCTCCACGACGACCACGGAAACCTGCGGGGCTCGCTGGCCATCGACCTTCCGGAGAACGGCCTGCGGCCAGACGCCGAGCAGCGGCGCCTGCTCGAGAAGTTCGCCGTCCAGGCGGAGCGCGCGGTGGTCACGCACCTCGAGCGTGAGGAGCTCGCCGAGCAGGTGCGGCTGGCCGAGACCGCCCGGACGATCGTGCGCAGCGCCAGCGCCCAGGACGGTCTCTCGGCGGTCCTGCAGCAGTGCCAGGCCGGGCTGGTCGAGGGCTTCCGCTGCCACGGCTCGTGGATCCAGACATTCGACGAGGACGGGCGCGGGTCCGGCGCGATCCACACCTCCTCCTCGAGCCAGGTCGTCCTGCCGGTGGAGCTCATCGGCGTGGCGACCTCGGCGGCACAGACGTGCTGGTCGGAGCAGCGCACCGTCGTGATCGCTCCCGGTCACCCCGTGCCCTCGGTCCTCTCGGACGCCGAGCAGCACGCGGTGCTCGCCTTCATGGACGACATCCGCATCACCTCGCTGCTCTTCGTCCCCCTCGGTGCCGGCGGCGAGTGCCTCGGCAACCTCGTCCTCACGCGCACCGACGACCGCGACTGGACCGACCTCGACCGGCAGGCCGCCCTCGACATCGGGCACGACCTCGGCCGGGTCGTGCTCAACGCGCGGACCTTCGAGCGCGAGCACGAGCTGGTGCTGGAGCTGCGCGCCCTCGACAGCTACAAGAGCCAGCTGATCGCCACGGTGAGCCACGAGCTGAAGAACCCGCTCGCCGCGGTCGCGGGGTACGCCGAGGTGCTGGAGTCGGCCCCCGAGCTCGCGGCACGCTCGCGCAGCGCCGTCGACGCGATCGTCCGCGGCGCCGGGCGGCTCAACCGGGTGATCGACGACCTGCTGGTGCTCTCGAAGGTCGAGGACCCCCACCGACCGCTGGAGCCCGTCCCCGTCGACCTCAGCCGGCTCGTCGCCGACACGCTCGAGCTGCTGGACGTGACGATCACGCAGGGGCAGGTCGACGTCGTCACGAACACTCCTGAGGGAGGCGTGCTGGCCGACGGCGATCGCGACGAGCTGGCCTGCCTGGTCACCAATCTCATCAGCAACGCCGTGAAGTACACCGATCTCGGCAAGGTCGTCGTGACCGTGGAGCGTCACGGCTCGGTGACGGTGCTCCAGGTCAGCGACGAGGGGCTCGGGATCTCGGCCGACGACCAGGCTCGTCTGTTCACGGAGTTCTTCCGTTCCAGCAACCCCGTCGCGACCAGCCGCCCGGGAACCGGCCTCGGGCTCGCGATCGTGAAGCGGATCGTCGACCGCCACGGCGGGACGATCACGGTCGACTCCGAGCTGGGGCGGGGCAGCACCTTCACCGTCACGCTGCCCGCCGCCGGCTGACCGCTCTCAGCCGCCCTCGCCCAGCCGCGCCAGCAGCAGCGTCTCGGCCAGCACCACCCGCTCGAACTCGGCCAGGTGGAGCCCCTCGTTGGCCCCGTGGGCCCGCGTGTCCGGGTCCTCGACCCCGGTGACGAGGACGCTGGCCTGCGGGAACGCCTCGAGGAACTCGGCGATGAACGGGATCGAGCCGCCCACCCCCATGTCGATCGGGGCGGTGCCGTCCCACGCCTCGGCGAACGCGCTCCGCGCAGCGTCGTACGCCGGGCCGGTGGCGTCGATCTGCATGGCCTCGCCGGTGTCGACGACGGTGAAGCCGAGCTCGGCACCCCACGGGACGTGCTGCTCGAGGTGGCGGCGGAGGCACTCGATCGCGTTGGCGGTGGTGTCGCCGGGCGCGATCCGCATCGAGATCCGGGCCCGGGCCGCCGGGACCAGGGTGTTGCTGGCGCCATCGACCTGGGGGGCGTCGAGACCCGTGATGCTGAGCGAGGGACGGGTCCAGAGCCGCTCGACGGCCGAGCCGTCACCGACCCACTCCACGCCCGGGTTGACGCCCGACTCGGCCCGCAGCCGGTCCTCGGGGTAGTCGACGTCGGCCGCCGCACCGCTGTGCAGCCCGGCGACGGCGACGTTGCCGGCGTCGTCGTGGAGCGTGGCGATGAGCCGGCTGAGCGTCATGAGGGCGTCGGGGACCAGGCCGCCCCACATGCCGGAGTGGACGGCATGGGTGAGGGTGCGGACCTCGACGTCGGCACGCACGAGCCCGCGCAGGCTGGTGGTCAGGGCAGGGACGCCGATGTCCCAGTTGCCGGAGTCGGCGATGACGATGACGTCGGCGGCCAGCCGCTCCTGGTGCTCGGCCAGCAGCGCGGGCAGCGTCGGCGAGCCGATCTCCTCCTCGCCCTCGACGAAGAGCGTGACGCCGACCGGCAGGTCGTCGCCGAAGACCCGCAGCGCAGCCAGGTGGGCCACGATCCCGGCCTTGTCGTCGGCCGCACCCCGGCCGTAGAGGCGCTCGCCCCGCTCCGTGGGCTCGAAGGGGGCGCTGTCCCAGTCGGCCGGGTCGTTCTCGGGCTGCACGTCGTGGTGGGCGTAGAGCAGCACCGTCGGCGAGCCCTCCGGGCCCGCCTTGTGAGCGATGACCGCGGGCGCGCCGCCGTCGACGTCGACGATGTCGACCGTGCACCCCTCGGCCTCGAGCAGCGCCCGGACCGCCTCGGCGCTCCGGCGGACCTCCCCGGACCGGGCCGGGTCGGCGCTCACCGACTCGATCCTCACCAGGTCCTCGAGGTCCTTCCGGATGCCCGGGAGGACGGCGGCGACACGGTCACGGAGCTGGTCGGTCATGGCCCTCACCCTAGGGTCCGGCTCTGCGCGCGGAGCCACCGGGCGAGCCCTCACCGGGCCCCGTCGTGGACCACGTTGCGCAGCGGCTCCCCCGCGGCGTACCGCTGGAGCTGGTCGCGCACCAGGGCGGCGATCCGGGGCAGCATCGCGGTGGTGCCGCCGGCCACGTGGGGCGTGATCAGCACGTCGGGGGCCCGCCACAGCGGGTGGTCGTCGGGGAGCGGTTCGGGGTCGGTGACGTCGAGGGCGAACTGCAGCCGGCCGGCCTCGGCGAGGACGGCGCCGACGTCGAGGACACCACCCCGGGCCACGTTGACCACCACCGCGCGGTCCGGCAACCGGGCCAGCAGGTCGGCGCCGACGAAAGCACGGGTCGCGTCGTCGAGGGGCAGCAGCACGACGACGACGTGCTGGTCACCCAGCAGCCCGGGCAGGTCCTCCACCCCGTGGACCGTGCCGACCAGGTCGTCGTCGCGGCGGGAGCGTGCGACCGCGGTCACCTCGGCGCCGTGCGCCAGCAGCCGACGCGCCAGCGCCCGACCGATCGAGCCGTAGCCCAGCACCAGGACGCGCGAGTCGGTGAGGGAGCGCATCCCCTCGCGCAGCGACGACCACCTCCCGTGGTGGCGGACCGCCTCCGGGATCCGACGGAGCACGGCGAGCGCGAGCCCCACCGCGTGCTCGGCCGTGGCGTCGTCGTGGACACCCGTGGCGTTGCACAGCGTCACGCCCGGCCGCAGCAGCTCCACCTGGCCGTCGAACCCGGCCAGTTGTGTCTGCACCACCCGCAGCGCGGGCAGCTCGTCGAGACGCCGCAGGAACGCCGGGGTGTCGCGGTAGTGCGGGACCATCACCTCGGTGCGCGGGTCGGGGGCGTCCTCGCCGTCCCAGACCACCACCTCGACCCCGGGCACCTCGCCGACGGCGTCGCGGAGCTCCGCGGACGGCACCGACGCGATCACGCCGGTTCCCCCAGGGGCAGGTACGCCGACAGGTCCGTGCGCTCGCCCGAGGCCCGGACCCGGCCGGCTGCCACCGCGTCGCCCCAGGCGAGCCGGCCGGTGGCCAGCTCGACCCAGGTCGCGGGGTCGGTCTCGACGACCGCCGGCGGCGTGCCGCGGGTGTGCCGCACGCCCTCGACCACCTGGGCGGCGGCGTAGGGCGGCACCCGCACCTCCACCGAGGTGCCGGGCGCGCGCTGCTGGAGCAGGGCCAGGTAGTGCTTCACCAGCAGCCGCACGTCAGCCGGGGAGGACGATCCGCTCACGTGGCGCGTGGCGGCCTCGGCCACCGCGGCGGGGTCACCGGGCTGGAGTCGTCGGGGCACGCGGTCATTCGACCACGGCCGCGGGGCTCCTCAGGAGCCGGTGGTGGGCGCCGGCTCGCTGACCTCGTCCTGCACCGACTGGTTGACCATCCCGGCGACGACCGCCAGCCCACCCAGCGTGGCCACCATCAGCAGGAAGCCGAGCAGCCAGCTGCCGGTGGCCGCGAGGGCGACGTAGCCGACGAGCGCCGCGAGGGCACCGGTGAGGGCATAGGGCAGCTGCGTCGTCACGTGGGTGATCACGTTGCAGCTGGCCCCGGTCGAGGAGAGGATCGTGGTGTCGGAGATGGGCGAGCAGTGGTCACCGAAGACGGCGCCCGCGAGCACGGCGCCGAAGGCGGGCACCAGCAGCTCCGGCTCGCCGACCGAGGCCATCAGCGTCCCGGCGATCGGCAGCAGGATGCCGAAGCTGCCCCACGAGGTGCCGGTGGAGAAGGCCATGGCGCCGGCGATCACGAACATCGCGGGCACCAGCCACGCAGCGGCGATGCCGGCGTCCTCGACCAGCCCGGCGAGGTACTCGCCGGTCCCGAGCGACTCGATCAGTGCACCGAGCATCCAGGCCAGCAGCAGGATGTAGATGGCCGGCAGCATCGACTGCGCGCCCCCGGCGACACCCTTGCCGAGGACCCCGCGGTCGAACTCGTCGTTGGGCGTGGTGTAGCGGAAGTAGTAGTAGAGCGCGGTGCCGAGCCCGAGGACGGCGCCGTAGATCAGTGCCTCGGTGACGTCGGCGTTGGCCATCACGTCGAGGACGCCCCACGAACCCGCGGCCGTGCCGCCGGTCCAGATCATGCCGCCCACGACGCCGACGACGAGGGCCGCGAAGGGGATCACCAGGGCCCGCTTGTGGCCGGGCTCGTGGACCGGGAGGTCCTCCGCCAGCTCGCCGGGCACGTCCTCGGAGCTGTCGAAGGTCTCCCCCTCGGCAATGGCGCGGCGCTCCTCGCGCCGCATCGGCCCGACGTCGAGCTGGAGCAGGATCACGATGCCGACGGTCAGCAGCGCCGCGATCGCGTAGTAGTTGTGGCCGGCCGAGAGGACGAACACCTCGAGGTCGCTCTGGTCGAGGGCCGCTGCGGCGATGAGCGGGCTCATCAGCCCGATGATGTAGGCGCCCCAGCTCGAGAACGGCGCCAGCACGGCGACCGGCGCCGCGGTCGAGTCGATCAGGTAGGCGAGCTTGGCGCGGGCCACGTTGAGCCGGTCGGTCACCGGGCGGGCCACCTGGCCGACGGCGAGGGCGTTGAAGTAGTCGTCGATGAAGATGGCGACACCGAGGCCACCGGCGAGACCCTGGGCACCGCGACGCGAGCGGACCCGCCGCGAGGCCCACTCGGAGAAGGCGGCGCTACCGCCACTCATGAGGACGACGGCCGCGATCACCCCGAGCGCCAGGGTGAAGAGCAGGATGTAGACCTTGCCGGTGTTGACGGCCCCGTCGGCCCAGAAGAGCTCCGCGAAGGATCGCCAGACGAGGACGAGGGTGTCCCAGGGTTGGTAGTCACTGACCAGGAAGGCGGCGCTGAGGACGCCCAGTCCCAGGCTCAGGACGACCTTGCGGGTGGCGATCACCAGGACGATCGCCACGACCGGTGGCAGGATGCTGAGAATCGAGTCGGCCACGGTGGCCCCCTTCCACTCCCCTGCCAACCTAGCCCGGGCCCTCGCAGATCGCCACGACCCCCCTCGGCGAGCGCCGCCTCAGGAGGAGGCGGCGCCGAAGGAGCGGGCCACCTGTGCGCACTGCTCCCGCAGCTCCTCGGGCGACTCGACCTCGAAGGGCGCGCCCAGCTCCGCCAGCACCATCACCGGCCACGCCAGGGAGTCGGCGTTCATCTCCAGGACGGCCCCACCGCTCGAGGGTGTCACCTCGCCCCACCCCCGGGCGGCGCGTGCGACGGCCTCCGGGTCCGCGGCCACCCGGACGCGGACGGCGTACCGCTGGGGCATGCGGCGGATCCCGGCCTGCACGAACGCGAGCGCGTCGTCGGCCGGGAGCCGACGCGGCCGGAACCGCTGACCGGTCGGCTCCGGGTCAGTGATCCGGTCGACGCGGAAGCTGCGCCAGTCCTGCCGGTCGCGGTCGTAGGCGACGAGGTACCAGCGCCGTCCCAGGGTGACCAGCCGGTGGGGCTCGACGCGTCGGTCGGTCGGCTCCGCGTCGCGGGCGGTGTAGCTGAAGCCGACCGGCTCGTCGTCGCGGCAGGCCTGGGCGAGGGTCGTGAGCACCGCCGCGTCCACCTGCGGCCCGCCCGCCCACGGGGCGGGGGCGTCGGTCTGCGAGGCGAGCGCGTCCATCCGGCGCCGCAGCCGCGGCGGCATCAGGGCGACCACCTTGGCGAGGGCCTGCACGGCGGTCTCCTGCACTCCGCCCACGCTGCCGGCCGCGGCCGAACGGAGGCCGACAGCGACGGCGACCGCCTCGTCGTCCTCGAGCAGCAGCGGAGGGAGCAAACCACCGGCGCGCAGCTGGTAGCCGCCCAGGACACCGCGGACCGCGTCCACCTGGTAGCCGAGCTCGCGCAGCCGGTCGACGTCGCGCCGCAGGGTGCGCGGACTGACCTCGAGCCGCTGGGCGAGCTCCGGCCCGGGCCAGTAGCGGTGGGTCTGGAGCAGGGACAGCAGCCGCAGCATCCGGGAGCTGGTGGACATGGCCCGAGGATAGGTCGCATAGCGGCCAGGAACTGGCCGCAGGTGTGGCGGCTGCGACGTGGGTCGTCGGGCCTACCCCAGGTCGGCGAGCAGCCCGAGCGTCTGCGCCCAGGCCTCGGAGGCGGGGTCGATGAGGACGTAGTGGTCACCGTCGACCCGGGTGAGGGCGGCGTCGGCGCCGGTGGCCGCCGCCGCGGCGACGTAGCGCTCCGAGAGCTCCAGCGGCACGTCGGCGTCAGCCCGCCCGTGGATGCAGCGGACGGGTACGCCGAGCGGCAGCTGCCGGAAGGGGTCGAGGGCCCGGTCGGCGGGACCCGGGGGGTGGCCGAGGAACGCCTCGACCGCCCCGCTGCCGAGGCCGAGCTCGTGGGCCAGGACCAGGTCGAGCACCCCCGCCTGGGCGACCACGCCCGTCACGGGCACGACGGGCTCGGGACGGGCCGCCGCCCAGGTGGCGAGGTGGCCGCCGGCCGAGTGACCCAGGGTGATGACGGTCGAGGTGTCGAGGCCCCCGACCTCGGCCAGCAGGTCGATCCCCGCTGCCACGTCGTCGAAGGTCTCGGGTGTGCCGCCGCCACCACCGACGCGGCGGTACTCCAAGTTCCAGGCAGCCCACCCCTCCGCGGCGAGGCTCGCGGCCAGCGGCCGCCCGAGCGAGAGGTCGTAGGCCTGCTTCCAGAAGCCGCCGTGGACCACCACCACGACTCCCCGCGGCTTCCCGGCGGGCAGCGTCAGCTCCGCCAGCTGGCTCGGGTGCGTGCCGTAGCGATGGGTCGTCGTCCCGCTCACGTCCGGGCTGCCCCTGCCGATCGGCGCCGCAGCCCCGCACGCCCCCAGTGCGGCGAACGCGGGCAGACCGAGCAGGGTCCGCCGCCGCACGCGATGCCGCTCACGCCAGCGCGTCGGGAAGCGTGGAGCTCCAGGCCTGCCGCAGCTCGTCGAGGGGTACGTCGAAGTGCCCCTCGACGACCAGGGCGTCGCCGCCGGTGGTGCCGATCGGCGTCACGGGGACGCCGTGGGTGCCGGCCAGCGCCACGAGGCGGTCGGCCAGCTCGTCGGTCACCGTGACCAGGGCCCGTGCCGTCGACTCCGCGAACAACCCGATGAACGGGTCACCCGGCAGCGACACCGTGGCGCCGACGTCCGCGCGGAGCACCGACTCGGTGAGCGCCTGGGCCAGACCGCCGTCGGAGAGGTCGTGGGTCGAGGTGAGCAGCCCGGCGCCGCCGGCCTCCACCAGCAGCGCGGCCAGGGAGCGCTCGGCCGCCAGGTCGACCTGCGGCGGCCGGCCGCCGAGGTGGCCGTGCACGACGTGGGCCCACTCCGACCCGGACAGCTCCTCGCGGGTCTCGCCGAGGAGCAGCACCCGCTCGCCGGCGCCCGTGAAGCCCGTGGGCGTGCGCCGCCGGACGTCCTCGATCACGCCGAGGACCGCCACCACCGGCGTGGGCAGGATCGCCGTCTCGCCGGTCTGGTTGTAGAGGCTCACGTTGCCTCCGGTGACCGGGACCCCGAGCTCGGCGCAGCCGTCCTTGAGGCCGCGGCAGGCCTCCGCGAACTGCCACATCACCCCGGGGTCCTCGGGCGAGCCGAAGTTGAGGCAGTCGGAGACCGCGAGCGGCCGGGCACCCCCGGTCGCCACGTTGCGATAGCTCTCCGCGAGCGCGAGCTGCGCGCCGGCGTACGGGTCGAGGCGGGCGAAGCGGCCGTTGCAGTCGGTCGACACCGCAACCCCCAGACCGGTCTCGTCGTCGACCCGGACCATGCCGCTGTCGGAGGGCTGGGCGAGGACGGTGTTGCCGCGCACGTATCGGTCGTACTGGTCGGTGATCCACGACTTGTCACAGAGGTTGGGGCTGGCAGCCAGCTGCAGCAGCGTCGCCCGCAGCTCCTCTCCGGTGGTCGGTCGCGGCAGGGCCTCGGCCACGTCGGCCTGGAGCGCGTCCTGCGCGTCGGGCCGGGCGAAGGGCCGGTGGTACGTCGGGCCGTCGTGGGCCACCGAGCGGGGCGGGACGTCGACCACCTGCTCGCCGTGCCAGTCGATGTGGAGCCGCCCGGTGTCGGTGACCTCGCCGATGTCGGTGGCCTCGACGTCCCACTTGCGGCAGATCGCGAGGAACTCCTCGACGTCGTCGGGTGCGACCACGGCCATCATCCGCTCCTGCGACTCGCTCATGAGGATCTCCTCGGGGGCGAGGGTCGAGTCGCGGAGCGGCACCAGGTCGAGGTCGACGTGCATGCCCCCGTCACCCGCGCTGGCGAGCTCGGAGGTGGCGCAGGACAGGCCGGCGCCGCCGAGGTCCTGGATGCCGGTGACCAGGCCGGCGGCGAAGAGCTCGAGGGTGCACTCGATGAGCAGCTTCTCCATGAACGGGTCGCCCACCTGGACGCTCGGGCGCTTGGCCGGCCCACCGTCCTCGAAGGTCTCGCTGGCCAGCACAGAGACGCCGCCGATGCCGTCGCCCCCGGTCCGGGCGCCGTAGAGGATGACCCGGTTGCCGACCCCGGAGGCCTTGGCGAGGTGGAGGTCCTCGTGGCGCAGCACGCCGACGCAGAGCGCGTTGACGAGAGGGTTGCCGAGGTAGGTCTCGTCGAAGACGGCCTCACCGCCGATGTTGGGCAGACCCAGGCAGTTGCCGTAGCCCCCGACGCCCGCCACGATCCCGGGCAGCACCCGGTGGGTGTCGTCGGCCTCCAGCGGCCCGAACCGGAGCGGGTCCATGACCGCCACGGGCCGCGCCCCCATCGCGAGGATGTCGCGGACGATCCCGCCCACGCCCGTCGCCGCGCCCTGGTAGGGCTCGACGTAGGAGGGGTGGTTGTGGCTCTCGACCTTGAAGGTGACCGCCCAGCCCTGCCCGATGTCGATGACGCCGGCGTTCTCGCCGATGCCTGCGAGCATCTTGCCCACCGGGGTCTCCTGCGCGAGCTCGCCGAACTGCTTGAGGTGGACCTTGCTGGACTTGTAGGAGCAGTGCTCGCTCCACATCACCGAGTACATCGCCAGCTCGCTGCTGGTTGGGCGACGGCCGAGGATCTCGCGGATCCGCTCGTACTCGTCGGCCTTGAGACCGAGCTCGGCCCACGGCTGCTCGCGGTCGGCGTCCTGCGCGGCTGCTTTCACGGTGTCGAGCACGGGCGCCAATCTACCGACGGCCCGGCTGGCGTCCGGGCCGTGGTCGGCGGCCGGTCGCAGGGTCCGGGAGGCCGGAGTAAGAACAGAGGTGTAGTTCGGGCGAAGTGCTGTGACTGCTGTGACTCGTGGGTTTAACGTTGCATGTCTTTCCCTGAGCTCCTGGAGCAACCGCATGCGATCCACCGCCCTCCGGCGTCCCCTCCGCCGTCCGCTGCACAGCGGCCTCGCCGCCCTCCTGGTCGCGGGCGCTCTCCTCACCTCCCCCACCCCGGCGCACGCCGGCAACGTGGTCACCCCCGGCCACATCCGTGGCTACGGCTTCGACCAGTGCGTGGCGCCGACACAGAAGGCGATGAACACCTGGCTGAAGCACAGTCCGTTCCTCGCCGTCGGCATCTACATCTCCGGAGCGAGCCGCGGCTGCCGCGACCAGCCGAACCTGACACCCACCTGGGTCAGCACCCAGCTCCGGAAGGGCTGGCGGCTGCTGCCGATCACGCTCGGCCCGCAGGCGTCCTGCAGCCCCCACTTCCCCCGCTACGGCAACGACCCGACGATCAACCCCAAGCCGGGCAAGAGCGGCAACTACCCCGCGGCGCGCAAGCAGGGGCGCCGTGAGGCGGGCTCGGCGGTGACGGCCGCCAAGAAGCTCGGGATCGTGCCCGGCAGCACGCTGTGGTACGACCTCGAGGGCTTCGACGCCAGCAAGCGCCACTGCCGCGAGTCAGCGCTCGCGTTCCTCTCCGGCTGGACCTGGCGGATCCGCGACCTCGGCTACGTCTCCGGCGTCTACTCCAGCGCCAGCTCCGGCATCAAGATGCTGGACGACGCCCGCGTCGACCGGCCCGGGAAGTTCAACCTCCCCGACCGGATCTGGATCGCCCGCTGGGACGGGCAGGCCAACACCCACACCGACTACATCCGCAAGGACGGCTGGCGCCCCGGCGGCCGGATGAAGCAGTACCGCGGTGGCCACAACGAGACGTGGGGCGGCGTCACCATCAACATCGACAGCAACTGGCTCGACCTCGGCAAGGGGTCGTGGACCCCACCGGTGAAGCACTGCGGCGGCGTCGACGTCGACCACCGCGACTACCTCGTGCTCGACGAGGGCACCACCCAGCGTGAGCAGGTCCGGACGCTGCAGTGCCTGCTCGACGAGCAGGGGGTCTACGACGGTCGGCTCACGGGCCGCTACAACCGCAAGACCGTCGCTGCCGTCGGCGAGTGGCAGGCCGACCACGGCTTCGCCGTCTCCTCCCGGTGGACCCGGCGGCACTGGATGAGCCTGCTCGCCGCCGGCGGCAGCCCCGTGCTCAAGTTCGGCTCCGCCAGCGACGACGTGCGCCGGTTGCAGCGGGCGCTCCACGCGGCCGACCGGGGGCTGCGGCTTCCGATCAACGGCCGCTACACCCGGCGTACGGCGCAGGCCGTGACCGCGTGGCAGAAGTCGGTCGGCCACCGCGCCAACGGCATCCTCATCGCGAAGAACTGGCGGGCGCTGCGCCGCGGCAAGCTCTGACCGACCTCACGCGTCGAGGAAGCCGAGCACCTGGCCGTCAGGAAGCCGGGTCGAAGGCGGCGGCTGCGAGCGAGCTGAAGAACCCGAGCCCGTCGGTCCCGCAGCCGGTCAGCTCCTCGACGGCGTGCTCGGGGTGCGGCATCAGACCGACCACGGTGCCGCGCTCGTCGGAGATGCCGGCGATGTCGCGCATCGAGCCGTTGGGGTTGTCGTCGAGGTAGCGGGCCACGACCCGACCCTCGCCCTCCAGCCGGTCGAGGGTCGCCTCGTCGGCGACGTAGCCGCCCTCGCCGTTCTTGAGGACGATCGTGACCTCGGCGCCATCGTCGTAGGCGGCGGTCCAGGGAGTGCGGGCGTTCTCGATGCGCAACCGCTGGTCGCGGCAGACGAACTTGCGGTGGTCGTTGCGGATCAGCGCGCCGGGCAGCAGGTGGGACTCGCAGAGGATCTGGAAGCCGTTGCAGATCCCGAGCACGGGGAGTCCGCGGCGGGCGGCCTCGACGACCTCGGTCATCACGGGCGCGAAGCGGCTGATCGCCCCGCAACGCAGGTAGTCACCGTAGGAGAAGCCGCCGGGCAGCACCACGGCGTCGACGCCCCGCAGGTCGTGGTCGCCGTGCCAGAGCGGCACCGCCTCGTTGCCGCCCAGGCGGACGGCGCGCTGGGCGTCGACGTCGTCGAGCGACCCCGGAAAGGTGACGACCCCGACCCTCATGCGGGATCCACGTGGACGGTGAAGTTCTCGATCACCGGGTTGGACAGCAGCGTCTCGGCCATCTGGTGGACCTCGGCGAGCATCTCGTCGGTGGCCTCGCCGTCGACCTCGAGCTCGAACCGCTTGCCCTGGCGGACCTCGGTCACCCCCGTGAACCCGAGCCGGGGCAGCGCCCCGAGCACCGCCTTGCCCTGGGGGTCGAGGATCTCGGGCTTGGGCATCACGTCGACGACGACACGGGCCACGGCTGGACTCTCCTCGGTAGGCGGCGAACCGCTCAGGAGTCTATGGGGTGCCCGTCACCACCACGGTCGAGGGCCGAGGTCGGTGTCAGACGACCTCGGGCAGCTCGGGCGACATGGCGAGCTTGGTGAGGAGGTAGTCGCGGACGGTCGTCATCGACGACGGGTCGAGGCCCGGGCCGCCCGGTGCGTAGGCGGCCTCCGTCGAGGCGAGGTAACGGTTGAGCCCCATCGTGTGCGCCGGCACGACACCCGCCGGCCGCATCAGCGCCGCCAGACCCGCGTAGACCGGAGCCGGGGTCGAGAGGATCCGCACCCGGCGGCCCAGCAGCTCGGCGTAGGTGTCGGCGACGTCGCGCCAGGTCAGCACCTCGGGCCCGCCGACCTCGAGCGGGGCGTCGGGAGCAGTGTCGGCCGTGGCGGCGTGGGCCAGCGAGAGGGCGACGTCGGCCTCGTCGATGAAGGCGTTGCGCATCGACGGCGACCCCGGCACCAGCATCACGCCGCGGTCCTCGACGAGCGTGCCGGTCGCCCGGCGGAAGGTCTGCAGGAACGGCGAGGGCCGGCCGATGGTGTTGTGCATCGCCCCACGCAGGGGGATCGAGGAACCGACCAGGGCCAGCCACGCACCCATGAAGGGCGGGAACCGCAGGATCGCGGTCTCGAGACCGCTCTCGAACAGCCGCTGCTCGAGCCGGCGACGGGAGCGGATGAAGGGCACGCGGTCGTCGACGCCACCGACCGGCACCGACGCGAGCACCACGCGGCGTACGCCGGCGAGCTGGATGTCGTCGATCAGGCGGCTCGTCCCCGCGACGACCTCGCGCGGGTCGTCGCCCCGGCGCGGCACGACCGGGTTGGCGGTGAGGACGACGGCGTCGACACCGACCAGGGCCGGCATCCAGCCCTCGGAGCCGGTGAGGTCGGCCTCGACGAGCTCCACCCCCTGCTCGGCCTGGCCGTCGCCGCGGGCGAGCTCCCGCACCGAGCCCCGGACCTCGACGCCACGGTCCAGGAGGGCCGCACAGGTGCGGCTCCCCACGTCACCGTTGGCTCCCACGACGAGCACGCGCATGACCGACCCACTTCCCCCGTCGGGCCGGGCGAGATCCCGGCCGCCGGACCACGGTGCTCCCTGCGAGGGAGCGCGTCAAGGGTCCGGTCGGGTCAGCCGTGACGGCGCTGCACCACGACGATGACCAGTGCCACGCCCAGACCCGCGACGACGGGACCCACGATGGCCCACGTCGCCGACCCGGTCATGAAGCTGCCCTCGACGTAGCCGAGCCCCTGAAAGGTCCACAGCCCGCCGACGAGGATCAGCAGCACGCCCGTCACGAGGGCGAGCGACCGACCCATCAGGACAGCTCGCGCTTGAGGATCTTGCCGGTCGCGGTCATCGGGAGCTCGTCGACGAACTCCACGATGCGCGGGTACTTGTAGCCCGCCATCTGTTCCCTGGCCCACGCCACGAGGTCGTCCTCGGTGACGTCGTCGTGGTCCTTCTCCCGGATGACGACCGCCTTGATCTCTTCCCCATGGCTCTCGTGGGGGACGCCGATGACCGCCGCCAGCGACACGGCCGGGTGGGTCATCAGCACCTCCTCGACCTCGCGCGGGTACACGTTGTAGCCGCCGCGGATGATCATGTCCTTCGAGCGGTCGACGATGTAGTAGAAGCCGTCGGCGTCCCGTCGGGCGAGGTCGCCGGAGCGGAACCAGCCGTCGCGGATCGCCTCGGCCGTTGCGTCCGGCCGCCCGTGGTAGCCCTTCATGATGTTGGGGCCCTTGATGGCGATCTCCCCGACGGCGTCGGGGTCGTCGTCGACCTCGGACCAGTCGGCGGGGTCGATCAGCCGCATCTCCACGTCGGGGATCGGGGTGCCGATCGAGCCGACCCGGACCTCCTGCCCGCGGGGGGCGAAGCTGGCCACCGGCGAGGTCTCCGAGAGCCCGTAGCCCTCCAGGATCGTCACGCCGAAGCGGCGCTGGAACTCCTTGTGGACCTCCACGGGGAGGGCCGAGCCGCCGGCGGCGGCGATCCGCAGGTCGGCGGCCAGCTGGTCCACGTCGACGCCGGAATCGTCGAGCGCGCCGAGCAGTCCCCAGTACATCGTCGGCACGCCGGCGAAGAAGGTGACCCGCTCCTTGGCCATCGTCCGGAGGGCAGCGAGCGCGTCGAAGCGGGGCAGCAGCACGACCGTGCCGCCGTAGGCGAACCCGCCGTTCATGATGACGGTCTGGCCGAAGGAGTGGAACAGCGGCAGCACGCACAGGTAGGTGTCCGGCTCGGTCGCGTCGGCACCGAAGAGCGCCTCGCCGGTGAGGGCGTTGGAGTGCATGTTGCGGTGCATCAGCTCCGCACCCTTGGGCTGGCCGGTCGTGCCCGAGGTGTAGAGGATGACGGCCGTGTCGTCGGCGTCGGTGGCGACGGTGTCGAAGGTCGGCGGCTGGTCCTTCATCCCGGCGCCGAGGGTCTCCGCACCCTCGATCGGGGAGGCGGCGGTGGGGTCGGCGGTGATCACGAAGAAGTGCTCGCATCCCTCCGTGGCCTCGAATCCCTCGTGGCCCGCCTCGCCGATCGGCAGCTCGGCGGTGCCCTCGAAGCAGAAGTAGGCCTTCGCGCCCGAGTCCTGCAGGTGGTAGGCCACCTCCCGACCCCGGAGCAGCACGTTGAGGGGGACGACCGTCGCGCCGGCCTTGAGGATCCCGTAGTAGACGATCGGGAAGTAGGGCAGGTTCGGGCAGCTCAGGGCGACCTTGTCCCCCGGCCCGATCCCGCGGGACGTGAGCAGGTTGGCCACCTGGTTGGCTGCTCCGTCGACCTCCGTGTAGGTCATCCGGGTGTCGCCCAGCACGACCGCCGCGCGGTCGCCGTGCTGCGCGGCGGAGGTCTCGAGGAGGGATGCGAGGTTCAGCATGACCTCAACCTAGGTGAGCCCGACGGTGGACGACAGGGGTCGCCCCGGACCTCCCACGTCGCAGGACGGCGTGGGTGTCAGCGGGGCCGGCGGGTCAGGACGGCGCCGGCTCGGAGAAGGTCGTGACGTGTCGCCCGAGGCGCGAGGCGAGCCGCGACCCGAGCAGGAGCCGCCCAGATCCCGGTGCCCTGGACCTCACCGGTGACGTCGATGCGGCAGCCCTTGCCGTGGGCGGTGAACCGCATCTCCAGCCGCGCCCGGATGCCGCGCCAGGTGCCGACCTCCTCGAAGACGCGGAACGGCTCGAGGACGGTGATCTCCATCTGCGGCCGGACGCCGGCGAGGGTGTTGTCGCGCCACGTCGTGCCCACCCGCGGCTCACCACGGTCGTGCAGCTTCACCGACAGCAGGGACGACTGCCACTCGGGCCGGTTCCGCGGGTCGACCAGGTAGCGGAACATCGTCTCGGGCGGGTGGGCGACGTCGACGGTCGCCGCGAACACCGATCCCTCGTGGGCGCTCAGAACCGCTCCCCGGTCAGCAGCTCGAAGGCCTCGACATAGCGGCTGCGGGTGCGCTCGACCACGTCCGCGGGCAACGGCGGCGGGGCCTCCCCGGACGCACGGTCCCACCTGGACTCCTCCGACAGCAGCCAGTTGCGGACGATCTGCTTGTCGTAGGACGGCTGGGCCCGGCCCGGTGCCCATGACTCGGCCGGCCAGAAGCGCGAGGAGTCGGGGGTGAGGACCTCGTCGGCGAGCACCGTCGTGCCGTCGTCCCGGCGCCCGAACTCCAGCTTGGTGTCGGCCAGCACGATGCCGCGCTCGCGTGCCACCTGCTCGGCCCGCTCGTAGACCGCCAGCGTCAGTGCCCGCAGCTCCGCGGCCGCGTCGGCACCCACCGTGCGCTCGACCGCGTCGTAGGACACGTTCTCGTCGTGCTCGCCCAGCTCGGCCTTGGTCGCGGGGGTGAAGACCGGCTCCGGCAGCCGGCTCCCGTCCACCAGGCCCGGGGGCAGCGCGATGCCGCACACCTCTCCGGTCGACTGGTAGTCGAGCAGCCCCGACCCGGTGAGGTAGCCGCGGGCCACGCACTCGACCGGAAACATCTGCAGGCGCTCGCAGATCAGGCCACGACCGCGGAACTGCTCCGGGACGTCGGTCGAGACGACGTGGTTGGGCACGAGCTCGGCCAGCTGCTCGAACCACCACAGCGACATCCGGGTGAGGATCTCGCCCTTGTCGGGGATCTCGGTCTCGAGCACGTGGTCGAAGGCACTGATCCGGTCACTGGCCACCATCAGCAACCGATCGTCGGGCCACGCGTAGAGGTCGCGGACCTTGCCGGAGTGCACGTGCTGGAGGCTCACGCGGAGACCCTAGCCCTCCAGCAAGGCCTTCAGCCGCGCCAGGTCGCGGGTCGTCGCCCGCCGCATCGCCTTCTCCAGGAGCGGCGCCGCCAGCCCCTGGAAGCCCGAGGGGTTGCCGCGGTTGCGCAGCGTCATCCGGGTCGCGTCGTCGCCGGCGGGCTCCCACGTGTAGGTGGTCTCCATGGGAAACGGTCCGTCGGCCGTGCGCATCACCAGCCGCTCCCCGTCGACCAGGTCGACGACCTCGTAGGTGTAGGCCAGCCGGCGACCCAGGAACTGGGCGACGAAGTCCATCCGCGACCCCACCGCCACCGGCGGCTCGGTCTGCCAGCTCACGTCACGGATGTTGGCGTACCACTCCGGCGCGTGGGAGGGGTCGCCCGCGTAGGCCGCCACGTCGACGCGGGGCCGACCGATGACGGTCTCGACCTGCACGTCCACGCTCACGCTCCCACCCTAGTGACAGGCTGGGGCGCATGGCGCAGCGCGAGGTGGTGGGGGCCACCGAGACCCACCAGCCCGATCCGCTGCGATGGCGGATCCTCGGGGTGACGCTGCTCGTCGGGTTCATGTCGCTGCTCGACGTCACCGTCGTCAACGTGGCGGTGCCCTCGATGCGCGCCGGGCTCGAGACGTCGGCGGCGACCATCCAGTGGGTGGTCTCGGGCTATGCCCTGACCTTCGGGCTGACGCTGGTCGCGGGCGGGAGGCTCGGCGACGCCCTCGGCCGGCGCCGGATGATGGTCATCGGGCTGGTGGGCTTCATCGCGGCGAGCGCGGTGGCGGGCTTCGCCCCCACCGCCGGAACCGTCGTCGTGGCGCGCCTGGTGCAGGGCGCCTTCGCCGGGCTGCTGACGCCGCAGAGCTCCGGCCTGATCCAACAGCTCTTCCAGCGGGAGGAGCGCGGACGGGCTTTCGGCTTCTTCGGGTTCACGGTCTCGGTCGCCGCGGCCACCGGGCCGCTCATCGGCGGCGCGATCATCGGGCTCGTCGGCACCGAAAACGGCTGGCGGTGGCTCTTCCTCCTCAACGTGCCGCTCGGTCTGGTCGCCCTGGCTCTGGTGTGGCGGCTGGTCCCCCAGCGACCGCCGGGTGCGGACGAGCGCGACCCCAGGATCGACCTGACCGGGGCGCTGCTGCTGGGAGCTCTCGTGCTGTCGGTGCTCTACCCGCTCGTGAACCTCGAGGGCGGCGCCGGCGGCAGTCTCGTCCTCGTGGCGGCCGCCCCCCTGCTGGCGTGGCTGTTCGTGCGCTGGGAGCGACGCACGGTCCGGCACCGGCGTCCCCCGCTCCTGGACGTGTCGCTGCTGTCCGGGCTGCCCGGCTACGCCAACGGACTGCTGGTCGGCACCCTTTACTTCACCGGGTTCACCGGCATCTTCCTCATGCTGTCGGTGCACCTGCAGGACGGAGTCGGCCTGAGCCCGCTGCAGACGGCACTGCTGCTCACCCCGTTCGCCGTCGGCGCGGCGGGGACCTCGCTCGTCGCCGGCCGGCTGGTGGGGCGGATCGGTCGCGCGGTCACGCTCGTGGCCCTCAGCGTGATGATGACGGGCACCGCGCTGGCGCTGCTCGCGGTCGGCAGCGACCCGGGTGACCTGTGGTGGACGCTCGCCCCCGCGATGCTCCTGGCGGGCATGGGCGGTGGCGGCGTCATCTCGCCCAACTTCACCCTCACGCTGCAGCAGGTCCCGGCCGACATGGGCGGGGCCGCGGGAGGGGCGCTGCAGACCGGGCAGCGGATCGGGTCGGCGCTCGGCGCGGCCCTGCTGATGACCGTCTACCACGCGGCCGTCGCCACCACGTCCGCCACGACGGCGGCGCGACTCGCCCTGGCCGCGGCGCTCGTGGTGCTGTCGGTCGCGCTGGCGGCCTCCATCCGGTCCTGGCGCGCGGGCGACTGAGCCGTGGCGCGGGGACTGTCAGACGATGGCGCCGGGTGAGTACGCCGCCGCGTCGGGGTGCCGCGAGACCAGGTCGGCCACCTGCCGGCAGACCGTCTGGGTCTGGGCGACCGCGGCACCCGTAAAGGTGATCGGGTCCGCGACGAGCGCGTCGATCTGGTCGCGGGTCAGCCCGAGCCGGTCGTCGGCGGCGAGCTTGTCGAGCACGTCGTTGGCGGCCTGCCCGCCACGCATCGCGAGGGCGGTGCCGACCGCCGCCTCCTTGATCGCCTCGTGGCCGGTCTCGCGGCCGACCCCGTTGCGCACCGCGGCCATGAGGACCTTGGTCGTGGCGAGGAAGGGCAGGTAGCGGTCGAGCTCGCGCTGGATGACGGCGGGGAACGCGCCGAACTCGTCGAGCACCGTCAGGAAGGTCTGGAAGAGCCCGTCGGCCGCGAAGAACGCGTCGGGCAGCGCGACCCGGCGGACGACCGAGCACGACACGTCGCCCTCGTTCCACTGGTCGCCGGCCAGCTCCCCCACCATGGAGAGGTAGCCACGGGTGATCACGGCGAGGCCGTTGACCCGCTCGCAGGAGCGGGTGTTCATCTTGTGGGGCATCGCCGAGGAGCCGACCTGGCCCTCCGCGAAGCCCTCGGTGACGAGCTCGTGGCCGGCCATCAGGCGGATCGTCGTCGCCAGGTTGGACGGTGCTGCGACCAGCTGCACGACGGCCGAGAGGACGTCGAAGTCGAGGCTGCGGGGGTAGACCTGACCGACGCTGGTGAGGACGCGCCGGAAGCCGAGGTGGTGGGCCACGCGGTCCTCGAGGTCGGCGAGCCGCTGCTCGTCCCCATCGAGCAGGTCGAGCATGTCCTGCGCCGTCCCCATCGGGCCCTTGATGCCACGCAACGGGTAGCGGGCCAGCAGCTCCTCGAGGCGGGCGACGGCGACCAGCAGCTCGTCGGCGACGGTCGCGAACCGCTTGCCCAGCGTGGTCGCCTGGGCCGCCACGTTGTGGGAGCGGCCGGCCATCACCGTGGTCTCGTGCTCGGCGGCGAGCCGCGCGAGTCGGGCCAGCGTCGCGACGGCACGGTCGCGGAGCAGCTCGAGGCTCTGGCGCACCTGCAGCTGCTCGACGTTCTCGGTCAGGTCGCGGCTGGTCATGCCCTTGTGGATGTGCTCGTGACCGGCCAGCGCCGAGAACTCCTCGATCCTCGCCTTCACGTCGTGGCGGGTGACGCGCTCCCGTGCCGCGATCCCGTCGAGGTCGACCTTGTCGACCACGGCCTCGTAGGCCTCGACGACCCCGTCGGGAACCGCGACGCCGAGGTCGCGTTGCGCTCGCAGCACCGCGACCCAGAGCCGCCGCTCGAGCACGATCTTGTGCTCCGGGGACCAGATGGCGACCAGGTCGGCACCGGCGTAGCGGTGGGCGAGCACGTTGGGGACGGTCGGTGTCACGGCGTCGGCTCCTGGACCGTCGGGCTGCTCGGCAGCCGGCGGGCGATGTCGGTGCGGTGCTGGGCGCCCTCGAAGTCTAGGGCGGCCACCCCGGCGTACGCCGTCTCACGGGCGGTCGCGACGTCGGCCCCGGTCGCGACGACAGCCAGCACCCGACCGCCCGCAGTGACGAGGTCGCCGTCGCGCAGGGCCGTGCCGGCGTGGATGACGTGGACGCCGTCGAGGGACTCGGCGGCCTCGACGCCGGTGACGACGTCGCCGTTGGAGGAGGTCTCGGGGTAGCCCCGGCTGGCCATGACCACCGCCACCGCCGCGCCGCTCCGCCAGGTCGGCGGCGGCACCTCGGCCAGGCTGCCGGTCGCGGCGCCGTGGAGCAGCGGCGAGATCGGTGAGTCGAGGAGGGCCAGCAGCGCCTGGGTCTCCGGGTCGCCGAAGCGTGCGTTGAACTCGACCACCCGCACGCCGCGCCGGGTGAGTGCGAGGCCGGCGTAGAGCAGCCCCGCAAAGGGGGTGCCGCGGCGCGCCATCTCGTCGACGGTCGGCTGCAGGACGTCGCGCGTGACCTCCTCGACCAGCCCCGGCGGCGCCCACGTCAGCGGCGTGTAGGCGCCCATCCCGCCGGTGTTGGGGCCCTGGTCGCCGTCGTGGATCCGCTTGAAGTCCTGGGCCGGCTGCAGCGGACGGACCGTCGTCCCGTCGGTGATCGCGAACAGCGAGACCTCGGGTCCGTCGAGGTACTCCTCGATGACGACCCGCTCGCACGCGACCGCGTGGGCGATCGCGGTCTCGAGGTCGTCGGTCACCACGACGCCCTTCCCGGCGGCGAGGCCGTCGTCCTTGACAACGTACGGCGCGCCGAGCTCGGCCAGCGCCTGCTCGGCCTCCGCGCGGGTGGTGCACACCCGGGCCGCGGCGGTCGGCACCCCGGCGGCGGCCATCACGTGCTTGGCGAACGCCTTGGAGCCCTCAAGCTCCGCCGCCTCGCGGCTCGGCCCGAAGCAGGCGATGCCGCGCTGCCGCACCGCGTCGGCGACCCCCGCCACGAGGGGCGCCTCCGGACCGATGACCACGAGGTCGGCACCCAGCTTCTCGGCGAGCGCGGCCACACCGTCGCCCGACATCGGGTCGACGTCGTGGCAGGTGGCCACCGTGGCCATGCCGGGGTTGCCGGGGGCGGCATGGACCTCCTCCACGCCGGGATCGCGGGAGAGGGCACGGGCGAGCGCGTGCTCGCGGCCACCGGTACCGATCACGAGGGTCCTCACGGGCGGCCAGTCTACGAAGGGTCAGCGGTCGTGGACGACCAGCGTCTGCTCGCGGCCCGGGCCGACCCCGACACCCCAGATGGGGGTGCCCGACATCTCCTCCAGCGCCGTGACGTAGCGCTGGGCGTTCTTGGGCAGCTCGGCGAAGCTGCGGCACCCGGAGATGTCCTCCCCCCAGCCGTCGAGGAACTCGTAGACCGGCTGGGCGTGGTGGAACTCGGTCTGGGTCATCGGCATCTCGTCGTGACGCACGCCGTCGACGTCGTAGGCGACGCAGACCGGCACGCGCTCCCAGCTGGACAGCACGTCGAGCTTGGTGAGGAACAGGTCGGTCAGGCCGTTGACCCGGCTGGCGTAGCGGGCGATGACCGCGTCGTACCAGCCACAGCGGCGGTCGCGCCCCGTCGAGACGCCGACCTCGCCGCCGACCTCCCAGAGCTTCTCGCCGTCGGCGTCGAAGAGCTCGGTCGGGAACGGTCCGGACCCGACCCGGGTGGTGTAGGCCTTGATGACGCCGATCACCCGGTCGATGCGGGTGGGGCCGACGCCGGCGCCGGTGCACACACCGCCGGCGACCGGTGAGGACGACGTCACGAACGGGTACGTGCCGTGGTCGACGTCGAGCATCGTGGCCTGCGCGCCCTCGAAGAGCACCGTCTCGCCGGCGTCGAGCGCCTGGTTGAGCAGCAGCGAGGTGTCACGCACCATCGGCCGGAGCCGCTCGGCGTGAGACAGCAGCTCCTCCACGACCGCGTCGACCTCGACCGCACGACGGTTGTAGACCTTGGCGAGCAGCTGGTTCTTCACGTCGAGGGACCCCTCGACCTTGGCACGCAGGATCCCCTCGTCGAAGAGGTCCGCCACCCGGATGCCGAGCCGGTTGACCTTGTCGGCGTACGCCGGCCCGATGCCGCGCCCCGTCGTGCCGATCCGGTTCTTGCCGAGGAACCGCTCGGTCACCTTGTCGACCGTGACGTGGAAGGGCGCGATGACGTGGGCGCTCGCCGAGACGACGAGCCGGTCCTCGACACCGTCGACACCGCGGGCTCCCAGACCGTCGATCTCGCGGAAGAGCGCCTCGGGCGACACCACCACGCCGTTGCCGATCACCGAGGTGGCCCCCGGCGTGAGGATCCCGGAGGGCAGCAGGTGGGTCGCGTACTTCTCGCCGTTGACGACGATCGTGTGGCCGGCGTTGTGGCCGCCGCTGGTGCGGACGACGTAGTCGATCGTCTCGTTCGTCGCGAGCAGGTCGGTCGCCTTGCCCTTGCCCTCGTCGCCCCACTGGGCGCCCAGGATGATGATGGCCGGCATCGGGCCACCTTTCACATCGGGGTCGGTGAACACGCAAAGACTAGTGTTCCGGGCCCCGACGCGTCGCCGCGACCTCGTCGGCCCCGTCGCGGGCCTGCTCGACCCGCCTCGCCACCCCGGGAGCTCCTGCGTCGCCCCGGGCTAGGCTCACCGCGTGGAGTCCTGCCTGGTGATCACCAACGAGGGCGCCGGGACCGCCGACGAGGCGTCGCTGAAGTGCGCCGTCGACCTGCTCTCGGAGCACACCTCGGTCGAGGTCGTGGCGACCTCGAACCCGGGCGAGCTCGACAGCGTGCTCCACCGCGCCGGCGGCCGCCGGATCGTGGTCGCGGGCGGCGACGGGAGCCTCCACGCCGTCGTGGCCGCCCTCCACCGGCGCCGCGACCTCGCCTCCGCCGTCCTCGGATTGATCCCGCTCGGCACCGGCAACGACTTCGCCCGCGCGATGGACGTCCCCCTCGACCCGGAGGAGGCGGCCGCGCTGCTGGTCACCGGCGACGTGCGACCGGTGGACATGCTGGTCGACGAGCGCGGCGGCGTCGTGGTCAACAACGTGCACGTGGGCGCCGGCGCCCAGGCCAGCCGCCGGGGTGACCGGTGGAAGCAGCGGCTGGGCCAGGTCGGCTACAAGAAGGTCAACCTCGGGCGGCTGGGTTACCCGATCGGGGCGCTGCTGGCCGCCGTCAAGCCGCCCCAGGTCCGGCTCCGGGTCGAGGTCGACGGCCGCGTCGTGTGCGACGTCGACGAGCCCGTGCTGATGGTCGCGGTCGGCAACGGCACCAGCGTCGGCGGCGGCACCGAGCTGACGCCGGAGGCCGACGCGGAGGACGGGCTGGTCGACGTGATGATCTCCCGCTCGGTGGGGCCGCTGGCCAAGCTCGGGTACGTCGCGCAGATGGCCCGCTCCCGCCACCACGAGCGGGACGACGTCGAGTACCTCCGGGCCCGGGAGGTCACCGTGTCCGGTGAGGACTTCTGGTGTGCGGCCGACGGGGAGATCTCCGGACCGGAGCGGCGACGCTCCTGGCGGGTGGAGCCGGCGGCGTACTCGATGGTGCTGCCCTGACCCCAGCGGGGGTCGCGCCCGCGGCTCAGATCCAGCCGCGGCGGGCGGCCTCGACGCCGAGCTGGAACCGGGAGTCGACGCCGAGCTCCTCCATCATCGACGCGATCCGACGCCGGACCGTCCGCAGGCTGACCCCGAGGGTCCGGGCCACCGCGGCGTCGGTGGCGCCGGCGACCAGCTGCTCGAGCAGGAACCGGCGCAGGTCCGGTCGGGCCTCGCCCAGGTCGAACTCCGGCATCGGGGTGGCGCGCTCCCACAGCGCCTCGAACCAGAACCGCAACGCCGCGACCACCGCCCGCTGGCGCACGTGGACGCGGGGCGAGTCGGTGTAGCCGATCGGCTCCGGCAGCACGGCGTGGGCGTCGCCGAGGATGAACATCCGGGTCGGCAGGTCGGAGATGACCCGGATCTGCTCGCCGAGCCGGGCGCGCGCGAGCAGGGCGTCGGGGGCCTCCGTTGCCGCGCGAACGGGGTAGATCGCCCGCGACGTACGCCCGGTGGCGAGGATCTCGCCGAGCATCTTGGTGACCAGGGCCTCCCGCTCCATCGCCCACGCGTCGGGGCGCAGCCACAGCATCTCCCCCTGGGTGGTGCGGAGCATCTCGCCGATCAGCTGCAACGGGTTGCCGCCCGAGCTGAGCTCGCCGTCGAGGGGGTGCACCTCCTCGTACTCCTCGTCGTCGGGCCGACTCGCCGCCGCGACCAGGTGGGGAACCGCCAGTGCCAGCGCATCCAGCCGGCCGGCCGCGGTCGCGGCGACCCGCGACTCGCGCTGCACCAGCCGGGCGACCACCTCGGCCAGCGGCGGGACGACGATGCGCTCACCGTCGATCCGGACCAGGCCCAGCTCGACCAGCGGGCACGCCTCCTGCGCCAGCTCCTCGCGTCCGGTCTGGAGCAGGTTGGCCACACCCTCGACGGTGTGGCCGGAGACGGGGGCGAGGCGGAAGTAGAGCTGTTCCTGGTCACGGTCGAGACCGAGAGCGGTCAGGACGGTGGAAGCGCGGCCCGAGATCATGGTTGGCATCTTAGTGACAACGGCACCCGCGAGCCACGTGGCAGGAGGAGGCCACCCCGATACTTGCCCCGTCGGGCCGACCGCGGGGGATACGGCCCGGAGCCTCGACTCGGGGCGTGTCGGTGCGGGAGTGATGCAGGGGATCGCTCCCGCACCGACTGTCATTTCGGCTCTCGTCCGGGCGCGTTGTCGGCCCGGTCCGGCCGGGCGCTAGCCTTGCGCGACGTACTCGCGGCCGCGCGGGCGGCCACCCGACCGACCGCCAGGAGCGACCACCCATGGCACGAGGCCAGCAGGGGCCACCCACCGACTGGGTGACCCGGGCCGCCGACGACGCCCTCCGTCACGCCCGCGAGGGCGAGCAGGTCACCTGCTCCTCCGGGGCGTCCCCCTCCGGTCCGGTCCACCTGGGGAACCTGCGGGAGTTCCTCACCGTCCACTTCGTCGCCGACGAGCTGGCGCGGCGCGGCGTCCCGGTGCGGCACCTCCACGTGTGGGACGACTACGACCGGTTCCGCAAGGTGCCGGCGGGCGTCGACCCCTCGTGGGCCGACCACATCGGGCGACCCCTGAGCGCCGTCCCCGACCCGTGGGAGTGCCACCCCTCGTGGGCCGAGCACTTCAAGGAGCCGCTGCGCGACGCGCTCCACGAGCTGGGCGTCGACATGGAGGAGGTGTCGCAGACCGAGCGCTACCGCGCCGGGGTCTACCGCGACCAGATCCTCCGGGCCGTCTCGCACCGCGACGACATCGAGCAGGTGCTGGCCCGCCACCGCACCAAGGAGGTCGACGCCGACAGCGCGGCCACGGTCGACGACCTGGCCCGGTTCCCGTTCAAGCCCTACTGCCGGCAGTGCGGGCGCGACACGACCACGGCGGCGTCGTACGACGAGGAGAGCACCGACCTCGCCTACGACTGCTCCTCCTGCGGGTTCAGCGGCGTCACCAACCTCACCACCCAGCACGAGGGCAAGCTGGTGTGGAAGGTCGACTGGCCGATGCGGTGGGCCTTCGAGCACGTCGACTTCGAGCCGGCCGGCATGGACCACGCGACGCCGGGGTCGTCCTTCACGGTGGGCCACGAGCTCGTCGAGTCGGTCTTCGAGATGCCCCGACCCGCCTGGTTCGGCTACGGCTTCGTCGGCTTCGCCGGCATGCAGAAGATGTCGTCGTCCGCGGGCGGGGCACCGACCGCGAGCGACGCGCTCGAGGTGCTGGAGGCGCCGATCCTGCGGTGGCTCTACGTGCGCCGCAACCCCCGGCAGACCTTCGACATCGACTTCGGGCCCGAGGTGGTGCGGCTCTACGACGAGTGGGACGCGCTGGGCCGCAAGGCGGCCTCGGGCAAGCGTGACGTCGCCGTGCTCGCCCACGAGCGTGCCTCGGCCACCGCCATGGCCGGGCAGCTGCCGACGTCCCCGGTGACCGTCCCGTTCCGGGTGCTGTCGTCGGTGACCGACGTGACCGCGGGGTCGGCCGACCAGATCAGCCGGATCGTGTCCCACGTCGGCCACGCCCACGACTCCGTGGCCGAGCTGGAGCCGCGGCTGACCAAGGCGATGCGGTGGACCACCGACTACGTGCCGCCGGCGGACCGCACCACGGTCCGGAGCGCCCCCGACACCGCTCGCCTGGCGTCGCTGTCGCCGCAGGAGCAGGAGTGGCTCTCGCTGCTGTTGTCCGGCCTCGGGTCCGACGAGCTCGACCTCGACCCCGTGACCTCGCTGGTCTACGGCGTACCCAAGCTCGCCCGCGGCCTCGACCTCGACGCGGCGCCCACCGACGAGGTGAAGTCCGACCAGAAGGAGTTCTTCCGGCTCCTCTACAACCTGCTGGTGGACGCCGACCGTGGGCCGCGGCTGCCCACCCTCATCGTCGCCCTCGGGGCGGAGCGGGTCCGCTCGCTGCTGGGTGGCTGACTCTCTCTGGGTAACGCAAAGATCATGCTGCTCCCGGGACGTCAGAGCATCCCGGGACCGACAGGGGCTTCGCGTTACCCAACCGGCCGGCACCTCACCCCGTCGCGCGGTACCGACGACCGCGGACGCGTCGGGCGAACTCCTCGAGGTGTGCCGGGAGGTGCGCGCCGAACCGGTCGCGCGTGACTGCCTCCTCCCTCCGGATGCGTTCCTTGGCGCGTTCCCGGGCGTCGCCCCAGAAGTCGGCCCAGACGAGTCGGGACATGCCCAGCCCGGTGGCGCAGACCTCTCGCTGACGCCGTCGCTCGTCCCACAGCAGCTGCTCGAGGTCACCGTGCGCGAGTCCACCGTCCGCGACCGGCCGGGACTTCTGCCGTCCGTCGCACTCGACAACATGGCAGCCGACCCGCAGGTCGCACCAGGCGACTCCCCCGGGAATCGGGACGGGGAACTGGGTCTCGATCGGCTGCAGGCCCATCTCCATCAGCAGCTCACGCCCGAGCGTCTCCACCGCCGACTCCGCACCCGGGTCGGCGTCCTCCACGACGGCCCTCACGACCAGGCTGCGGGGCCAGCCGCGCATCGCCTCAGCGGCCGCGGCGAGCTGAGCACGCGAGACGCCCCGCTGCATGGCCCCGTCCGCCGCGACCAGCCCCGCCCGGTACCCGTGCTCGCGGGTCACGTCCACGACGGTCCGGGCGATGTCGAGGGCCGCGAGCCCGTCGATCTCCACGACCTGGCCGTCGTCGTACCGGGCCCCGTGGTGGTGGACGCCGGCACTGGTGATCGAGGCGCGGAGGTGACGTCGCGTCACGTGCACGGCTGAGTCCTGGGGCCACAGGACGGGTAGGCCGTGCATCAGCGCTGCCGAGTCGTGGCTGAAGACGTGCGGCACTCGGAGGGTTCGTGACACGGCGCGGACGCGAGCCAGCGGACGGCGTCGATGGACGTCCCATGACTGCCAGAGCTCTCGCGTCGTGTAGACGCCACGACGTACCGCGACCAGCGTCCCGTCGCGAACCCAGGTGGCCGTGAGCCGAGGCGGGATCCCTGCCGCGCGCAATGCCTGTGCCGTCGCCAGGCCGTCGCCGGCCCCGACCACGGCGCGCATCCTCGTTTCCACGCCACCACGGTGGCCTCGCAGTGGTTCCTCCGACGCCGTCCGCCGTCACCCTGTGGACAGCTGACCGACCGGGTGGCCTGTGGATTAGGGCCGTCGGGAGGTTGGCTAACGCAACCTGGTGCTCACTCCCGGTACGTCAGAACGTGCCGGGAGCGTGAACACCGTTGCGTTACCCGCAGAAACCCACCGAACGTCACTCCGGCAGGAGCTCGGCGGCGGCCTCGGGTGAGGAGTCGCGGAGGAACTGGGCGCAGCGCTCCCACTCCTCGGTCTCGCCGACGGCTCGGGCGGCCAGGGCGAGCAGGGCCAGGCAGCGCAGGAAGCCGCGGTTGGGCTCGTGGGACCAGGGCACGGGGCCGTGGCCCTTCCAGCCGTTGCGCCGCAGCAGGTCGAGCGAGCGGTGGTAGCCGACCCGGGCGTAGGCGTAGGTGGTGACGTCGTCGGCCCCCTCCTCCGCCGAGAGCGCGGCGAGCGCGGCCCAGGCGATCGGGGAGGCCGGGTGGCGGCGTACGACGTCGACCGGTGCGACGCCCTCGGCGAGCTCGTCGGCGGCGGGGTCGGCGGGCAGGTGGGTCGGCGGCGGGCCGGCCATCAGGTCCACGTGGCTCATGGCCCCCAGCCTGCCACTAGGGTCTCGCCCATGACCGACCCGGACCTCGCCAGGGACATCGACGCGCGCTGCCGCCTCACCGGCGAGTTCACGCTGCGGTCGGGCCAGGTGTCGAGCGAGTACTTCGACAAGTACCTCTTCGAGGCCGACCCCGCCCTCCTCGCCCGGGTCGCCCGCCAGATGGAGGAGCTCCTCCCGGACGGCACCGAGCTGCTGGGTGGGCTCGAGATGGGTGGCATCCCGATCGCGACCGTGCTCAGCGCCCGCACCGGGCTGCCGGCGCTCTTCGTGCGCAAGGAGGCGAAGACCTACGGCACCTGCAAGCTGGCCGAGGGCCCGGACGTCTCCGGCCGGCGGATCACCCTCGTCGAGGACGTGATCACCACGGGCGGCGCGGTGCGCGACGCGACCCGCTCCCTGCGCGAGTACGGCGCGATGGTCGACCACGTCGTCTGCGCCATCGACCGGTCGCCGGAGGGCGAGAACCCGCTGGCCGACGTCGGGCTCGACGTACGACCCGTCCTCACCAAGGCGATGCTGGACGAGGCCCGTGGCTGACACCGTCGACGCCCCCGTCACCCGGAGGCCACGACGACTGCTGCCGCTCGACCTCGTCCGCGGCTTCCTGATCGGCATGGCCGAGCTGGTCCCGGGGGTCTCCGGCGGCACCGTCGCCCTCGTCACGGGGGTCTACGAGCAGCTGATCGACTCCGCCTCCCACGTCCTCTCGGCCGTACGCCGTCTCGTGACCGGCCCCGACCGGGCACGCGCGGTCGGCGTGGAGATCCGCCGGACCGACTGGTGGCTGATCCTGCCTGTGCTCGTGGGGATGGCGACCGCGGTGCTCACCATGGCGGGGGTGATGAGCGGCTTCGTCACCGACCACCCCGAGCACGCACGCGGGCTGTTCCTCGGCCTGGTCGCGGCGAGCGTCGCGGTACCGATCCGGATGCTGCCGGCCGCTCACCGGCCGGCGTGGTTCGACGTCGCCGTCCTCGTCGCGGCGGCGGTCGCGGCGTTCGTGCTGACCAGCTTCGCCGCGGGTGGGGTCGTGGCCGAGCCGGCACCTGTGGTGGTCTTCGCGGCCGCGGCCGTCGCCATCTGCGCCCTGGTCGTCCCGGGGGTCTCCGGCTCGTTCTTCCTGCTGGCGGTGGGCCTCTACACACCGACGCTGGACGCGGTCCACGAGCGCGACCTCGGCTACATGGCGGTCTTCGCGCTCGGCGCGATCACCGGTCTGGCGTTGTTCGTCCGTCTGCTCCACCACCTGCTCCACCAGCACCGGCGTACCACCCTCCTCGCCATGGCGGGACTGATGGTGGGGTCGCTCCGCGCACTGTGGCCCTGGCAGTCCTCCGGTGAGGACGGCCACGGCCCCGGCGCCCTGCTCGTCCCCACCGCGCCCGTCGCCGGACCGGTGCTGCTGGCCCTGCTCGGTGCGGTCGTGGTGACGGTGCTGGTGGTCGTCGAGTCGCGTCACCACCCGTCCGAGCCCCGCTGAGGGCGCTCCCGCAGCTCCGCGGCCAGCGACCCCTCCTCCGTCTCGCGGTCGCGGTGTCGTGCGAGCCAGGCCTCGTAGACCAGCGGCACGGCGAACACCGTGAGGATGGCCAGCATCGCCAGCTCGAGGTTCTCCTGCAGCCACGGCGCGCTGGCCCCGAGGAAGTAGCCGAGCAGCCCGAGGGAGAGGACCCACGACGCCGCTCCCACGAGCGACCAGAGCAGGAAGCGGCGGCGTTCCATCTCGATCGCCCCGGCCACCACGGTGATGTAGGTGCGCACGAACGCGACGTAGCGTCCGGCGACCAGGGCCAGCGGCCCGTGCCGCCGGAAGAAGGCGTGCGTCCGGTCGAAGTGGCGACGGCTCGGCAGCCGTCCGTCCCGCCGGTAGAGCGGCGGGCCCACCCGTCGGCCGATCTCGTACCCCACCACGTTGCCGACGAACGCCGCGGTCGTCATCAGCACCAGGGCGACGGTGAGGTCCACCCACACCGCTCCCGGGATCAGGTCGAGCCTGCCCGTGGCCACGAAGAGCCCCACGCCGAACAGCAGCGTGTCGCCGGGCAGGAACGGGAAGAGCAGGCCGCACTCGACGAACAGGATGACCAGGCAGACCCAGAAGAAGACGGAGCCGGAGCTCTCGAGCCACCAGCCGAGATCCATCCACTCGATGCCGAGCAGCCCCGGCAGCAGGGCCGACTGGGACAGGAGTGGCTCGGCCGAGACCCCGGGTCCGAACTGCGCCCCCGTCACCTCGTCAAGCGTAACTCCGGCCCCTGAGCCTCCCTCCCGTCCCGTTAGCCTGCTCCCGTGAGCCTGAGCATCGCCGACGACGTCCTGGCCACCGCCCGGGTGGTGCGCGAGCTGGTGGCCGACGACGCCGTGGCGCGGCGCTGGCGGGACGAGAGCGCGTGCGCCGGCATGACGGTCGGCGGCCTCACCCACCACCTGGCGGCGCAGGCCACCACGGCGATCGGCCTCCTCTCCTCCGAGCCGTACGCCGGTGAGCCGATCCCCGTCGCGCAGCACTACCGCCAGGCGCCGTGGGCCAACAGCTCGCTGGACGCGGAGGTCAACGTCTCGATCCGCGAGGGCTCCGACGAGGCTGCCGGACGTGGCCACGCCGCGGTGCTGGCGCAGCTCGACGAGGAGATCCCCCGGCTCGCCGACGTGCTGGACGGGGTCGACGACGACACGGCTGTCCTCGTCCCGTGGCAGGGCTGGGCGCTCACGGCGCACGACCTGGTGGTGACCCGGCTCATGGAGATGGTCGTCCACGGCGACGACCTCGCCGCGAGCGTCGACCTGCCGACGCCGGCGTTCCCCCGCGAGGCGGTGCGGCTGGTGGTGGGTCTGCTCGGCGAGGTCGCGGTCGACCGGCACGGGCAGGTCGCCGTGGTCCGGGCCCTGAGCCGCCCGCAGCGCGCACCGGCCACGGTCTCCGCGTTCTGAGATGTCCGACGAGGGCGAACCGCGGGCGCCGTACGACCCCATGCCGCACGGCCAGCCCGAGGTGGGGCTCGGCCCGTGGGAGGGACCGTGGCCCGAGGGCGACCAGTACGACGCCGAGCTGCTGCGCCACGGCGACCGGCGCAACGTGGTCGACCGCTACCGCTACTGGACCGTCGAGGCGATCCGCGCCGACCTCGACACGCGCCGGCACCACTTCCACGTCGCCATCGAGAACTGGCAGCACGACTTCAACATCGGCACCATCGTCCGGACCGCCAACGCGTTCCTGGCTGCCGAGGTCCACATCGTCGGCAACCGACGCTGGAACCGCCGCGGCGCGATGGTGACCGACCGCTACCAGCACCTGCGCCACCACGAGACCCCCGCCGGGCTGGCGGCCTACCTCCACGGCCTGGCGGAACCGGTCCGGCTGCTCGGGATCGACAACCTGCCGGGGTCGGACCACCTCGAGACCATGGTGCTCCCGCGCCACGTCTGCTTCCTCTTCGGCCAGGAGGGACCCGGCCTGAGCGAGGCCGCCCGGGCCGTGTGTGACGGCACGTTCTCGATCGCGCAGTTCGGCTCGACCCGGTCGATCAACGCCAGCGCCGCCGCGGCCGTGGCGATGCACGCGTGGGTGCGGGAGTACGCCGACCTGTCCGGTGACACCGCCTGGCGCGGCTGAGGGTGGGGCGGGACGCCGTACGTCCCGGGATCGGGCTGGACCCCGACGACGTCCCGCCCACGGATCCCCCGCGCCGACGTCGCGGCGACCTCTCAACGGCCGACCACCCCGGAGGTCACGTCGGCCGACCATCCTGCTCAGGTCAGGAAGACACCCGCCAGCAGCAGCAGGGAGCCGGTCAGGCCCAACGCTGCGGCCACCAGCGCCGCGCGGGCCACGGACGTCACCCAACCGTGGTCCGGGCTACGAGCCGGCTCGAGCGCCAGCCACAGGCCCAGGGCGAGAGGCACGGCGGTGGCCACGGCGCGCCAGAACATGAAGGTCGAGGGGGCGCCGCCGAACTGCACCTCGGACAGGAACTGCAGGCCGGTCGTGAAGCCGTTGGCGCCGAGCAGCCCCGACACCGCGAGCACCAGCCCGGCGAGCGCCCTGGTCGTCGGGTCGAACATCCTGCGCACGGGCGTGCGCCCGCCGGTGGGTCCGTCGTGCTGGGCCATGTCAGGTTCTCTCCCGTCGTCGTGGTCGAGCGAACCCTATGCCCGTCCACGATCCGGCCACCCGATCCGGGCCCGTAAGCGACCCGCGGGTAGCCACTAGGGTGGGCGGCATGCCGATCGCAACGCCTGAGAAGTACGCCGAGATGCTCGACTCCGCGAAGTCGAAGTCGTATGCCTACCCGGCCATCAACGTGACGTCCTCGCAGACCCTCAACGCCGCCCTCAAGGGGTTCGCGGACGCCGAGTCCGACGGCATCATCCAGGTCTCCACCGGCGGCGCCGAGTACCTCTCGGGCCCCTCGGTGAAGAACATGGTGACCGGCTCGGTCGCCTTCGCGGCGTACGCCGCCGAGGTGGCCAAGGCCTACCCCGTCAACATCGCGCTCCACACCGACCACTGCCCGAAGGACAAGCTCGACGACTTCGTGCGGCCGCTGGTCGAGATCTCCGCCGACCGCGTCGCGCGTGGGGAGCACCCGCTCTTCCAGTCGCACATGTGGGACGGCTCGGCGGTCCCGCTGGAGGAGAACCTCCAGATCGCCGAGGAGCTGCTGGCCAAGTGCTCCGCGGCCCGGATCGTCCTCGAGATCGAGGTCGGCGTCGTCGGTGGCGAGGAGGACGGCGTCGTCGGCGCGATCGACGACAAGCTCTACAGCACGCCCGAGGACGCCATCGCCACCGCGCGGGCGCTCGGCACCGGCGACCAGGGCTACTACATGACCGCGCTGACCTTCGGCAACGTGCACGGCGTCTACAAGCCGGGCAACGTCAAGCTGCGCCCCGAGATCCTCCAGCAGGCCCAGCAGGCCGTGGCCAAGGAGTTCGACCTCGGCGACGACGCCAAGCCCTTCCACCTCGTCTTCCACGGCGGCTCGGGGTCGACCGCGGAGGAGATCGGCGCCGCCGTCGACTACGGCGTGGTGAAGATGAACGTCGACACCGACACCCAGTACGCCTTCACCCGCCCCGTCGTCGACCACATGTTCGCCAACTACGACGGCGTGCTCAAGATCGACGGCGAGGTCGGCAACAAGAAGGCCTACGACCCGCGGGCGTGGGGCAAGGCCGCCGAGGCCGGCATGGCGGCCCGCATCGTCGAGGCCTGCGAGAACCTGCGCTCGAGCGGACACACCCTGCGCTGAGCAGCCGGGCGGCGGGGATAACCCGTTGCCGCACCACACCTGGTCGATGCGATAGTCACCTGTGCCCCGAGCGGGGCACGAGGGGACGACGGAGAGCCGGATGACCGACGGACGGGGCACGTGAGCGCGCCCGCGACGCTGTCGATGGTGCTGCGTCGTGCCCGGGCACTCCCGGCCCCGGTGGCCTCCGTGGCCGTCAACGTGCTCGTGGTCTGCACCCTGGTGTCGGGGCTGGTCGCCAGCCTGACCCACCTCCAGCAGGACGCACTGGCCTCGACCCTCGCGGCCGAGCCTCCCGACCGGACCGTGGTGACGGCCTCCTCGCCGTACGACGACGAGGACCCCCGCCACCAGGACCGGGAGGTGCGGGCGGCCCTGCAGCCGGTGGTGGAGGTGTCGGGCGGCGACGTGGTGAGCGTCGTGGAGACCGGCACCTGGGACGTGGTCGGCTCCCCCACCGGTCTCGCGTTCGCCGCGGTGACCGGCGACGGAGGGCGGGTCCGGGCTGCGGCGGGCCGGCTGCCCGAGGCGACGTCGTCCGGGCCGCTGGAGGTCGCCGCCCCTCCGGGCTCCGGCCTCGCCACGGGCGACGCGGTGACGCTGCGGAGCCGGACCGACGGTCGGGAGGTCGACGCCACGATCACGGGCACCTGGGAGGTCGCCCCCACCGACGCCCGATGGCTGGCGGACCTGGGCCCCACGGCGGCCGTCGTGCCGCTGCAGCAGATCGGGGAGGTCGCCTCGGGCGGCACCCAGGCGCGGTGGCGGGCCGTGCCCTCGACCGACCTCGAGCCTGCCCGGCTCGGGTCGCTCCTGGACGCCGTGACGACAACGACGACCGAGCTGCAGGTCGCCGCCACCCGGCTCTCGACGAGCATCAACGTCACCACCGACCTGCCCGAGGTCCTCGACGACCGGGCTCGCGAGCTCACGGTGCTCCGCGCGCTGCTGCTCGTCCCCGGCGGGCTGCTGGTCCTCGTCGCCGCGGCCGGGTTGCTGCTGGTGGCCGCCGGCCTCGCCGACGTACGCCGCGAGGAGGAGGGGCTGCTCCGCTCGCGGGGCGCCAGCCACCGCCAGCTGGTCGGACCGACCGTGACCGAGGCGCTGCTGATCTGCGGCGGGGCCGCGCTGGTCGCGCCGCCCCTCGCGGCGGCCGTCGTGCGGATCGGTGAGGTCAGGCCCGCCCTCGACGTCGCCGCCTGGCTGGGCAGCGTCGTGGCCGCCGCCGTGTGCGCGGCGGCGCTGTGCGTCCCCGTCGCGGTCCGCGCGCTCACCGGCGACCGGGGCCAGCAGGGCACCGCGGAGCGCCAGCGCCGACGGCTGCTGACCGGGCTGGTCGCCGTCGCGCTGCTGAGCGGCACCCTCGGGCTGCTGGCCGTGGTCACCCTGCGTGGCTTCGGAGACGTCGTCGGTCAGGCGAGCGCCTCGCCCACCGTCGACCCGCTCCTGGTGTCCTCACCGGCGCTGCTGCTCCTGGCCCTCGTGGTCGTCGCGGCCCTCGTGCTGCTGCCCCTCCTGTTCCGGGGAGTCGCAGCGCTGCTCGACGGCCGCGGGTTGGCGCCCTCGCTCGGGTCACGCTTCGCCGCCCGCGCGCCGGTGGCGACGGTCCCCCTGGCCCTCACCGTCGCACTCGCCTCGGGCGTCCTCGCCTTCGCCGCCGTCGAGCGCGCGAGCAGCGTGGCGGCGCGGCAGGCGCGTGCCGACCACGTCGCCGGGGCCGACGTCCGGGTCCTCACGCCCCCGAGCGCGCAGCGTGCCGGGTCGACGCGTGAGCGGCAGCTGCTGGCGTCGCTCCCGGGAGTCGCGCGGGTGGCACCCGCGCACCGCGCGGACACCTACATCAAGGACCTGCCCACCGAGGTCGTGCTGACCGACGTCTCGGAGGTGACCGCACCCACCCTGCTCGATCCCGGCGACCCGGGCTGGCGGGACGTCGTCGCGCCTCCCTGGGACGCCGAGGGGGTGGGCGTCGCGCTGCCGGACGGCACCGACCGAGTCACGGTGTCCCTCGGCGGCGGCGACACCGGCGGCACCGACCTGTGGCTGGCCGGGCCCGACGGCGAGGTGCTGGTGGTGCCGGGGCGACTGCGGCAGGGCAGCGGCAGCTTCGCGGTCCCCCACCGCGAGGGGCTGCGCCTGGTCAGCGTCGGGACCGACCTGCCGGCCGACGCCGACCCGCAGGGGCGCCGGCCCGCCGCGACCGTCACCGCCGACGGCGTACGTCTGCAGACCGGGAGCCACTGGTTCGCTCCCGGAGGGAGCACCCGCGTCAGCTTCGGGTCGCGCCCCCTCGAGATGCCGGCTCCGGTGCCGGTCGTCTTCACCGACGGGCTCGCCGCGGCTGCCTCCCTGGACGTCGGCGACACCCTGACCATGCCGCTCCTCGGCACCCCGGTGCAGGCCCGGGTCACCGCCACCGTCCCGGCGCTGCGGACCGTGGTGGGCGGCGGCGGCGTGCTGGCCGACCTCGGCACGGCGCTCCCGACCCTGCTGGCGTCCGGCTTCGACGCCGATCCCGACGAGTGGTGGCTCACGATCGAGGACGGCGCCGCTGCCACCCCCGTCGCCACGACGCTCGCCGACGAGCCGACCGTGGCGGCCGACGTGATCACCCGCTCCCGGGTCCTCGACCAGCTCGCCGCCGACCCCAGCACCGGAGGCGCCGCGCTCGGCCAGGTGCTGCTCCTCACCGGCACGGGGTGCCTGGTGGTCGGGGCGCTGCTGCTGGTCTCCGTCGTGCTGCTCCGGCGGCCCGAGCACGCCGAGCAGGCCCGTCGGATCGGTGCCGCCGGTGGCGACCGTCGGCTGCTGGTGGGCGCCCTGGGCTGGGAGTACGCCGTGACGACCGGTGCCGGCGTCCTCGTCGGCGTCCTGGCCGGTGGTGTCGTCGCCGGCCTCACGCTGGTGTCGATGACGCTGGGGCCGGACGGGGAGCCGCTCGTCCCCGCGCCCGAGATGCTCGTGCCGTGGCTGACGGTCGTGGTGGCACCCCTCGTCATGGTCACGCTGCCCCTGCTGACGTTGGTGTGGTTGACCCGGCGCGGCCACGGCCACGGACTGGGCGCTCTCGACCGTCACCGGGGTGGCCGGTGAGACGCCTCCTCCCAGCTGCCGCCCGGGCCGACCGCGGCCTGGTGCTGCTGGTCGCGGTGCTGTGCACGTGCCTCACGGTGGCCGCCACGAGCACGGCGTGGTGGCTGCGGACCAGCGCCGACGACATGGCGGCGGCCGTCTTCGCCGACGCCGGTGCCGACGCCCGCCAGCTGCAGGTCGCCTACCAGGAGGTGAGCGACCCCCGGCTGCCCGCGACCGCCGGAGACGCGCTGGTGGCGGCGATGCCGACCACCGCGCGGTCGGCGTTCGGTCCTCCGCGGCCGGCGGTCATCACGCCCGACATGGTCCCCAAGGTGCTGCCGCCCCGACCATCGGCCCCGGCCTTCCTCTCCGTGGCAGGGTTCCCCGACCTCACGGGGCTGGTCGAGATCGTCGAGGGGCGGATGCCCGACCCGGGCAGCCCGCGACGGGCGCTGCCGGACGAGGTCGGCGAGACCTACAACCCGTTCGCCGACGCCGACTACGTGCCTCCCGACCCGACCCGCACCGCCGTGGTGGAGATCGTGCTCGAGGAGACCGCCGCACGCGAGCTGCGGATGCCCGTGGGCAGCTGGGTGCAGGTGTCGAGCAGCAGCCTGACCTTCGACCGGCAGCAGTCCGCCGTCCTCCACGTGGTCGGCACCTTCCGTCCGGCGGGCCCGGCCCCCACCGCGCTCGACGACGCCGACTCCGCCCGGAGGCCGTCGATCTCGCGAACGCCGGAGTTCAACCTCGTGCGGGCGACCGCCCTCGCTGCCGACGAGGAGACCGTCCTCGGTGCCACGTGGGAGGGCGAGCCCGAGGTCCGCTACACCTTCGACCTCGCCGGCAGCCCGGCGGCCGACGACGCCGCGCGGCTGATCGAGGACGCGCGACGGCTGACCCTCCAGACCTGGCCACCGGTGGTGCAGGCGGAGAGCTTCACCACCGCGACCGGGGTCGGAGGTCTGGCGCAACGCGTCCTCGCCGAGCGCAACACCAGCGACGGGGTGCTCGCCCTCGTGCTCACGGCCCTCGGTGCGGCGGCCCTCGCGGTGCTGCTCGCCGCCGCGGTGGTGCTCGCGGGTGGACGCCGGGCCGTGACGACCGTCGCGCGAGCCCGAGGTGCCTCCAGGCGGTGGCTCGTCGTCCAGCGCGGCGGCGAGGCGCTCCTCCTCACGGTGCCGGGCGCGGCGGTGGCGCTCGGTGTCGTCCGGCTCGTCGGCGGGTCGCTCACCACCCGTGATGCGCTGGTGGCACTGGCCGCAGCTCTCGTCTGCGCGACGCTGGTGACGGCCGCGCAGACGGTCCCGCAGGACACGGCGGGCGGGCGGCTCCAGGCGGTCGCGAGGGATGCCGCCCAGCTGGTGGCCGTCGGCCTGGCCGGCGCCGCGACGGCCCTGGTGCTGCTCGACGACGACCTCGCCGCCGACGACCCGGTGCTGCTGGCGGTGCCGGTGCTGGTCGGGGCTGCTGCCGCGGTGGTGCTGACCCGGCTGCTCCAGATCGGTCTGACCGCGCTGCGGCGCACCGTCCGTGGGACCCGGCGCCTGGCCCCCGTCGTGGGGCTCAGCTCGGCCACCGACCTCGCGCGCCAGGTGGTGCTGGCCAGCGCCGCCCTGGTCCTGGCGGTCTCGTCGGGCTGGCTGGCGGTCGCGGCGGCCGACACATTGCGCACCGGTGCCGAGCGCGCGGGTTGGGACGAGGTCGGCGCCGACACCGCGGTCCTCACGACCGGCGTCCACGACGACACCGTGGCGCGCCTCGCCGACGTCACCGGGGTCGAGACCGTGGCCCCGGTCGCGACCACCGGCAGCATCTCGCTCGACACCCGCACCGGGGTCGAGGGCGTGGAGCTGGTCGCGACGGACGTCGCCAGCCTCCGCCTGGTCGGCGACGAGCGTGTCCGCGACCTGGAGCTGCCGGCGGCTCCCGCCGGAGAGCTCACCGCGGTCGTGTCCTCAGACCTCGACATCGAGGACGGCCGGGCCGTGCTGCGCTACGCGCAGTCGACGATCCCGGTCCGGGTGATCGACCGCGTCGACCGCATCCCGGGAGTCACCGACGGTTCGTTCCTGCTGGTCGACATCGCGGCACTCTCGGAGGTCGTCGACCGTCGGCTCGACTCCTACAGCACCATCCTCCTCTCCGGAACCGCCGACCCGGACCGCGTCACGGAGGTGGCCAGGTCGGTCGACCCGCAGGCCGTCGTGGAGTCCCGTGCCGCGATCACCACCGCCATCCTCGAGGGACCCGCCGCGACGCGCACCCTCGGCATGCTCGCGGTGACCACCGTCGCCACCGCCGTGCTGGCTGTCTTCGCCGTGCTGCTGGTGGTCGGGCTCGGGGCACCGACACGGCGACGGACCGGCGCGGTGCTCAGCGCGATCGGCGCCGACGTCCGGCAGGTACGCCGCGTCGACGTGGTCGCCCTGCTGCCGGTCCTGCTCGCGGCCGGTGTCGCCGCGGCCGGGTGCGGCGTGCTGTTGACCGGCATCGTCGACCACGGCTTCGACCTCGCGGCCCTCACCGCCACCCAGGGGGACCTGCCGGTGCGACCGACGACCACGACGGCCCTGGCGGTGGCCGGCGCCCTGGTCGTCCTCGTCGCGGTTGCGAGCCTGCTGGCCCGCAACGCCCGACCCGGCGCCGACATCATCGACCAGACCGACCAGGAGCAGAGATGACGAGCACGGTCGCCGAGGCCACCCAGATCGAGTGCGAGGGCCTGGTCCGGATCTACAAGCGCAAGGGGGTCGAGGTCGTCGCCCTCCAGGGGCTCGACCTGCGCGTGGGGCGCGGCGACCTGGTCGCCGTCGTCGGCGCGTCGGGCAGCGGCAAGTCGACGCTGCTCAACATCCTCTCCGGCCTCGACAGCCCCAGCGCCGGACGGGCGGTGGTGGCCGGGCACGACCTGCTCGGGATGGGGCGCGCCGAGCGTCGCCACTACCGGCTGCGCACCTGCGGCTTCGTGTGGCAGCGCGCCACCGACAACCTGGTCCCCTACCTCACCGCCACCCAGAACGTCGACCTCCCCCAGCGGCTCGCCGGGCAGCGCCGCGCCGAGCGCGCCCATCGCACTGCTCTCCTCCTCGAGCAGCTGGGGATCGCCGAGACCGCCGACCTGCTGCCCACCGCGATGTCGGGCAGCCAGCAGCAACGGCTCGCGATCGCCGTCGCCCTGGCCAACGAGCCCCAGGTGCTGTTCTGCGACGAGCCGACCGGAGACCTCGACACCGCTGAGTCCCACGAGGTCTACGGCGCGCTCCAACAGGTCAACGAGGCCCACGGCACCACGGTCGTCGTGGTCACCCACGACCCGGCGGTCGCCGACGAGGTACGTCGCACGGTGGCGATCCGCGACGGCCGCACCTCCTCGGAGACGCTGCGGCGCACGGCCGCCGGAGCCGACGGCGGCCACCACGTGGTGGCCGAGGAGTTCGCGGTGCTCGACCGCGCCGGGCGGCTGCAGCTGCCGCAGGACTTCGTGGCTGCGCTCGGGCTGCGCCACCGGGTCCGGGTCGAGCTGGCCGACGACCACATCCAGATCCGGCCCGAGGGGGACCCGTCATGAGCGACCACGCCGGACCGATGATCTGCGTCCGCGACCTGCACAAGACCTACCGTCACGGCGGCCAGGACGTGCACGCGCTGCGCGGGGTCGACCTCGACGTGCCGCCCGGGCAGCTGCTGCTGCTCACGGGTCGCTCGGGAGCCGGCAAGACCACGCTGCTCAGCCTCGTCGCCGGTCTGCGCCGGGCCGACCAGGGCCAGATCACGGTGGCCGACCACGACGTCACCGCTGCTTCGGAGCGCGAGCTGGTGGAGCTGCGGCGGCGTACGGTCGGCGTGATCTACCAGGACTTCGCGCTCCTCCCGCTGCTGACGGCTGAGGAGAACGTGGGGCTGCCGCTGCGGATCACGCGTGCGGCCGCCCAGGAGCGCGACGCCACGGTGGCCGCGCTGCTGGACAGGGTCGGGCTGTCCGCCCATGCCCGGCAGCGGCCCGACGAGCTCTCCGGTGGGCAGCAGCAGCGGGTCGCCATCGCGCGGGCGCTCGCGATCCGACCGCACGTGCTCCTCGCCGACGAGCCGACCGCCCAGCTCGACTCGGAGACCGGGGCGCAGGTGATGGCACTGCTGCGGACGTTGGTGGTGGAGCAGGGCACCACGGCGGTCGTCGCGACCCACGACCCGGCGATGCAGCAGTTCGCCGACGCCGTGGTCCATCTCGAGGACGGCCGGCTGACCGACCCGGTGAGGGCGGCCGTCGGTTAGTACGGTGGCGGACATGCGTGCCACGCGACTCGACGGCATCCCGCCGACCATCTTCAGCACGATGTCCGCGCTCGCGGTGCGGACGGGCTCGGTCAACCTGGGTCAGGGGTTCCCTGACCGGGACGGACCCGCGGGGGTCCTCGACGCCGCGCGCACCGCGATCGCCGACGGCCACAACCAGTACCCGCCCGGCATCGGCATCCCCCCGCTGCGGGCCGCGATCGCCGCCCACCAGCAGCGCCACTACGGCATCGAGCTCGACCCCGACCGGGAGGTGTGCGTGACGACGGGCTGCACCGAGGCCGTCGCCGCGGCTCTGCTCGGGCTGGTCGATCCCGGCGACGAGGTCGTGGTCCTCGAGCCCTACTACGACAGCTACGTCGCGATGCTGCAGGTCGCCGGCGCCGTACGCCGACCGGTGACGCTGCGCGCGCCCGACTTCCGCCTCGACGCCGACGAGCTGCGGGCCGCGGTCACGCCCCGCACCCGGTTCGTGCTGCTCAACTCCCCGCACAACCCGACCGGCACCGTGCTCACCCGCGAGGAGCTGCAGGCCGTGGCCGACCTGGCGATCGAGCACGACCTCGTGGTCATCACCGACGAGGTCTACGAGCACCTGGTCTTCGACGACCACGAGCACGTCCCGATCGCGACCCTGCCGGGCATGGCCGAGCGGACGCTGACGCTGTCGAGCGCCGGCAAGTCCTGGTCGGTCACCGGCTGGAAGGTGGGCTGGGCGACCGGGCCGGCCCCCCTGGTGGAGTCGCTGCTGGCCGCCAAGCAGTGGCTCAGCTTCAGCTCCGGCACCCCCTTCCAGCACGCGGTCGCACACGCGCTCGACCACGAGGCCGACTTCCCCCTGGCCCTCGCCAAGGACCTGCAGGGGCGCCGCGACCTGCTCTGCGCCGGTCTCGCCGAGGTCGGGCTCGCGCCGCGGGTCCCCGAGGGCACCTACTTCGCGCTCACCGACGTCGGCCACCTCGGCTGGGACGACGGGCTGGAGTTCTGCGAGACGCTGCCCGAGCGGGCCGGCGTGGTCGCGATCCCGGCCCAGGCCTTCCACGACGACCTCGACGCGGGACGCCACCTCGTGCGGTGGGCCTTCTGCAAGGAACCGGACGTGATCGAGGACGGCCTGCGCCGGTTGCGCGAGGCCGCCCTCGAGAAGTGAGCGGGGAGCGGCTCAGGCCACGGGGCCGTGCCCGTGGCTGGGCTGGCCGTCGCGCCCGGCGTACCAGTCGCTGGCACCGCCGGCGAAGAGGCAGATGATGACCGCCACAGCCGCGATCAGCGGGATCACCGACAGCCCGGACATGATGCTGACCAGGGAGAGCAGCGCCGTGAGCGCCGAGGAGACGACGAGCCCGATCCGGGCACCGTTGGAACGGCGCATCGCGAACACCGCGAGCACCATCGCCGCCACGCACCAGAGCAGGAAGACCACGACGACGACAGCCATGACCGAGACGATGTCACCGGGGTCGATGGCCTCGAAGCCCTGCTGGTTGCGCAGCTCGTCGACGAGCGTCTCCCGGGCGATCCCGAGGGCGACCAGCGTGAGGGCCAGCACCAGCAGCGTCACCCCGGACATGACGAGGGTGATCACACCTGCGGCCGTGACCGTCCCGGGACGCCCGCCGGACCCCTGGCCGGGGGCGCCGTACGCCGGTTGACCGTAGCCGGCCTGGCCGTAGCCCGCGCCGTAGGGCTGCTGGCCGTAGGGAACCGCCCCGTAGGGCGACTCCGGCTGGCCGTACTGCGGCTGCTGGCTGTACTGGGGCGGCTGGCCGTACGGGCTCTGCGAGGGGGGCGGGTAGGCCGGCGGCTGCTCGGCGTCGTTGCCCGACTGCTCGTGCGGCGGAGGGTTGCCGGTCGATTCACTCATGGCCTCATTGCACCACGTCGCGCCTGAACCATGCTCGGACCTCCGGCCGGTTCAGCAGGAGGACGGTCACGAGGCTGACCACGCCCGGGATGAGTGTCAGCAAAGAGGTGAGGGCCGCGAGCAGGCACAGCACCGCGCTCGCGACGGCCGACACGACCAGCGCCACGCGGCCCCAGCCGACACCGCGGTAGGCGGCGACGGCCAGCAGCATCGCGGCCACGGTCCACACCGCCCCCACCCCGACGGTGACGTACGTCGCGGTGCGCAGCAGGTCGAGGTCGGCTGCCGAGACCTCGCGGCCCTGTCGCTGCAGCTCGTCGAGCACGAGGTCGGTGTTGGTGACCAGCAGCGCCACGCTGGCCAGCATCGTCAGCAGCACCACGCTGCTGACGGCCCAGGTCAGCACGCAGGCCCACACGAGGGCGTCCGGGCGGCGCCGGGCCCGCGGCGGCTCCGTCGGCCACGCGGGCGCGCCGGTGCGGGGCGGCGGGTCCGAGGTCGTCGGGGCGCCGCTCCCAGCTCCCCACGGGTCGGGGCGGGCTGTCGTCGCGGTGTCCGGCACCGAGGAGCCGGCCCCCGCACGGCGCCCGGGGGTCTCCCCACGGAACCACTCGCCGGAGGGCCCCAGCCACAGCAGCAGCGAGGAGGCAGCGACCAGCGAGGTGAGGAACCCGCCCGTGGCGAGGCCGCCGATGAACAGCGGCGCCGCGAGCAGCGTCAGCCCGAGGCGGGCACGGTGGCTGCGTCGCAGCACGTGGTAGCCGAGGATGGCGGCCGCCGTAGCGCAGCCGGCCACGACCATCAGCGCCACCCGGAGCAGTCGCAGCGCACCCGGCACGTCCAGACCGAGGCCGTCACCCGGCGGCTCGCTCAGGAAGCTCGCGACAGCCTCCCGGTTCTCCAGCGAGTACAGCCCCGAGAGCTGGTCGGCGACGCCGACGACCACGCCGACCGAGCCGCCGATCACGACGGCGGCGGCCACGGTGGTGTGGGACGGGCGGGGCGCGGTCTCGCTCACCCGGTCATTGCATCACGCGAGCGGAAAGGCTCAGCCGAAGGTCAGGCCGTACCGCTCGAGCAGGGGGAGCGTCGCCGCCATGTCGGCCTCGCACCCGTACGGCGCCATGAAGGCGTCGAGGTCGACCTCGTCGGTCGCGGTGTCCAGCACCTTGAACGCCTCCTCCAGTCCGCCGGGCGTGATCAGCTCCAGCACGCGCGCGGGCTCGTCGCCGGCGTTCCAGAAGGTGTGCCACTCGTGACGCGGCTTGAAGACGAGGTCGCCCACGCCGGCCACGACCTCCTGGCCCTCGGCAAGGAACCAGACGCGCCCCTCGAGGATGAGGCTGAACTCGTCCTCCTGGGTGTGCCGGTGCAACGGAGCGGCGATCGCGTGCGGCGCCAGCAGGTGCTCGACCACGGCGAGGTTTCCGCCCCAGTCCGCCGAGTCGACGAGGAACCGGTCCCGGACACCGGCCTTCGGCCCGAGCACCAGCCCGTCGCGGGGACCGAGGACCCGGCGCGTCACGGCCGCCCTCCGCCCGGTCGGGAGGTCGCGACGTCGTCGTAGATCTCGACGCTGTCGATGCGGAAGGGCACGTCGGGGTCGTGGTACTCCCGCGGTGCTCGGGCCGCGGCCTCCGCCGCGGCCCCGGAGTCGAACTCGACCACGCCGATCCCGCGGCGGCCGTCGACGCTCACGTGCCACGACCCCGCCACGAACCCCTCCTGCTCGTGCGCCCAGGTCACCACGTCGGCGCGCAGGTGCCGCACCACCTCGTCGCGGAACTCTGGCTGACACGTCATGCGGACGACCATCGTGCTCATCGGGTGCTCCTCTCGTGGAGCCACGACGCTAGGGCGACCTGCCGGGCGGACGACATCCCAGATTTCTCCAGTTCCGCAGCATGGGCGGCGGCCGTAGCCTGCTGGGGTGACCGCTCGCGACCACCAGCGGGCCCTCGACAAGGTCGCCCGGATCTCCGCCCAGGCGGGAGACCTCGCGACGTTGTGGACGGGCGTCACCGAGGTGCTCGCCGACACGATCCCCTTCTACTGGACGCCGTGCTTCTACACCGTCGACCCGGCGTCGATCCTCGTCACCAGCCACTTCCACGACGGACTGGCGGAGTTCCCGGCGGAGTGGCTGCGCCAGGAGTACGACGGCCAGGACGTGCACACGATCGCCGACGTCGTCGCCTCCCCGTCGGGCGTCACGACGCTGCACGAGGTGACCGGTGGCGAGCCGCGGTCCACGCGCCGGTGGCAGCAGAACATCGAGCTCGGCGGCGACCAGGAGATGCTCGCCCGGCTCCGGACGCGGTCGGGCGAGACCTGGGGCGTGGTCGGGCTCTACCGCGAGCCCGACCGGCCGCTCTTCGACGCCGCGGACCAGACGTTCCTCCGTGAGGCCTCACCGGCGCTGGCCGACGGCGTACGCCGCGCGCTCCTGCTCGGCGAGGCGACCGAACCCCAGTGGCCCGACTCCCCGGGGCTGGTGATCCTCGGGCCCGACCTCGAGGTCGACTCGCTGTCGCCGGGAGCCGAGGAGTGGCTGGACGAGCTTGCCGACAGCGGGCCCGGCCACCTGCCGCCCGCCGTCCTGTCGGTGGCGAAGGCCGCGGTCGCCGGCGCGGCGGCCGGTGAGGTCTCGATGGCGCGAGCCCTCTCGCGCCACGGCGCCTGGGTGGTGCTCCACGGGGCGCCCCTGCGCGGCGACGTCGACGGTCGCGTCGCCGTCATCATCGAGCCCGCGAACCCCGACCGCATCCTGCCGCTCTTGATGTCCGTCTACGGCCTGACGGAGCGGGAGAAGCAGGTCGTCGGGCTGGTGCTGCAGGGCCTGCCGACCGCCCGGATCGCCGGGCGGCTCTTCGTGTCCACCAGCACCGTCCAGCAGCACCTGACGAGCATCTTCGACAAGGTCGGCGTGCGCAGCCGCGGCGACCTTGTGGCCCGGCTGTTCTTCACGCACTACGAGCCGCGGTTCCGCGACAACGAGCACCGGACGTCGGCGCAGCTGCCGATGCGGGGCGGGCCCGAACCGGCCGGCGAAGCCGCGGGACCACCCTGACGGTCAGGGGCGCGGCGGCTCGGTGAACGAGGCCTCGGTGCGGACCCGGCCGGCGGCCTTCACCCGGCGGCGCAGCCGGCGTACCTGCTCGCTCACCGGACGGCCGAGGTAGGTGCCGAGCGTCGCGCCGGCCGCGATCCCGAGCGCGGTCAGGACGCCCACGAGCAGGGTCCGGCCCCCGGCCACGATGGCGGGGTTGGCCGGGTCGCGGGCCATCATCTGCAGCAGCCCGTTGAGCAGGGTGAGCCCCGGCACCAGCGGCAGCAGGGCCCCGCTCTCCATGCCGAAGCCGGGTGCGTGGGTACGCCGCACCACCAGCGTCGCGAGGAAGCCGACCGCGAGCGCCCCGAGGGTGTTGGCCACGACCTCTGAGCCGTCGAGCGAGGTGAAGAACAGGTAGGCCCCGAAGCCGATCAGCGCGATCACCGTGGTCAGCGCGGCCATGACCCAGTCGGCGTAGCCGTAGACCGCGAAGGACAGCGAGATCAGCCCGGCCCCGGCGAACTGTGCCCACAGCGGGGCCTCGGAGACGGGGTTGTTGAGGATCTCGAAGGCGATGCCCTGGCTCTCCAGGATGTCGAGGGCGACCAGGATCCCCGCGACGATGCCGCCCGTCCGCATGACGACCTCGAGGACCCGCGCGGACGCCGTGACGTAGAACTGGTCGATCGCGTCCTGCACCGCCCCGACGATCATCACGCCGGCCAGCAGCATCACGATGCCGCCGACGACGATCAGGGTGGGATCGATGCCGACGAAGGGCCACACGCCCCGCCGGCCGAGCTGGTGGACGCCGGCGGCGACCATCGTCATCGCACCAGCCACCAGCGCCTGGCTGAAGAAGGGCGGCACCCGCTTCTCACCGAGGAACCACTGCAACCGGTCCATCGTCGTTGCGGCCGCGAAGGACACCACGACCAGCACCCAGGAGGCGGAGAACATGAGAGCCGCGCCCGAGGCGATGCCACCCGCGCCCAACATCGACACCCACCGGGGGTAGGGCGTGGGGTCGTAGGAGAGCTTCTCGTAGGCCTCCGTCGCCTCGGTGATCGTCAGCTCGTGCGCCTCGATCGCGTCGAGGAGCCGGTCGAGGCCCCCCACCTTCGTGTAGTTGACCACCAGCGGCTGCACCACGCGGCTGACCGTCAACGGCTGGCGCTTCGGTCCCCGGTGGTGGGTCACCGTGATCGAGGTGTAGGTGAGGTCGACGTGGACCCCGGTCAGGTCGTAACCGCGCGTGACCCGCAGCATCTGCACCACCACGTCGTTGGCCGACATGCCGGACGCCAGCAGGTGGTCGCCGATCCGCATCGCGAGGTCGAGCACGGGCATCGAGGCAGCCCGCGTCGAGGTGCGGGCACGGGTCTGGGTGGTCACCCCAGCATCGTGACAGCCGCGACCCCCGGAGGGGCAACCGTCGGCGGAGTGCGTCGCGTCACGCGCTCGGGAGATTGCCCCCGAGACCCTCCGGTTGGCAGACCGGGAGCCTGCTACAGGAACTGGGCGGGGTCGAACTCGTCGATCGGGATGACCCGCACGCGCGGCAGCCGCTCGTTGAACGCCAGCACGTCGTACTCCAGGTCGAACGTCAGGAGACCGCGCTCCGCCAGCTCCACGAAGGCGTGGTTGCGAAATTCGACGAACCCGACGACCCCGACGCGCCGACCATCGAGCAGGTCGCCGACCTCGTCGACGAAGTCGCCGTCGTTGCTGACGAGGAGGACGTCCGCGTCCCGCCGCCGGATCTCCGCGAGAGTCCGCTGGATCGCGATGTCGACCACCTTGTCGCCCGCACCACCCGAGAGCGGGATCGGCCGGTAGCCGATGGCCAGCAGGGCCTGGACGAACGCCATGGGGAGCTCGTTGTTGGCGGCGAGGAAGAACAACCCGCTGGCCGGCTGGTCCCAGCGTTCCTCCGCAAAGCGCAGCAGCCGTTCCCAGCGCGGGCGATCCTCCGGTCGCGGCCTCCGGTTCAGGATGGCGGTGCCGAGGGTGGCGTCGATGTTCTCCCCGTCGACGAGGACGTACGTGGTTCGCTGGGCCTCGTCCATGAGAGGAGAGTACGACCGCTCCACGGTCCCAGCCGCGCGTCGCGCGGCGACGGTGACAGGATCGCCGCATGCAGGTCGCCCGGATCGGTCTCTCGCCGATCAAGGGCAGCCAGCACGTGACCCGGCGCTCGACCAGCCTCGCAGCGTCCGGCCCCGTCGGCGACCGGGCGTTCTGCCTGCTCGACCCGGCGACTGACCGCTGCCTGCGCACCGTCGACCACCCGGAGCTGCTCAGGACTCGTGCATCCTGGGACGGGAGCACGCTGGCCGTCGCCCTCCCGTCGGGCGACGTCCTCGGCACACCGGCTCCGAGCGACGACCGACGCACCGTGGACTACTGGGGCCGGGCCGTCGCCGTCGAGGTCGTGGACGGGCCGTGGGCCTCGGCGTTCTCCGACCACCTCGGCCGCTCCGTCCTCCTGGCCGCGAGCCGCCCCGGCGACGTCGTCTACGGCTCCGCGGTGACCATCGTGACGAGCGCGTCGCTCGACCAGCTCGCGGCCGACGTCGGGGCGCCCGTCGACCCGGCCCGGTTCCGCGCGACCTTCCAGGTGGACGGCGACGTGCGTCCCTTCGAGGAGGTCGGCTGGGTCGGCCGCACGGTCCGCGTCGGAACGGCGGTGGTCCGGGTGCGTCAGGCGGTCCCCCGGTGTCGCGTGATCGACGTCCACCCGACCTCCGGAGTCCGTGACCTCGACCTGCTGCCCGTGCTCGCGCAGCGCCAGCAGCAGTCGGTCACCTTCGGCATCGACGCGGACGTCGTGAGCCCGGGCCACGTCGCGACGGGGGACAGCGTCAGCCTCGTGCCCGGCTGATGTGCCAGACGTTGATGCCCGCGCGCGTGACGACGCAAGCCCTGTGGAGACGGGGTTCTGAGGCGGTCGGAGTGTCAGTGGTCCCGGGTTGAATCGGGTCATGGCGATCACCCCGCTCCCCAACCCCACACCACCCGGTGTGGTGGGGTCGGCGTGCGCGGAGATCGACCTGCTGTCCGGCCAGTTCTGGGCCGCCCGAGACAGCGGCGAGCTTGTCGAGACCGTCGTGGAGCTGCAGCGGCTCAAGGCCAAGGCCGCCGCCCTGGAGGCTGAGCTGCTCACCGAGATCGACGCCCGCCACACCGCCAAGCAGGACCTCGGCTGGGGGTCCACCGCCGACTGGTACACCCACACCGCCGGCACCAGTCGCCGCGCGGGCCGCCGCACCGTCCACCACGCCGCGATCATGGTCACCGAGCGGACCGCCACCCACGACGCGCTGCGTGCCGGCGCGGTGTCACCCGCCCAAGCGGCGATCGTCCTCGACGCGTGTGAGCAACTCCCGCACGCCGCCGACGTCCGCGACCGCGGTGAGGCGTTCCTGCTCGACCACGCCGGCCGGCTCAACGCCAGCGACCTCCACCGTGCCGGGCGCCACCTCGCCGCCGTCATCGACCCCGACCGCGACGAACGCAAGGCCGAGCAAGCGCTCGACCGCGAGGACCGCGCCGCCCACCTCGGCCGGTTCCTCACCATCACCGACGACGGCGCGGGTGGGGTCCGTCTCAAGGGCCGCGGCACCACCGAGGACGCCGCGTGGCTGCGCGCCGCCCTCCTCCCCCTCACCAAGCCCGTCGCCGCCATGGATCCGGTGACGTGCGCGGAGCAGCCGGATCCCCGCGACCACGGCGCCCGGTGTGGGACGCCCTCACCGAGCTCGCCCACCACGCGCTCGACACCGAGCGGATCCCCCACAGCCACGGCACCCGCCCCCGCCTCGCCGTCACGATTCCCGCCGACGTCCTCAGCGGCCGGGCCGCCGGGGTCGGGGTCAGCGAGGACGGCCTGGACATCGCCGGGACTGCAGTGCGCCGGATGGCGTGTGATGCCGACCTGATCCGGGTCCTCCTCGGACCCGACGGCGAGGTTCTCGACGTCGGCCGCCGCCACCGCCTCATCACCCCGGGCCTCTGGACCGCCCTGGTCGCCCGCGACCACCACTGCGCCTTCCCCGGCTGCACCCGGCCACCCGTCATGGGACACGCCCACCACATCCGCCACTGGGCCGACGGCGGCACCACGTCGCTCGAGAATCTCGTGCTGCTCTGCGGCCATCACCACAGGACGGTGCACCACACCCCGTGGCAGGTCCGGCTCAGCCCGGACGACCGGCAGCCCGAGTTCCTGCCACCGCCCCGGCACGCCCACCCACCACCCGTCTGGATCCGACACCGGGCCAGGCTCGAGTAGGCACCGGCCTCCTGCCCTCGACCGGTCCGTGACGACCGCACGAGGAACACCCGTGAGACCCGTAGGCTCGGCGGCATGAGCCTGGCGCGCACCGGCGCCCGGCTGCTGCTCGGCACCGCGATGGTGGCGGCCGGGGTGGCCCACCTGACGTCGCTGCGCAGCGAGTTCCGGGCCCAGGTGCCCGACTGGATGCCGGTCGACGACGACCTCGTCGTCGTCGCGTCGGGCGTCGCCGAGATCGGCCTCGGCGCCGCCTTCGTCGCGCTGCCGCGGCACCAGCGCACCATCGGCATCCTGCTGGCCGCCTTCTTCGTCGCGATCTTCCCCGGCAACGTCGCGCAGTACGTCGAGGGCACCGACGCGTTCGGCCTCGACACCGACCGCAAGCGGTTCCTGCGGCTCTTCTTCCAGCCGGTGCTGATCCTGTGGGCACTCGTCGCGGGCGGAGTCCTGCCCCGCCGGCGCCACCGGGATGCCTAGCGCAGCACCAGCTCGCCGTCGGTCACGTCGACGGTGACCTCCCCACCGTCGGTGACCTCGCCGGCGATGAGCTGCCGGGCGAGCGGGTCGCCGATGGCGGTCTGGATCAGCCGGCGCAGCGGCCGGGCGCCGTAGGCCGGGTCGTAGCCGGTGTCGGCCAGCCACTGCTTCGCGGCGTCGGTGACGGCGATGGCGATCCGGCGGACAGCCAGCCGCTTCTCGAGCAGCGCCAGCTGCAGGTCGACGATGTGCGCCAGGTCCTCCTTGGACAGGGCGTCGAAGACGACGACCTCGTCGAGCCGGTTGAGGAACTCGGGCTTGAACGACGCCCGCACCACCGACATCACCGACTCGCGGCGCTTCTCCGGGTCGAGCGTCGGGTCGACGAGGAAGTTCGAGCCCAGGTTGCTGGTGAGGATCAGCAGCGTGTTGCGGAAGTCGACCGTGCGCCCCTGGCCGTCGGTGAGCCGCCCGTCGTCGAGCACCTGGAGCAGGATGTCGAAGACCTCCGGGTGGGCCTTCTCGACCTCGTCGAGGAGCACCACGGAGTAGGGGCGGCGACGCACCGCCTCGGTGAGCTGACCACCCTCCTCGTAGCCGACGTAGCCCGGGGGCGCCCCGACCAGCCGTGCCACCGAGTGCTTCTCCGAGTACTCGCTCATGTCGATGCGCACGATCGCCCGCTCGTCGTCGAACAGGAAGTCAGCCAGCGACTTCGCCAGCTCGGTCTTGCCGGTGCCGGTCGGACCGAGGAACAGGAACGAGCCGGTAGGACGGTTGGGGTCGCTGATCCCGGCCCGCGAGCGGCGCACGGCATCGCTGACCGCGTTGACCGCGGCGTGCTGGCCGATCAGCCGCTCGCCGATCACCTCCTCCATCTCGAGCAGCTTGGCGGTCTCGCCCTGCAGCATCCGGCCGGTCGGGATACCGGTCCAGGCCTCCACGACCTCGGCGATCTGCTCGGCGCCGACCTCCTCGCCGACGAGCGGCTCGATGTCGGCGGCCTCGGCCTCCTGCACCTGCTGGATCTGGTCCTCCAGCGCCGGGATCCGGCCGTAGAGGATCTCGCTCGCCTTGCCCAGCTCGCCCTCACGTTGCAGCCGCTCGGCCTCGATGCGGAGCTGGTCGAGCTGGCGGCGCAGCTCCCCCTCGCCCTGCAGCTGGTCCTTCTCTCGCTCCCAGCGGACCTCGAGGCCGCGCAACGCCTCCTCCTTGTCGGCGAGGTCCTGGCGCAGGTTCTCCAGCCGCTCGCGCGAGGCGTCGTCGGTCTCCTTGTCGAGGGCGAACTCCTCCATCTGCAGCCGCTGCACCTGGCGCCGGAGCTCGTCGATCTCCTCCGGCGAGGACTCGTGCTCCATCCGCAGCCGAGACGACGCCTCGTCGATGAGGTCGATGGCCTTGTCGGGCAGCTGGCGGCCCGTGATGTAGCGGTCGCTCAGCGTCGCGGCCGCCACGAGGGCGGCGTCGGTGATGCGGACGCCGTGGTGCGCCTCGTACTTCTCCTGGATGCCACGCAGGATCTGCACCGTGTCCTCGACGCTCGGCTCACCGACGTAGACCTGCTGGAACCGCCGCTCGAGCGCCGGGTCCTTCTCGATCCGCTCGCGGTACTCGTCGAGCGTCGTCGCCCCGATCATGTGGAGCTCGCCGCGGGCCAGCATCGGCTTGAGCATGTTGCCGGCGTCCATCGCGGAGTCGCCGCCGGCACCGGCGCCGACGACGGTGTGGAGCTCGTCGATGAACGTGATGACCTGTCCGCCGGCGTCCTTGATCTCCTCGAGCACGGCCTTGAGCCGCTCCTCGAACTCGCCGCGGTACTTCGCGCCGGCGACCATGCCGACCAGGTCGAGGCTGAGCAGCCGGCGGCCCTTGAGGGAGTCGGGCACGTCGCCGTCGACGACTCGCTGAGCGAGACCCTCCACCACGGCGGTCTTGCCCACGCCGGGCTCGCCGATCAGCACCGGGTTGTTCTTGGTACGTCGGGAGAGCACCTGCACCACCCGTCGGATCTCGGCGTCGCGGCCGATGACGGGGTCGAGCTTTCCCTCCTCGGCGGCGCGGGTCAGGTCGACGGAGTACTTGTCAAGGGCCTCGTAGGTCGCCTCGGCCTCCTGGCTGGTCACCCGGCGGTTGCCGCGCACGGCCGTCAGACCCTCGCGGAGCCCGTCGGCGGTGAGCCCGGCGGAGGTCAGCGCGTCACGCGCCGGCGACTCCACCGTCGCGAGGGAGATCAGCAGGTGCTCGGTGGCGACGTAGTCGTCCTTCATCGACGAGGCCAGGTCGAGGGCCCCCGCCAGCACGCGCGTCAGCGCGGCCGACGCCGCTGGCTGCTGCACCGTCGCGCCGGTGGCGCGGGGCAGGCCGTCGACGAGCTGCTCGGCCCGAGCGGTGAGCGCCGAGGCATCGGCCCCGGCGCGCGCCACGAGGCTCCGCGCCGTCCCGTCCTCCTGGCGCAGCAGCGCGAGCAGCACGTGCACCGGTTCGGTCGTGGAGTTGCCCGCCGTGGTCGCCGACAGCTGCGCCGCCTCGATGACCTCGCGGCTGCGCGTGGTGAACTTCTCGGCCCCGAACTGGCTCACGTCTGGTCCTCCTGCCCTGACTGCCCGAGTGGTCCCTGCCGACCCACGGTGACGACACCTCACCCAACGTCGAGAAGGTTGAGTCTGTTCCACTCAACTTCGGCGAATCCCCGAAGCGTGGGGCAATCCTCCGAGTTCAGAGTCGCCGACGCTAGGATCGTGGCGGACGGAGACGAAGGGGAACACCATGGGTCTGGGCAAGCTGTTCGGCAGGAAGGATCCCGAGCCCGCTCCTGCCCCCGTCGAGGAAGACCAGGAGATCGCCGGCCTCAAGGTCGTCATCGTCGACGACGACCCGGACGCCCGCGACTTCATGCGCATGGGCCTCGAGGTCGGCGGCTTCGAGGTCGTCGGTGAGGGCGGCGACGGCGCGTCCGCGCTGCAGGCGGTCCAGGACCACCAGCCCGACCTCGTCCTGGTCGACCTCCACATGCCCGACATCGGCGGGCTCGAGCTGCTGCCCAGGCTGAAGGAGGCCCACTGGGCCGCCAAGTACGTCGTGGTCTCGGCGATCGGCGCCACCAGGATGGTCGAGGCGGCGATGGAGGCCGGCGCGGTCGGCTTCATCGAGAAGGGCGTCTCCCCCCGCAGCATCAACCTCCACCTGCAGAAGGTGGCCGCGGCCGGCTCGGTCAAGGTGGTCCGCCCCTACCCGCTCAACCACGAGTATCCCTAGGCCTCAGGACGCCCCGTCCCCCGGCTGCCCGTGCATCGGGTACTCCGTGGCGTCATCGGCCGGCAGCAGCACCGCGCGGCAGAAGTCCTCACCGAACGGGGTGAGGTGGATGCTGCGCCGCACCACCTTCGTGAACCGCTCCGCGTGCATCGCCTCGAGCACGTCGGGCTGCGCCTCCAGCACCTGGTACTCCATCGGGTCGGTCAGCTGTTCGCGCGAGAACCACACCAGCCCGAGCCGGTGGAGGTTGTCGAGGTAGGCGTGCACCCGTTCCAGGTAGCGGCAGCCGGCCCGAGGACCGATCATCGTCAACCCGGCCGCGACGAGTCGGCTGTGCACCACACCGACCGGCCCGCCGGTCCGCACGTCGACACTGGGTTGGGGGCCGGAGCGCACCAGGAGCAGCAGCACCCGGGCCTCGTCGGGTGCGAGGTCGCCGAGGATCCGGGAGAACGCCGGGTGCTGCCCCTCCTCGGCCCAGACGTCGCGTGAGCGCTTTAGCAGGTCGGCGCCCCGCTCCCGCAGCGTCGCGTGGTCCTCGACCGGGTCCTGCCGCTCGGTCGCGTCGGCCTCGACCTCGGCGGCCGTGGCCAGGGCCCGGTGGAGAGGGACACCCCGGGCCACCGCACGGCCGATGTCGGTGATCGTCCCGACGGTGACGCCGAGCTCCTGGGCGAGCCCGACGGCCACGGCCGGGTCACGCGTCGCGGCCACCAGTCGGCGTACGGTCCGCGCCGACGCGAGCACGCTCCACTGCGCGGCGTTGAGTCCCGTCACCGCAGCGATCCGGGCCAGTCCGGGGACGGCGCCGACCGCACCGTTCACCCGCGACGGCTCCCTGTCGTCGTGGCTCATCCGCCTCCCACCCCGAAGATCCACAGGTGCAGCAGCCCCCCGCCGAAGCCCATGATGGCGCCGTGGGCGTAGAGCATCCACTCGTCCTCCCGGATCGCGGCCCGCATCATCTCCACGAAGTCCCGCGGCGGCAGCTCGCGGGTCCGCGTCGCGATGAGGGCGCGGATCTTGTCGGCCTGGGCCTGGCTGAACTCCTCGTCCTGGAACGGCGTGAGGGTGTACTCGACCCCCTCGCGCGCGATCGCGCTGCGGATCGAGTCGTAGCGGCCCCGACCCAGCGCCACCTTGACCGCGGGACGCACCACGCCGGCGGCCTGGTCGATGGCCGGCCCGAGCGCGTCACCGAGCATCTGGCGGGTCCGGTCGCCGCGCGGGCCGTTGAGGAGGAAGTCGCCGATGTTGCGCAGCGTGATCACGTCCTCGGCGATGATCCCGGCGTAGACCTCGGCGGCCTCGCTCTGGCGCCGTGGGAAGAGCCCGTGCACCCGGAAGCCGAGGATCCGCCGCGGCTCCGGCGGCTCGAAGATCAACCACATGCCGAGCGCGTTGGTCACCCACCCGACGATGACGCCGAGCACCGGCAGCAGCCACCACTGGTGGAAGGTGAAGTCGAGGACGGCGACCGGGATGCCCAGCAGGAAGCCGAAGACGCCGCCGAACCACACCATGAGGTTGAGCTCGCGCTGCCCGAAGTCACGGAAGATGCGGACCACGAGCGCGGGGTTCTGCCGGAAGTGCTCGATGACCATCAGCTTGGGGTCGAGCAGCTGGTCGATGTGCTTGCCGATCTCGGTGGTGATCCGGCGTACGACGCCGGGCAGCTGCTCCTGGACCCGGGCCACGACCGCGCGCCGGCCGGCCGGGGGCAGGTCGCGCCACAGCGTCGGGTGCTCGGCCTGCATGACCTCGTCGATGAGGCCCGGCAGCTCGGGCCCGAACAGCTCGACGATGTGCTCGGCGATCCGGTCGGGCTCGAGGTTCTCGTAGAACTCCGCGGGGGTGCCGAGCTTGGCGA